>JAUXVE010000103.1 GCA_030680415.1 Rubrivivax sp.
GCTTGCGCAGGCGGTTGAGGATGTCTTGCATGGTGCCGGCCCTCAGTGCGCTGTCGCCACGTCGGTCGGTCCCTGCACAGTTGTCTGGAAGACCTGCACCGCGCGGTCGGCGTCTCCAATCTGCAGCGCGATGCGGCGCAGCCCGCCGGGCTCGAAGTCGATCACCAGCCGGCGCTGCACCGTACCGGGATCGAAGCCCGCGAGTAGCGCCTCAAACTGGCCGGGGTTGACGCGCTGCGCGTGCGCCGTGCCGTCGATGACGATGACTTCGGCTGCCTCGAAGAATGCAGCCAGGTGCGCGTCGATGTTCATGGTGTCCATTCGGTAAGAGTCAATCTTGCTCAAGGCCGCGATGGTCGCCAGCCAGGCCGGATTCGAGGCTCGGTCCGTGAGTCCCACTTTTCGACCGGCGGGTTTTTGTTGGCGTCGGGGCACTTGTGGCGCCGGCCGTGCCCTTCGGGCAGCTTCGGCAGCGGCTCGCCGGCCAGTTGCGCCACGGTTCGGGTCCACGGTTCGGCGGTCAGTCCGGTCGGTGCAATCGGTGTAATCGGTGATTCCGCATTGCACTCACGGGTCTGGTGGTCAGTCATGTCAGTCAATTCATAGATTGCAAAGCGTGTGCGCGTGAGGGGTAGTGGCTGCAATGGCGGATCACCGACTTCACCGATTGCACCGATGTGGCCGGCAGTCACGACAGCGCCCGGGCGGCCCGGATTTGGTCGGCCACGCTTAGATGGTCTTGCGCGTAAACGGCAACGCGGCGGCCGCTCACGGTGAAGTAGCCGTCGTCGGTGCCGATGTTGCGGACCAGCACGTACTTGGCGCGGCTCATCTTGTGTGGCAGGGATCGGCGCTGCCTCCGATCGCGCAGTTCGTTGGTCAGGTCATTCATCTGCATGAATTCGGCCTTATCGATGATCCTCTGCAGAGTGACGGCCTTCGGGTTAGCCATCGCTTCGAGCACGTCGCGCAGCTCGCCGGCTTCCGGCGCATCGCCGGCCGCGACGACACTCCAGAATGCAGGCGTCTTCGGTGGCGGTGCCTTCGGGTCGAAGTCGCTCAGGTCGAGCGCGGCCAGGTAGGCGCCGACGTGCCCAATGCCGCCGGCAGCGAACCACGAATACAGCGTGTTCCAGTACCCGATGTCGAAGTCGTCACGCTTGCTGGGCGACCACGCGACGTAATGCCGGCGGTCGTCGGCGGGCAGATACAGCCCGTCGCCGAGGTGGTTCGTCGTGATGATGACCCCGCACACATTGGCGACGTTGGTTTCTCGAAGGTGTTTCTCGTCAACTCGCAGCACGTCAGGCGGTGCCGCTATCACGGCCTTCGTGTGGTCGTAGAAGGCGAAGCGGTCAACGTCGCCCAGGTCGCGCGCTTCGTTCACGCGGATCACCACGGCCTTGAGAAAACCATTGAACCGGCCCAGCATCTGAACCGGGCTGATGTCGCTCCAATTCCACGGCCCTACAGCGGTCTTCACTGGCTCTAGAAGCGTGTCCTTGCCGATGCCCTGCAGGCCACCCAGCACCAGGGCGTGATTGCACTTGTCGCCAGGTCGCTGGACACGATGCGCCAGCCACCTACTGATGTGCTCGGCGTCATCTGGATAGACGCGCTGCAGGTGATCTATCCACGGGCCGGCCTTGCCCGCGTCACCCCGAGGCCGCTCAGGCGGGCGGTACAGATTGAAGACGGTTGCCCCCTCATGCCGAGCCCAGCCGCTCACCTGTAGCACGCGGTCGTTGATGATCTGCGGTTCGGCCGGGTGCCAGGCTAGTTGTTCAACAGCGCGGTGCTTGTCGAGCCAGGTCGCAGGCGCAACCGGCTTGTCATTCACTTTCGGCCAGCGCACCCGGCCATTAACCGATGCCGCCGGCCACAGCTCGCGCGTCGGAATGAACAGGTATTGATGGCTCGGCATGTGCGCGCGGAAGTCATCCAGGCCGATGCCCTCGACCTCCTGCGGCGCCCGGTGCGGCACGGACTGCTCAAGCCCTTCGGCGAAGGTCTCTGCGAAGTTCATGCCGCCCTCCGGTCATTCCAGTCGGCGCGCTGGGTTGCCGGCGCGATGACGCGAACGTCAACACCAGCAGCGGCCCACCGGTCGGCGCAGTCGCCCGCGGCCTTGATGCCTGCAGGGTCGTGGTCGGCGCCGACGATCAAGGTCTCGATGCCCGCGAGCACCGGCAGCGCGGCCATGTTGCCGGCGTCAATGCAGGCCCACACGGGTTGATAGGCCAGCGCCAGACTGAGCGCACTCTCGACGCCTTCGGCCACTGCCAGGCCGTAGGTGACGCACTCATCCGGCCACAGCCGGATGACGCCATGCTTCTTGACGTGTCCACCCAGCAGCAGCCGCGGCGGGTCGCAGTCGGCCTTGGTGCCATCGGCCCGCACCCAGGTCCGGTGCAGCGTCATCGGCTCGCGCGTAACTGCATGAGTCACCAGCGCCACCAGCGCCGGCCCGACGTAGCCCGATGGATGTCGCAGCGCCGGGTGAAACCGCAGATCACCATCGGCCGGCGGGATCACGCAGCCGCGGGCCAGCAGGTACTGCTCGCCGATGGTGCTGTGAACCTCGATACAGGCGCCGAACAGCTCCAGGCCGTACTGGCTCAGGGTCTCGCGCTTGAGTGGCGCCACGGGCCTAGAAACGGGCTTGCCGGGCCTGCGCTCGGTGCGCTCGTCGCGCAGGGTTTCGACGTACCCGCAGCGGAAGCAATGGGCGACCCCGCGGCCGGCCTCGACAGTCACGCCTAGAGTCCTGTCGCGCTCGCTCCGTCCGCAGTCCGGGCAGGTCTGACGGGTGGCGCCTTGCCAGTCAATGACGGCGCTCATGGCTGAACCCCTGCAACATGCGCGAGCCAGCTTTCCAGCGCGGCCACGTCGGCGAACGTGCGCGAGTGCTGCCACTTGAACGCGAGAAACTCGCTGCCGCCTCCGGGCTTGCCGACAAGGTGCACCGTTACCCCGGCCATCGCAGCGCGAGCCATGGCACCAGTGATGCGCTTGTCGAGCGCCTCGACTGCGGCACGGGCGGCTGCTTCGTCGTGTTGCACGTCGGCCAGCGGCGCGGCACAATCGGCGTGCTTGTTTTCGGTTTGGTCTTGGCGGGGGCTGTCGTTGGCGCGACTGGCCCCCGTTGCATTTGGGGCCGTCATGCGGCCACCGCCTGCTTGCCCTGCGCCGCGATCCATGCGGCCACATCGCTGGAGCGCCACGCAACAGCGCCACCGCCGGCCAGCGTCACGGGCTTGGGGAACTTGCCAGCCTTCATCAGCGCATAGATGCTGGAGCGGCTGTAGCCCGTCGCCAGCCTCACGGCCGGGGCGCGCATCAAGGTATCTGTCATCGTCTCGCCTTCCGCTCCTTTCCGCGCTGCACCCAGGTGGGTGCGGATAGGCGGGATTGGATTGGGGCGAAGCCTGATTACCGCGCTTCTGGCGAATGCGAAGCGCGGGTGATGGTCCTAGGTCACCCGCGCTTCAGCGGGTGAGAAGCGCGGGTCACGAACGCGGGTGAATGCGGGTGAACTACCCCAGTTCGGGATGGTCCTCTCGATAGGACACCCAAGCCTTGGTCCATGTCTTTAACGTGGGTCGAGTCCTAAATGCACGGTCGATCTCCTGCACTGGCGTGGCGGGTCCGCGTGGCCGCTTGGCGGCGAGGGCGCGCGCGACTTTGATCGGCCACCACGTCGCTTGCTTCGGAGATGCGCCGCCGGTGCCTTTGGTGGCCTTGCACGCCACCAGCCAATCAGGCACACGCTTGTTGATCGTCGTCCTCCACTGCAGGCTGGTCCATTTCAGCCCATCGAACCCGTCGCACAGTTGTTCAGTTGTGATTGGTATGCCTGCTTCTTCTTGGCTCGCTTCGGCGTGACTCGGACTCGCGCATGCCGCTTGCTGTGATAGCTGCGCGCGCTTTGCGGCCGTCTCGGGACAGGTGCTTGGGGCGCCTACGCTCGCCAGCGGCTGCACCGCCACCGCCAGCGCTTGCGCTTTGGCCCAGCGGTCCACTACGGCGGTCAGGTGCGCTTGAATCGCTGCCGTCGCCTTCGTGTTGCCCGTCAGTTCGGCTTGCCGATAGACCTCGGGCAGCGCCCCGGCTTCGGCCAGCAGGCGCGGGCCTGCTAGGTCAACCTCGAATCGCTCAAGCGCGCCGGGCAGGTTCGCCAGCCGGTCGCGGGCGAGCAACGTTAAACGGTGTTTCAGTTCCATGCGCACCTCTAGGCAGCCGAGCGATTCGACAGGTTGACAACGTTCGCAGCTGCCACCGGCCGGGCGCAGTAGTCGGCCCATGCCTGCATGAGTTTGCTTCTCTTCAGCAGCAAATCGCCACGCTGATAGGCGGCCTCGACCTTGCTCTCGACGGTGTGCGCCAGCGCGGCCTCGGCTATCTCGCGCGGGAAGTTTGTCTGCTCGGCTGCCCAGTCCCTGAATGAGCTGCGGAACCCGTGAACCGTGAGGTCGGCGCGGCCCATGCGCTTGAGCAGCATCAAGCCGGCCATGTTGGACAGCGGTCTGCCCTCCCGTGCGCCCGGAAAGATGTAGCTCGACCCGGTGTCGCTGATTGAACTCTTGATCAGCGCCAGCGCGGCGTCGGACAGCGGCACGCGGTGCGGCTTGCCTGCTTTCATGCGCTCGCCCGGAACGGTCCAGATTCCGGCGTCGAGGTCGAACTCGTCGCGCGTGGCGTTGAACACTTCGCTGGTGCGCGCGGCGGTCAAGATGATCAACTCGACGGCACGGGCGCTGGTGCCCTGCTCTGCCCGCAGCGCCTGCATGAACTCGCCCATCTCGACGTAGGGCAGCGCGGCGTGATGCTCGACCCTTGTCACCTTTTCCGGCGGCGCCAGCAAGTTGTCGAGGTGGCCCTTCCACCGCGCCGGGTTCTCGCCCGTGCGCAGCTTCTGCGCCGCGGCCCACGACAGCACCGATTCGACGCGGCCACGCACACGCTTTGCGGTCTCGGTCTTGACGGCCCAAATCGGCGTGAGCACCTTCAGCACCAGCGCGGTGTCCACCGCGGCCACGGGCAGCTTGCCGAAGACCGGGCTCGCATAGGTCGCCAGCGTATTGGTCCACTGCTCGGCGTGCTTCTCATTGCGCCAGCCGCTGCGGTGCGTCTCGATGTACTGCCCGGCGCACTGGTCGAAGGTCAACGCACGGGCGGCGGCGGCCTGCGAAGTCAGCCGCTGCGCGCCGCGCGCCTCGATAGGGTCGGTGCCGTCGAGCACCTGCTTACGGCAGTCCGCGGCCTTGTCGCGCGCGTCGGCCAGCGTGACGGTGTGCAGCGCCCCTAGACCCATCTCGCGGGCCTTGCCGTTGAGCGTGAACCGGAAGACCCAGCTCTTGGTGCCGACCGTCGAGACCTGCAGCCACAGGCCACCGCCGTCGCCGTAGTGGCCCGGCTTCTTCTTCTTCGCCACCGCCGTCGCCGACAGCTTGAAAATCGTCCGCCTAACTGAGTTACCCATGATCCTACCCACGTTCAGAATGTGGATTGGACTGTATCCGATTAGACGGGGTTGGACAAGGGGGTGCCGTTTTCGCTAGTGCTGGCGCGGCTTATCGGCCGGTCTTGTGGGTAGCGTTGGACGGCGCTGGACTGCTCAAGAAAGGACGCCCCGTCCGCCAGCGACCCGCTCAGCCCTCACCCAGCCGGCCCATGTGCTCCCCCGCCCGTACCGCCGTGTACAAGTCCAGGTAGGCCCGCGCCGGGCCCTCCCAGGACAGCGGTTGTGACATCGCCGTGGCTACCAGAGCTCGCCAGGTCCGGGCTACACGCCGCGCTTCGACAGCCCGCTTGACTGCCCGTTCGAAGGCCGCGGGCGTGGCGGCGTCGAAGCTGAAGCCGGTGGCGCGGCCGTCGGCCACGGCCTGTGGCGTGGCATCGGTGACGGTGTCGGCCAGCCCGCCGACGCGGCGCACGATCGGCAGCGTGCCGTAGCGCAGGCCGTACAGCTGCGTCAGCCCGCAGGGCTCGAAGCGTGACGGCACCGCGATCGCGTCGGCGCCGGCAATCAGCCTATGCGCGCGCGCCTCGTCATAGCCGATATGCACATGCACGCGCCCCGGGTGCGCCAACATCGCCATGCGCAGGGCTGCCTCCAAGCCCGGCTCGCCAGTGCCCTGGACGGCAAGCTGCACGCCCGCGCTCAGCAGGTCCGGCAGTGCCGCCAGCACCAGGTCCAGCCCCTTCTGCGCCGAGAGTCGGCTGACCACCGTCACCAGCAGTGCGTCGTCGTCGGCGTCCAGACCCAGCTCGCGCTGCAAGGCCTGCCGACAGCTGCGTTTGCCGCCCATCCGTTCAGCGTCGTAGCGCTCGGCGATCGCGGGGTCGGTGGCCGGGTTCCAGACCTCGTCGTCGATGCCGTTGAGCACACCCGTGACGCTGGCGCCGCGGCCGCGGATGACGCCGTCCAGGCCGCAGCCGAATTCGTGCGTGGCGATCTCGCGCGCGTAGGTCGGGCTCACGGTGGTGACGCGGTCGGCGAACAGCAGCCCGGCCTTCATGAAGCTGAGCTGGCCATGGAATTCCAGCCCCGCGGGGGACATCAGCCGCGTCGCCAGACCCAGCGTGGCCCAGTCGTGCATCGGGAACAGCCCCTGGAAGGCCAGGTTGTGCACCGTAAACACGGTGCCGGCCGGCGTCGGCGGGTGCTCGGCGATGTAGGCGCAGGCCATCGCGGCATGCCAGTCGTGGGCATGCACGATGTTGGGCACCCATGTCGAATCGGCGTCGTCGGCCGCGAGATGGGCAGCCACCCAGCCCAGCAGGGCAAAGCGCTGCAGGTTGTCGGGCCATTCCTCGCCCAGGCTGTCCTGGTAAGGGCCACCGCCGCGGCGATAGAGATAGGGTGCGTCGACCACGTACACCGGCAGCTGGCTGCCCGGCATGCGCGCCAGCAGCAGCCGCACGCGCAGGGCGCCGAAGCAGGGGCCGATGTCGATGACGGTACGCGCCCCCTGCACGCTGTCCATCACCGCCGGCAGCCCGGGCAGCAGCAGGCGCACGTCGGCGCCCTGCGCGGCCAGCGCCACCGGCAGCGCTGCCACGACATCGGCCAGGCCGCCGGTCTTGACCAGCGGGAAGACCTCGGCGGCCACATGCAGGACCTTCATGCCCATGGCGTCCTTCAAAGCCGGCGCAACATGTCGCGCGTGACCAGCGTGATGCCCGAATCCGTGCGATGGAAGTGCCGCGCGTCGGCAGCCGCGTCTTCGCCGATGACCATGCCGTCGGGGATCACGCAGTCGCGGTCGACGACGACCCGGGTCAGCCGCGCGTGGCGCCCGACCTGCACGCCCGGCAGCAACACCGACCAGTTGACCGCCGAGTACGAATGCACCCGCACGCTGGAAAAGAGCACCGAGCGGAAGACGGCGCCCGAGATGATGCACCCCCCCGAAACCAGCGACTCGATGGCCATGCCGCGGCGGTCTTCCTGGTTGTGCACGAACTTGGCGGGCGGCAACTGCGGCTGGTAGGTCCAGATCGGCCAGTTGGTGTCGTATAGGTTCAGCAAGGGGTCGGTGGCCGTGAGGTCGATGTTGGCGTCCCAGTAGGCATCTATCGTGCCCACGTCGCGCCAGTACGGCGCCTCGCCCACCCGTGCCCCCACGCAGCTGAGTTCGAAGGGGTGCGCGACGGCCTGGCCGACCTTCACCAGCTTGGGGATGATGTCCTTGCCGAAATCGTGGCTCGAATGCGGGTCGGCCATGTCTCGCTCGAGTTCGCGGTAGAGAAAGCGCGCGTTGAAGATGTAGATGCCCATGCTGGCCAGCGTACGCCCCGGCTTGCCCGGGATCGTCGGCGGGTCGGCGGGCTTTTCGACGAAATCGAGGATCAGGCGCTTGGCGTCGACCGCCATCACGCCGAAGGCCGTGGCCTCGCTTTGCGGCACCTCGATGCAGCCGACGGTGCATTCGCGACCCTGCGCCACGTGGTCGGCCAGCATGAGCGCATAGTTCTGCTTGTAGACATGGTCGCCGGCGAGCACGACGACGTAATCCGCACGGTAGGCAGCGAGGATGTCCTGGTTCTGGTAGACCGCGTCCGCAGTGCCGCGATACCAGGATTCCTCGTCGACCCGTTGCTGCGCAGGCAGCAGGTCCACGAACTCGTTCATCTCGCTCTTCAGGAAGGCCCAGCCCCGCTGCAGATGCCGCAGCAGGCTGTGGCTCTTGTACTGGGTGATGACGCCGATGCGGCGAATGCCCGAGTTCATGCAGTTGGACAGCGCGAAGTCGATGATGCGGAACTTGCCGCCGAAGTACACCGCAGGCTTGGCGCGGCTGTCGGTCAGGTTCTTGAGCCGGCTGCCGCGGCCGCCGGCCAGCACCAGGGCCACGGCGCGGCGCGGCAGGTCCAGACCCTGGGCGACATCGATCGGTTTCATGACAACTCCTGTGGGGAAGACTG
Organism: Rubrivivax sp.; assembly: GCA_030680415.1. GTDB lineage: Bacteria > Pseudomonadota > Gammaproteobacteria > Burkholderiales > Burkholderiaceae_C > Rubrivivax. The sequence continues at coordinate 8,431 of JAUXVE010000103.1, forward strand.
CAGCTGGACGACATCCTTGGCGTGGCACGAGATTGGTGCGAACGGGTTTGGGCGAGGCATCGATACTTGCCACTTCGCATCGTGATCTGCTCTCATGACGCTGTTCTAATTCAGATTTCAACTCCAGGCATTGATCCTGCTTAACGCACCACTGTCCTGGGGCCCCGCAAACCACGCGCCGTCCGCTCATGAACTCTGTCTTCAAACAACCTGCCACCGGTGCTGCGGCCTGCGCTGCCACCGTGGACCACCACCTGCTGGGCACCGTCGGCGCCGCGCCGGCCACCGCCAGCCGAACGGACGTCATGCATGCGGTGGCGCAAGTGGCGCGCGAGCAGCTGTCCAGGCGTTGGGTGGCCGGTGATTGCGCCGACCGCGCCGCCAAGGCGCGCCGCGTCTATTACCTGTCGATGGAATTTCTGATCGGCCGCACGCTGTCCAACGCCCTGGCGGCGCTGAACATCCAGGGCGAGTTGGGCAGCGCGGCCCGTGACCACGCCTGCACGCTGGAAGACCTGGCCGCCACCGAGGCCGACGCGGCGCTGGGCAATGGTGGCCTGGGCCGGCTGGCGGCATGCTTCCTGGATTCGATGGCGACCTTGGAGCTGCCTTCCTTCGGCTACGGCATCCGCTACGAGTTCGGGATGTTCAAACAGAGCATCCACGGCGGCCGCCAGGTCGAACACCCCGACCCCTGGCTGGAAGACGGCACACCGTGGGAGTTTCCGCGGCCTGGTGTGCACTACACGGTGCGCTTCGGCGGCTGGGTCGAGCACGCCGAGTCGCCCAGCACGGCACCGGTGTGGCGCCACGCCGGCGAGGTCAACGCCAAGGCCTACGACATGGTGATTCCCGGCCACGGCACCGAGCGCGTGAGCACCCTGCGGCTGTGGAAGGCGGTGGCACCGGCGCAAATCGACCTGCATGCGTTCAACAGCGGCGACTACGCACGCGCCGCGGAATTCAAGAACGAGTTCGAGAACATCTCCTGGGTGTTGTACCCCAATGACAGCACCGACGCAGGGCGCGAGTTGCGTTTGCGGCAGGAATATTTCTTCACCAGCGCATCGATCCAGGACATCCTGGCGCGCCACCTGGCCGAACACGGCCGGCTCACCAACCTGCCGGACAAGGTGGCGATCCATCTCAACGACACCCATCCCGCCATCGGCGTGGCCGAGTTGATGCGCCTGCTGGTGGACGATCACGGCTTCGGCTGGCCGGCCGCCTGGGCCATCACGAGGAAGGTCTTCAGCTATACCAACCACACATTGATGCCCGAGGCGCTGGAGACCTGGCCGGTGGGGCTGATGCAAAGGGTGCTGCCGCGCCACCTGGAGATCATCATGCGCATCAACCACGAGTTCCTGGCCGAGGCCGCGGCACAGCGGCCGGGCGACCACGACTTCTTGCGCCGGCTGTCGCTGGTCGACGAGTCCGGCGAGCGCCGCGTGCGCATGGCCCACCTGTCGATCGTGGGCAGCCACAAGGTCAACGGTGTTTCGGCGCTGCATTCCGACCTGCTGGTGGCCACCATCTTCGCCGACTTCGCGAGCTTGTGGCCCGATCGCTTCACCAACATGACCAACGGCGTGACCCCGCGCCGCTGGCTGGCGCAGGCCAATCCCGGCCTGGCCTCGCTGATCGACGCCGCCATCGGCAGCGGCTGGCGGCTCGACCTCGACCAGCTGGCACGCCTGGCCGAACACGCCGACCGGGCCGACTTCCGCAGCGCCTTCCTGGCCGTCAAGCACGCCAACAAGGCGCGCCTGGCCGAGCACATCCGCGCCACGACGGCCCTTGCGGTCGACCCGGCGAGCCTGTTCGACGTGCAGGTCAAGCGCATTCACGAGTACAAGCGCCAGCTGCTCAACGTGCTGCAGGTGGTGGCGCGCTACCAGGCGATGCTGGCCGACCCGCTGGTCCTGGAGCGTGGCGATTGGGTGCCGCGCACGGTGATCTTCGCCGGCAAGGCGGCGTCGAGTTATGTCACTGCCAAGAACGTGATCCGGCTCATCCACGACGTCGGCCGGGTCATCAACCACGACCCGCGCATCGGCGGCAAGCTCCAGGTCGTGTTCGTGCCCAACTACGGCGTCTCGGTGGCCGAATTGATCATGCCCGGGGCCGACCTGTCGGAGCAGATCTCCACCGCCGGCACCGAAGCGTCGGGCACCGGCAACATGAAGCTGGCGCTCAACGGCGCGCTGACGATAGGCACCGACGACGGCGCCAACATCGAGATCCGCCAGCAGGTCGGCGACGACAACGTCTTCATTTTCGGCCTCTCGGCGGCCGAGGTGGCCGCCAGCCGCGCCGCGGGTTACCAGCCGCTGCGCGTCTACGAGGAGAACGCGCGCCTGAAGGCGGTGCTCGACGCCGTGGCCGGCGGCCAGTTCTCGCCCGACGAACCCGGCCGCTACCGTGCGCTGGTCGACGGCCTGTTGTGGGGCGGCGACCGCTACATGCTGCTGGCCGACTTCGACGCCTACCTTGCAGCGCAGGCCCGCGTCGACACGCTTTACGCCGACCGCGAGGCCTGGGCCCGCAAGGCCATCGCCAACGTCGCCGGCATGGGCCCGTTCTCTTCAGACCGTACCATCCGCGCATACGCCAACCACGTCTGGGGGCTGACGCCCAAAGACTAGCGCCCAGGCCCGGACAGGCCCCGACAGCACCGCATGCTCAGCGACGACGACATCCAACGCCTGTGCCAGGGCCGGCACGGCGATCCCTGCGCGGTGCTCGGCCCGCACCGGCAAACCGACGGCCGCACCTGGGTGCGGGCCTTCCTGCCCGGAGCCTCGATCGTGTCGGCAGTGGTCGGCACCAGCCGGGTGCCGCTGGCGTTGCGCCACCGCGACGGCTTGTTCGAGGGCCCGCTGCCCGCCGACGGCCCGTACCGCCTGCAGGTGGCCTGGCAAGGCGGCGGCGAGGCGCTCCTGGAGGATCCCTACCGCTTCGGCGCCGTGCTCGGCGAGATGGACGCCTGGCTGCTGGCCGAAGGCTCGCACCTGCGGCCCTACGAGATGCTGGGTGCCACGCCGCGCGAGATCGACGCTGTGGCCGGCACCAGCTTTGCCGTCTGGGCACCCAACGCGTCGCGCGTCAGCGTGGTCGGCGACTTCAACGCCTGGGACGGCCGCCGCCACCCGATGCGGCTGCGCCGCGAGTGCGGCGTGTGGGAACTCTTCCTGCCCGGGGTGCACGCCGGCGAGCGCTACAAGTTCGAACTGCTGGACCGTGACGGCCTGCTGCTGCCGCAGAAGGCAGACCCGTTCGCGCGCCAGACCGAGTTGCGCCCGGCCACCGCCAGCGTCGTGGCGGCGATGCCGCCGGTGGCGCCGCCCTCGCCGGTCCGCCAGGCTGCAAATGCGCTGGACGCGCCGATGAGCATCTACGAAGTACATCTGGGAAGCTGGCGCCGCAAGCCCGAAGAACACGACCGCTGGCTGAACTGGGACGAACTCGCCGACGAGTTGGTGGGCTATGCGCTGGACATGGGTTACACGCATCTGGAACTGATGCCGGTGAGCGAGCACCCCTTCGACGGCTCCTGGGGCTATCAGACGCTGGGCCAGTACGCGCCGACGGCGCGTTTCGCCAATGCGGCAGACGCCGCCGCGGGCGGCTCGGCGGCGGGCTTTCGCCGTTTCGTCGACCACGCACACGCCGCCGGCATCGGCGTGCTGCTGGACTGGGTGCCGGCACATTTCCCAGCCGACGCGCACGGCCTGGCGCACTTCGACGGCACCCACCTGTACGAGTACGCCGACCCGCGCGAGGGCTTCCACAACGACTGGAACACGCTCATCTACAACTTCGGCCGTACGGAGGTGCGCAACTTCCTGGTCGGCAGCGCCTTGTACTGGCTGGAGCGTTTCGACGTCGACGGCCTGCGCGTCGATGCGGTGGCCTCGATGCTCTACCGCGACTACAGCCGCAAGGCCGGCGAATGGATCCCCAACGTGCACGGTGGCCGCGAGAACCTCGAGGCGATCGCCTTCCTGAAGCGCACCAACGAAGTCATTGGCGCCGAACGCCCGCAGGCGGTGATGCTGGCCGAGGAATCCACCGCCTTCCCGGCCGTGTCGCGCCCCACGTATGCCGGCGGCCTGGGCTTCCACTACAAGTGGAACATGGGCTGGATGCACGACACGCTGAAGTACATCGCGCGCGACCCCATCCACCGCCCCTACCACCACGGGGAGTTGACCTTCGGCCTCGTCTACGCCTTCACCGAGAACTTCGTGCTGCCGCTCTCGCACGACGAGGTCGTGCACGGCAAGGGCTCGCTGCTGGCCAAGATGCCGGGCGATCGCTGGCAGCGGTTCGCCAACCTGCGCGCCTATTACGGCTTCATGTTCGGCCACCCCGGCAAGAAGCTGATGTTCATGGGCTGCGAGTTCGCGCAGGACCGCGAATGGAACCATGACGCCAGCCTCGACTGGCACCTGCTCGACGACCCGAGCCATGCCGGCATGCAGCGCCTGGTGCGTGACCTGAATGGGCTTTACAGCTCCAGCCCGGCGCTGTACGGCCAGGACTTCAGCAGCGCCGGTTTCGAATGGATCGACCTGGATGACGCGCGCCGCAGCTTGCTGAGTTTCGTGCGCCGGGGCAGCGACGGGCAGCTGATGCTGGTGGTGTGCAACTTCGCACCGGTGGTGCACCACGGCATCCGCCTCGGCGTGCCTGCCGCCGGGCGGTGGCACGAGCGGCTGAACACCGATTCGGCCTTCTACGGCGGCAGCAACGTCGGCACGCCGCTGGGCGTGGCCAGCAGCGAGGCGGTACCCAGCCACGACCGCAGGCAGTCCATCGTGCTCACGCTGCCGCCGCTGGCCACGGTGTTCCTCGAATGGACCGCCTGAGCATCGGTTCCCTGGTCGCCGGCCAGGACACCGTGGATCTGGAGCCCGGCGTGCCATGGCCGATGGGCGCGGCCTGCGACGGCAGCGGCGTCAACTTTGCTGCCTTCTCCGAGCATGCCACGCAGGTCGACCTGTGCCTGTTCGACGCCGCCGGCCATGTCGAGCTGGCGCGGCTGCCGTTGCCGTCGCGCAGCGGCGACGTCTGGCACGGCCGCCTGCCCGGCGCCGCGCCGGGGCTCGTCTACGGGTTCCGCGTCCACGGTCCCTGGCGCCCGGAACGCGGCCACCGTTTCAACCCGCACAAGCTGCTGCTCGACCCCTGGGCGCGCGAGATCGTCGGCCGCTTCGACTGGCTTGGCCCGCACTTCGGCGCCGACCGCGAGCACGCGCAGCACATCGACACGCGCGACAACGGCCACGAGGCGCTGAAGGCGCGTGTCGTGCACGAGCACTACGACTGGCAGGGCGACCGGCCGCCCGCCACGCCGCTGGCCGACACCGTGATCTATGAACTGCACGTGCGCGGCTTCACGAAGAGGCTACCCGGTGTGCCCGAACCGCTGCAGGGCACCTATGCCGGGCTGGCGTCGGACGCGGCCCTGGCCCACCTGCAGCGCCTGGGCATCACCGCGGTGAGCCTGTTGCCGGTGCAGCAGATCCTGGACGAAGAACGGCTGGTCGAGCTGGGGCTGGTCAACTACTGGGGCTACAACACGCTGGGCTACTTCTGCCCGGACCCGCGCTACGCGGCCACGGAGCGACCGCGCGACGAGTTCAGGTCCATGGTGCGCCGGCTGCACGCCGCCGGCATCGAGGTGCTGCTGGACGTCGTCTACAACCACACGGCCGAAGGCGACGAACGCGGCCCCACGATCAGCTGGCGCGGTTTCGACAACGCCTGCTGGTACCGGTTGCCGCACGGGCAGCGCGAGCGCTACGAGAACTGGAGCGGCTGCGGCAACACCATCGACATCCGCCACCCGCGCGTGCTGCAGATGGTGCTGGACAGCCTGCGCTTCTGGGTCGCCGAGATGCATGTCGACGGCTTCCGCTTCGACCTCGCACCGGTGCTCGGCCGCGGCGACATCGGCTTCGAACGCGACGGCCCGTTCTTCAAGGCGGTGCAGCAGGACCCGGTGCTGCAGCGCGTGAAGCTGATCGCCGAACCCTGGGACCTCGGCCCCGGCGGCTGGCAGGTGGGCCAGTTCCCGCGCGGCTGGCTGGAGTGGAACGATCGCTTCCGCGACACCGCGCGCGCCTTCTGGCTCGGTGGCGACTGCACGCGCGGCGAGTTCGCGCTGCGCCTGGCGGGATCGTCGGACCTGTACCAGCCGCGCCGGCGCTGGCCTGCCGAGTCGGTGAACTACGTGGTCTCGCACGACGGCTTCACGCTCACCGACCTGCTGAGCTACGACCTGCGCCACAACGAGGCCAACCTCGAGGACAACCGCGACGGCCACGGCCACAACCTGAGCTGGAACTGCGGCTGGGAGGGCCCGACCGAGGACCCCGAGGTCAACGCCTGCCGCGCACGCCTGAAGCGCGCCCTGCTGGCCACCGTGCTGCTGGCACAGGGCACGCCGATGCTGGCCGCCGGCGACGAACTCGGCCACAGCCAGGGCGGCAACAACAACCCCTACTGCCAGGACAGCCCCATCACCTGGATCGACTGGGCGCGCGCCGACCAGTCGCTGATCGAGTTCACCGCCCATGTTCTGGCCTTGCGGCGGCAACTGCTGCCGATGGCGCTGCACTGGCACACGGGGCTGCCAGACCGCCGTGGCCAGGTCGACCTGGCCTGGCTGCGCCGCACCGGCGAGCCGATGACGGCCGAGCACTGGAACAACCGCATGTCGCGCATCCTGGGCGCCCACATCGGCGGCGCCGGCCGCAGCGGCGCGCCGCTGCTGCTGCTGGTCAACGCACGCGACCTGGACGCCAGCTTCGCGCTGCCGCCGGGCGACTGGGTGGCCGAACTCGACACCACGCAACCCGACGGCCGCAGGAGCTGGCGGCGCGCGTGCGCGGCGCAGGCAGGCCACTACGAGCTGCGCGCACGCAGCCTGGTACTGCTGCGCGACGCCGGCGGCCCCACCCGAGGACCCGAGCCATGAGATTCCCCCGCGCCAGCGGGGTGCTGCTGCACCCCACCTCCCTGCCCGGCCCATACGGCTCGGGCGACTTCGGGTCCGATGCGCGGCACTTCGTCGACTGGCTGGTGGCCGGCAGCCAGAGGCTGTGGCAGATCCTGCCGCTGGGCGGCATCGGCGCAGGCAACTCGCCCTACATGAGCACCTCGGCCTTCGCCGGCAATGTGCTGATGATCGACCTGGCCGAACTGCAGCGCCAGGGCTGGCTCGACACCGCCGACCTGGCCCCGGCACCTGGGCTCGACGCACGGCGCGTGAACTTCGACGTCGTGGTGCCGTTCCGCATGGAGCGGCTGGCGCGCGCCGCCGCGCGTTTTGGCGCCGCGGCGACGCCGCAGCAGCGCGAGGCCTATGCCGAGTTCGTGGCCGCGCAACGGTCATGGCTGGACGACTACGCGCTGTTCATGGCGCTCGGCGAAGTCCACCCCGGCCGGGACTGGTGCGACTGGTCCCCGGCGCTGGCCGCACGCGAGCCGGCGGCGCTGGCCGCGTCACGGGCTGAACACGCCGTGCGCGTCCACTTCTGGCAGTTCTGCCAATGGGCCTTCTTCCGCCAGTGGCTGACTCTCAAGGCGTATGCCAACGAGCGCGGCGTGGAGATCATCGGCGACGCGCCGATCTTCATCGCCCACCAGAGCGCCGAGGTGTGGGCGCACCAGGAGCTCTTCGAGCTCGGGCCCGACGGCCGGCCCACGGTCGTGGCCGGCGTGCCACCGGACTTCTTCAGCGCCACCGGCCAGCGCTGGGGCAACCCGCTGTACCGCTGGAGCGAACACGCCAAGGACGGCTACGCCTGGTGGGTGGAACGCGTGCGCCGCACTTTCGAGCTGGTGGACATCGTGCGCATCGACCATTTCCGCGGCTTCGCCGGCTACTGGGAGATTCCAGCCAGCGAGCCGACGGCGGTGCAGGGACGCTGGGTGGCCGGGCCGGGCGAGCCCCTGTTCAAGGCCGTGGCCCGGGCGCTGGGGCCGGTGCCGATCATCGCCGAGGACCTGGGGGTGATCACGCCCGACGTCGAGGCGCTGCGCAGGAAGTTCGGCTTCCCCGGCATGCGCATCCTGCAGTTCGCCTTCGTCGGCGACGCGTCCGACCGCTACCTGCCGCACAACCACGAACCCGACACGGTGGTCTACCCCGGCACCCATGACAACGACACGGTGCTCGGCTGGTGGGCCAGGGCGAGCGACCATGAACGCCAGTTCGCGCGCGGCTACTTCGCCACCGACGGCCACGACATGCCCTGGACCATGATCCGCGCCGCCATGTCCAGTGTCGCCGACACGGCGGTGTTGCCGATGCAGGACATACTGGCACTGCCCAGCGAATGCCGCATGAACGCCCCGGGGCAGAGCGAGGGCTGGTGGGCCTGGCGCTTCCAGTGGAGCCACGTGCACCCCTGGCATGCGGGCCGGCTGGCCGAACTGGCCCGCTTCTACGGGCGCGCACTGACGGCGCCATGAGCGCGGGCTGCCGTTGTGCACTGACCGTTCAGCCGCGTCACCCGCGACGCCCGGCACGAGGGGCTCGCCGGCAGGAGCGGAGCAGGGGCAGGGGCGCGCGAACGCGGCAGAATCGCCGCGCACCCACACCATCACTCTGGAAGATCGCATGACGGAACTCGGTCCTTCGCCGCTGGCTGCAGGAGACCTCCAGCTGACTGTGAACGACGCGCGCGCGGCGATTGCCGGCGCGCTGCAACCCATCGCCGGCAGCGAGACGGTGCCATTGATGCAGGCCTTGGGCCGTGTCCTGGCCGCAGACGTGCTGTCACCGATCGACGTGCCCGCGCACGACAACTCGGCGATGGACGGCTATGCCTTCGACGGCAGCGCGCTGCGCGCCGACGCCGCCACCACGCTGGCCGTCGTGGGCACCGTGTACGCCGGCGCGCCGCCCAGGGGCACGGTGGCTGCGGGGGAGTGCCTGCGCATCATGACGGGTGCGGTCATGCCGGTGGGGCTGGACACCGTGGTGCCGCTGGAGCTGTGCCGTGCCGAGGGCAGCCGCATTGGCATCGAGCCCGGCGTGATTCGTCCCGGCGACAACCGTCGCCGCCAGGGTGAAGACCTGGCGCGCGGCAAGCCCGCCGTGCGCGCTGGACGCGTCTTGCGGCCGGCCGACCTGGGCCTGGTGGCGTCGTTGGGCATCGCTCAGTTGACCGTGGTCCGGCGTCTGCGCGTGGCACTGTTTTCCACCGGCGACGAGCTGCGCACCCTGGGCCAGGCGCTTGATCCCGGCTGCGTCTACGACAGCAACCGCTACGCGCTGATGGCGGCGCTGCAGCGGCTGGGCATGGAGGTCATCGACCTCGGCCTGGTTCGTGACGACCCGGCGGCCTTGCAGGCCACGCTGGAGGCCGCCGTGGCGCAGGCCGACGTGGTGCTGACCAGCGGCGGCGTCAGCGCCGGCGACGCCGACCACACGCGCGCGCTGCTCGCCCGTCTGGGCGAGGTGGCGTTCTGGAAGGTGGCGATGCGGCCGGGCCGGCCGTTCGCCTTCGGCCCGCTGCGTGCCGGCGGTCGTGCCAGCTGGCTGTTCGCCTTGCCCGGCAACCCGGTGGCGGCGCTGGTCACCTACTACGCCTTCGTGCGTGACGGTCTGCTGCAACTGGCCGGCGCCACGCCCGAGCCCTTGCCCGTGCTTCAGGCCCGCTGCAGCCATGCCATCCGCAAGCGCCCGGGCCGCACCGAACTGCAGCGCGGCCATCTGAGCCTGGCGCCCGAGGGTTGGCAGGTCCGTGTCACCGGCTCGCAAGGAGCCGGCATCCTGCGCAGCATGAGCGAGGCGAACGCGCTGGTCGTGTTGCGGCACGAGCAGGGGTCGGTGGCCGCTGGTGAACTGGTGGACGTCTGGCTGTTCGACGGCCTGGTCTGAGCGCGGGGTCAACCGACTCGCGGGCCGCCGGTCGCGCCCGGCGGCGTTCAGCCCGCCACCAGCCGCACCGGAGCGCGCTGCGGCTCGGGCTCGGAATCGAAGCGCTCGAAGCCCGTATAGCAAAGGAAATGGCGGTTGGCGGCACGGCCGAACAGCGTCATGCCCAGGCTGCTGGCCATCTCGTGTCCCATGGCGGTGACGCCATTGCGCGACACGATGATGGGCACGCCCATTTGCGCTGCCTTCATGACCATTTCGCTGGTCAGGCGGCCGGTGGTGTAGAAAACCTTGTCGGCGCCGCCCACGCCATGCACGGCCATCCAGCCGGCAATGGTGTCGATGGCGTTGTGACGCCCGACATCCTCGACGAAGGTCAGCATCTCGGCGCCGCGAAACAAGGCGCAGCCGTGCACCGAACCGGCCTTGCGATGCACGCTGTTGCGCTGGCGCATGACTTCGAGCATGCCGTGCAGCGTGCTCTGGCGGATGCGCGCGACCTGCGCGTCGGGCAGTCGCACGGCATCGAGCAGGCCCATCATGTCGCCGAACACCGTGCCCTGGCCGCATCCTGTGGTGACGACGCGCCGGGCGGTCTTACGCTCCAGGTCGTCGATACCGGCGTGCGTGCGCACCGCAGCGGCACCCACATCCCAGTCGACAGTGACCGATTCGATGTCGGTCACCGAGCCGACCAGTCGCTGGTTGCACAGGTAGCCCACCACCAGCAGTTCCGGCGAGGAACCCAAGGTCATCAACGTGACCAGCTCGCGCTTGTCGACGAAGAGGGTCAGCGGGCGCTCGGCCGGCAGATGGATGCTGCGGCGGTCGCCGTACTCGTCGAGGATCTGGATCTCGCGCAGCAGCTCGCACCGTGCCTGCGTCAGACGTGGCGCGCCGGGCACGGTGGGCAGGCTGGTGCCGCCCTCGTACCGCAGGTCGTGGCCGGGCTGACTCACGGCAGACGCGTCACTTCTTGGCCGGCATGGCGGCCGCGGGCGTGGTGGTGCTGGGCGGCGACGTAGCCGTCGCCGGGGGCGAATGCGCGCCGGCGGCTTCCAGCGGCTTTGCCGCGGGCGGGACGAACGCGAACAGCCCGGGTTCGGTGCACGGCGGCGTCGCCACCGGCGGCTTGACATCCTTGCCGGCTTGTTTGGCCTGCCTGAAGTACTCGCTGGCCACCTGGTCCATGCTCTTGCACAGCTTGTAGCTATCCACCTTGCCGGACCATGCGGTCCTGGCAGCCGCTTCGGCGGCCTTGGCCTTGGCTTCGTCGGTCAGCACCGGTGCCGGCAGCTTGGCCAGCGCGCTCCCCGCGAGGGCGGCGAGTGCGATCAGGAAGACAACGGATTTCATGGTGCGTTACCTCATCGAATCATGCGTGGCCGCGCGGCGCGGTAGCCAGGGTGCCGGTGGGGCCGCTGCCGCCGGAGCGCTGCGCCGGCACCCTGCCGGCCCTGATGTCGTCGTACCACAGAGCGTGATGCTCCTGCGCCCAGGCTTCATCGACGTAGCCCGTGCGCATGGCCTGGTAGGCACCCCGCATGCCGATCGTGCCCATGTAGATGTGACCGAGGAACATGGCCATCATCAGCGCCGACGCCACGCCGTGCACGATGTGCGCTATCTGCATCTGGCCGCGGGTGTCGCCGAAGCCGGGAACGAGTTTGTCGAGCACCAGGCCAGAGGCCACGACGACCACGCCGAGCACGATGACCCCACCCCAGAAGACGATCTTCTCGCCCGCGTTGAAGCGCCCGGAAGGCACCTCTTCTCCGCTCAGGAAACCGCCGCCCTTCTTGAGCCAGATCGTGTCGCCTGCACGCGGCATGTTGTCGCGGAAAAAGGTGATGATGAGTATCACCAGCGCCACGGCGAACAGCGGTCCGGCGAAGTTGTGCACCGTCTTCAGCGCGTAGCTGAGCCAGCCGAACAGCGTGGCTCCCATCACCGGCAGCAGGAAGAACTTGCCGAACGCCATGACGATGCCCGACACGGCCAGGATCACGAAGGCAATGGCCACCGACCAGTGCACGGCGCGCTCCAAGGCCGTGAACCGCTCGATCCTGCGGCCGGTGTCTGCCATGTGGCCGCCCATCGGCCCGCGGCGCCAGTAGAACAGAGCGATCGCCAGCGCGACGATCAGGATCAGCGAGCCGCCGTAGGGAATGATCCAGTTGTTGCGCACCTGCCGCCAGGCCTCGCCGGCGGTCGTGTAGCTGGATCCGGGGTACTGCACGAAGGGCTGTATCAGCACCCCCATCTCCACCCCCGGCAGGCTGGTGTAGCCCGGCTGGTTGCCGGATTCGCGTACCGCGCGCCACACCGGCGCATTGTTGCCGGGCTGCGTGCGCGCCCGCACGGCGTTGGACTCGTCGGGCGCGGGCAGTTCCGGGGCGACGAATCCGGCCGGTGGACCCTTGGCTGCGGCGGCATCGGCAGCCGGCGCTTGTGCCTGTGCTTGTGTCTGTGCCTGTGCCGACACCAGCATGCCCATTGCCAGCACGGCACCGATCATGGCTTGTCTCATCGAGACTGGCATGAATGCTCCTTGATCTGTGGGACGCGGCCTCAGCCGCCGGCGGCGACGCGCGTGTACTCGTTCTGGCCGCGCTGGGTGCGCGTGCGCATCTGCTCGTCCCAGCTCGCGGGGTCGCCGGCCTTCCAGCCCGGGGCGACGAACTGGTTGCCCGTGCCCTGCGAGGCCGACGTGTCGGCCTTGCGCGACGTCAGCGTCTGGGGCTTCTCGGTGCATGCCGCCAGGCTGGCGACGACGGCAAGACAGGCGCAGGAAACGATGATTCTCATGACTTGGTCGCCTTGGGTGCGGTGGTGCTGCCTGCCGTGGGCTTGCCGTAGGCCGTGCCCCAGCCCCAGACCTCGCTGCCCTTGCCCCGGTTGAGCACGCGCGTGCGGAAGATGTCGGCCACGACGTCGCCGTCACCGCCGATCAAGGCCTTGGTCGAGCACATCTCGGCGCACGCCGGCAGCTTGCCTTCGGCCAGACGGTTGCGGCCGTACTTCTCGTTCTCGGCCGCGCTGCCGTGGGCTTCGGGGCCGCCGGCACAGAAGGTGCACTTGTCCATCTTGCCGCGCAGGCCGAAGGTGCCGTTGCTGGGGAACTGCGGCGCGCCGAACGGGCAGGCATAGCTGCAGTAGCCGCAGCCGATGCAGACGTCCTTGTCGTGCAGCACCACGCCTTCGGCGGTGCGGTAGAAGCAGTCCACCGGGCACACCGCGATGCACGGCGCGTCGGAGCAGTGCATGCAGGCCACCGAGATGCTGCGCTCGCCGGGCACGCCGTCGTTCATCGTGACGACGCGGCGGCGGTTGACACCCCAGGGGACGTTGTTTTCGGCCTTGCAGGCCGTGACACAGCCGTTGCATTCGATGCAGCGCTCGGCATCGCAGATGAATTTCATTCGAGCCATGGTGTTTCCTTACGCCTTCTCGATCTGGCAGACCGTGGTCTTGGTCTCTTGCATCATCGTGACGCTGTCGTAGCCGTAGGTCGTGGCGGTGTTGACCGCCTCGCCGCGCACGATCGGCGTCGCTCCGTCCGGGTAGTACGGGGCCAGGTCGACACCGCCCCAGCGGCCGGAGAAGTGGAAGGGCAGGAACGCCGTCTCGGCGTCCACGCGCTCGGTCACCAGCGCCTTCACGCGCAGGCCCTTGAAGTCGGGCAGGCCTTGCATCGACGGCGTTCTGACCCAGACGAAGTCGCCGTTGCGAATGCCGCGGTCGTTGGCTGCCCTGGGGTTGATCTCGACGAACATGTCCTGCTGCAGCTCGGCCAGCCAGGGATTGGACCGCGTCTCTTCGCCGCCGCCTTCGTATTCGACGAGGCGGCCGCTGGTCATGATCAGCGGGAACGTCTTGCCGATGTCCTTGTTGGCGTCCTGCACCGACTTGTACAAGGTGGGCAGCCGCCAGAAGGTCTTCTTGTCGTCGTGCGTGGGGTACTTGGCGACCAGGTCCGGCCGCGTGCTGTACAAGGGCTCGCGGTGCTGCGGAATCGGATCGGGAAAGTTCCAGACCACGGCGCGGGCCTTGGCGTTGCCGAAGGGATGGCAGCCGTGCTTCATGGTCACGCGCTGGATGCCTCCAGAAAGATCGGTCTTCCAGTTCTTGCCGTCGGCTGCCTTCTGTTCGGCGTCGGTGAGGTCGGCCCACCAGCCCAGCTTCTTCAGCAGCACGTGATCGAATTCCGGGTAGCCGGTGGTCAGCTCCGACCCCTTGCTGTGCGAGCCATCACCCGCCAGCAGCGAAACGCCGTCGCGCTCGACGCCAAAGTTGGCGCGGAAGTTGCCCCCGCCCTCCATCACGTGCATCGACGTGTTGTACAGATTGGGCGAGCCCGGATGCTTGAGTTCGGCGGTGCCGAAGCATGGCCACGGCAGGCCGAAGTAGTCGCCGTCGAGCACGTATCCGGTCTCCTTGTCGATGCCGCCCTTGGCGCGCAGCGTCTTGACGTCGAAGACGTTCATGTTGCGCATGTGCGCCTTCAGCCGCTCGGGGCTCTGGCCGGTGTAGCCGATGGTCCAGACGCCGCGGTTGATCTCGCGCAGGATGTCCTCGGGCACCGGCTCGTCCAGGCCCTTGACCTTCTGCATCTTGAAGTTCTTCGTCAGCTCCTTGCCGAAGCCCAGCTTCTCGGCCAGCTGGTACATGATCATGTGGTCGCTGCGGCTTTCCCACAGCGGCTCGATGACCTTCTGACGCCACTGCAGGGAGCGGTTGGAAGCCGTGCACGAGCCGCTGGTTTCGAACTGCGTGCAGGCCGGCAGCAGGTAGACGGCGCGGTTCGGATTCTGGTCGTCGGCCTTGCCGGGCATCGCCGCCATGGCGGCGGTGGCGGAAGGGAAGGGGTCGACCACCACCAGCAGGTCGAGCTTGTCCATGGCCCGCTTCATCTCGAGACCGCGCGACTGCGAGTTCGGCGCATGGCCCCAGAAGAACAGGCCGCGCAGGTTGCTCTCCTGGTCGATGAGTTCGTTCTTCTCCAGCACGCCGTCGATCCAGCGCGACACCGTCATGCCCGGCTTGGTCATCATGCCCGGCGCGTACTGCTGCTTGATCCACTCGAAGTCCACGCCCCACACGCTGGCAAAGTGCTTGAACGAGCCTTCGGCCAGACCGTAGTAGCCCGGCAGCGAATCGGGGTTGGGACCGACGTCGGTGGCGCCCTGCACGTTGTCATGGCCGCGGAAGATGTTGGCGCCGCCGCCACTCTTGCCGATGTTGCCCAGCGCCAGTTGCACGATGCACGAGGCCCGAACCATGGCGTTGCCGATGGTGTGCTGGGTCTGGCCCATGCACCACACCAGCGTGCTGGGGCGGTTCTCGGCCATCGTCTTGGCGGCCTGATAGCAGGCGGCTTCGTCGACACCGCAGGCCTCGAGCACCTTGTCCGGGGTCCACTTGGCGAGCACGTCCTCGCGCACCTTGTCCATGCCGTAGACGCGGTCGGCGATGTACTGCTTGTCCTCCCAGCCGTTCTTGAAGATGTGATACAGGACGCCGAACAGGAACGGGATGTCGCTGCCCGAGCGGATGCGGATGTACTGGTCCGCCTTCGCCGCCGTGCGCGTGAAGCGCGGGTCGACGACGATCATCTTGGTACCGGTCTCCTTGGCGTGCAGCATGTGCAGCAACGACACCGGGTGCGCTTCGGCGGCATTGCTGCCGATGTACAGCGCCGCCTTCGAGTTCTGCATGTCGTTGTAGGAGTTGGTCATCGCGCCATACCCCCACGTGTTGGCCACGCCGGCCACGGTGGTAGAGTGGCAGATGCGCGCCTGGTGGTCGGTGTTGTTGCTGCCCCAGAGGCTCATCCACTTGCGCACCAGGTAGGACTGCTCGTTGTTGTGCTTGGACGAGCCGACGACGAAGATCGAATCGGGGCCGCTGTCCTTGCGCAGTTCCAGCATCTTCTTGCTGATCTCGTCCAGCGCCACGTCCCAGGAGATGCGCTGGTACTTGCCGCCCACCAGCTTCATCGGGTACTTGAGGCGGAACTCACCGTGACCGTTTTCGCGCACCGCCGCGCCCTTGGCGCAATGCGCGCCCAGGTTGATCGGACTGTCGAACACCGGCTCCTGGCGCACCCAGACGCCGTTTTCCACCACCGCGTCGAGCGCGCAGCCCACCGAGCAGTGGCCGCAGACGGTGCGCTTGACCTCGATCGTGCCGGTGCCGGTGCCGGCGTTGGCCGAACGCTCGGCGGCCTCGACCTTCCTCACCAGCGTCAACTGCGACACGGCAATGCCGGCGCCGACGCCCAGCCCGGAGCGGCGCAGGAAGGCACGGCGGTCCATGGTGGGAATCGCGCGCGAAACGCCGCGCGCCAGGCTCGAGACCAGGCTCGATGAGCCGAGGCCGGCGTGGGTCTTGCCGGCGCTGCCGGCGGGGAAGGTCTTGCGGATAAGCAGCATCGCTGTCATCTCCAGGCGCTGATGTTCAGGGCCGGGCCACGCTGCGCGGGCCCGGCGTTCGGTTGCAGGCGTCAGACCTTGGCGGTCTGGTAGTAGCGCATCACGTGCGCGCTGAGCCGGTAGCCGCCGCCCTGCTCGGGCGCCGTCTCGGGCGTCGTAGCCACCGGCGGCGCCTTGAGGGCCTGCGGAACGGCCGTGACGGCCACCGCGGCGGCACCTGCGACGCCTGCACCGACCAACATGCCACGCCGCGAAAGCGCGGGGAACGAAGACTGGTTCATATACATCTCCACCGAAGAATGTTGTGTTCTACACCGGTCTGCACAGCATCCGCAAGCCACCGTGACGGCCGACCGCACTCGCAACTGGACCGCCAGGGGTTGCCTCAAATCAATGATCGGCCCATGAACAGACGAGCATAGGCAGGCCTGATTACCCTACGCGGCCTTGAACTGTTCAATAGGGGCAGTCCCGAGGGCACGAAACCCGCAGCCAGCAACCCTGTGCGCCCGATGCACATGCGCCACGACCCTAGAATGCCCGATGACCTTGAATGCTCCAGCTCAGCAGCAGCGCCTGAACTCGACACCGCCGACGATACGCGTGGCGGTGCTCATCGAACGCCAGCGCCAACCCAATGCGTGGGAGGATTGGCGCTTCCGCATCACCGAAGTGATCCTCGACGACGGCGGCTTCGGCAGCCAGGTGCGCACTTTGCGAGACGACGGCCAGACGGCGATCTTCCTGCACCCGGGCCTGCCGCTCAGCCTGTACAGCGACGAGGGCGAGGGCTACTACCTCAACCTCAGCAGCGGTTCACCGGTCTGGTTCGTGATGTGGCGCACCGCCGACGCAGACCCGTCGCGCGCGTGGCCCGAGTTCGTGACGCTCTCCTACAACGAGGCCGGCCGCCTGCTCGACGCACAGGAGCGCGTGGACAACGTCTCCTTGCCCGCCGAGCTGTGCCAGTGGCTGCAGGCCTACACCGACGAGCACTACCGCCCCGAACCGAAGAAGCGGCGGCGGCCGGTGTCGTTCCAGCCGCCCGACCAGCGCTGATGCAGCCGAGATGAACCAGGACGACGGTTTCCTGACGCGCTGGTCGCGTCGCAAGGTGCAGGTGCAGCGGGGCGTGGTGGTCAACGCACCGGCGGCTGAGACTGTGCTGGCCGATGCCGCGGCAGCCACCGAGAAGCCGACCACGGCCGCAGCATCAGTGCCGGTCGCGCGCGCCGACACCCAACAGCCTGTAGAGCCACGACAACCGGTCGAGCCACCCCCGCCCACCTTGGCTGAAGCCCAAAGCCTCACGCACGACGCCGACTTCACCCGCTTCGTCGGCCGCGATGTCGATCCCGAGGTCAAGAACACGGCGCTGAAGACGCTGTTCGGCGACCCGCACTTCAACGTCATGGACGGCCTGGACACCTACATCGACGACTACGGCAAGCCCGATCCGCTGCCGCCCGGCATGTTGCGCCAGATGGTGCAGTCGGCGGCGCTGGGCCTGTTCGCCGACGAACCTGCCGCGACACCCCCTGCCGGCACCGCGCCGGCCGCAGTGCCCGACGACGCCCCCCCTTCCCTGCCGGCGGCCCTGTCGAGCGACCCCGCAGCGCCCCCAACCGACGCCCCCACCGATGAAGACACTGATCTGCGACTGCAACCGGACGATGACGCTGGACGCCCCGGCGCTGAGCCGGGCGCTGGAGAAGACCCCGGGCGCCAGCGCTGAGGGCCTGGCGCAGGTCCACAGCCTGCTGTGCCGGCGCGAGGCACCGGCGTTTCAGCGCGCGGCCAAGGACAGCGGCGCCAGCGGCGACGAGCTGCTGGTGGCCTGCACGCAGGAGCGGCGCTTGTTCCTCGAGCTCAACGAGCAGACCGAAGGCGCGGCCAGCATCGAAGAGCGGCCGATCCATTTCGTCAACATCCGCGAGACCGGCGGCTGGTCACGCGACGGCCGCCAGGCCACGCCCAAGATCGCGGCACTGATCGCCGCCGCGCAGTTGCCGGCGGCTGCGCCTGTGGCCACGGTCAGCTACCGCTCGGCTGGGCGCGTGCTGGTGCTGGGCGCGGCGGATGCGGCCGAGCACGCCGCGGCCTTGCTGGCTGACGCGCTGGACGTCAGCGTGCTGATCGAACGCGCGGGCGGCGCCCTGGCGCAGGCGCACACGCACGCCGTGCACAGCGGCCGGCTGCAGCGCCTGAACGGCTGGCTGGGCGCCTTCGAGGCGCACTGGGAAAGCGGCAACCCGATCGACCTCGACCTGTGCACGCGCTGCAACGCCTGCATCGACGCCTGCCCCGAAGGCGCCATCGACTTCAGCTACCAGGTCGATCTGTCCGCCTGCAAGAGCCACCGCGACTGCGTGCGCGTCTGCGACGCCGCCGGCGCCATCGACTTCCAGCGCCCGCCGCAGGCCGTGAGCGAGACCTTCGACCTCGTGCTGGACCTGCGGGCCGCGCCCGCGTTCACGATGCATCAGCCGCCGCAGGGCTACTTCCACGCCGGCGGCGACGAGCGCGGCTTGATGAAGGCCGTGCTGGCGCTGCGCGAGCTCAGCGGCGAATTCGACAAGCCCAAGTTCTTCAACTATCAGCAGCGGCTGTGCGCACACACGCGCAACGAGCAGATCGGCTGCACGGCCTGCATCGATGTCTGCTCGACACGCGCCATCCGCGGCGACGCCTCGCTCAAGGGCAAGGCGCGCGGCAAGGGCCATGCCGCGGGGCCGGTCACCGGCGGCGTGATCGTCGAGCCGCATCTGTGCGTGGGTTGCGGCGCCTGCAGCACGGTGTGTCCGAGCGGCGCGATGAGCTTTGCCTACCCCGGAACGGTCGACCAGGGCCGGCGACTGCGCACCATGCTGACCGCCTACGGCCACGCCGGCGGGCGCGATGCGGCGCTGCTGTTGCACAGCCAGGGCGCCGGCGTGCGCATGGTCGACGACCTCGGCCGTGCCGCCCGCACCGACAGCCAGTATCACGGCCTGCCGGCACGCGTGCTGCCGGTGGCCGTGTGGCACACGGCCAGCGTCGGCATCGACCTCTGGCTGGCGGCCATCGCCCAGGGCGCGAGCCAGGTCTGGGTGCTGCTCACCGAAGAAGAGGCGCCCGAGTACCGGCAGGCCCTGTCGGACCAGATGGCCGTCGCTCAGGCGGTGCTCACCGGCCTGGGCTACGGCGGAGCGCACTTCAGGCTGCTCGATGCCCGCGACGCGCGTGACCTGGCAGCGTTGGACGCGGCCTTGCGTGCCCCCGCCGCGGCGACAGTGGCGCGGCCAGCTGCCTTCGCCGCCCAGGCCGACAAACGCGCCACGCTAGAGCTGGCGCTGGACCACCTGCTGGCGCTGGCGCCGGCCGCGCCCGAGCAGATCGCCTTGCCGGCCGCCGGGGCGCCCTTCGGCAGCCTCGTCATCGACACCCACAAGTGCACGATGTGCCTGAGCTGCGTCGGCGCCTGCCCGGTGAGCGCCCTGGCCGACAATGCCGAACGGCCGCAGCTGCGCTTCATCGAGAAGAACTGCGTCCAGTGCGGCCTGTGTGCAGTCACCTGCCCCGAGGACGCGATCACGCTGCAGCCCAGGCTGTGGCTCGCCGACGGCGGCAAGGCGCGCAAGGCCACCCGTGTGCTGCACGAAGTCGAGCCCTTCCTCTGCATCCGCTGCAGCAAGCCTTTCGGCACCCTGCGCGGCATCGAGTCGATGATGGGCAAGCTCGCCGGCCACGCCATGTTCCAGGGCACAGCGGCCGAGCGCCTGAAGATGTGCACCGACTGCCGCGTCATCGACATGTACTCCAACCCCAGCGAAGTCCGCATCACGGACCTCTGAACCGCAGGCTGCCGATGACCGCCACCGCACCGCTCCACTTCGCCAGCACCGACGACAGCGAGGAGCTGGCTCGCGCCGAGCTCTACGGCTTGCTGTCGCGCCTGTGGCTGGCGCCGCCCGACGCCGAAATGCTGCAGCAGTTCGCGGTCGCCGTGACGCAGGCGCCCGAGGCCGGCGCCCACCTGGAGGAGCCGTGGATGCAGCTCGTCGGTGCCCTGCGCGCGACCACGGTGGAGGCAGCCGCCGCCGAACACGAGGCGCTGTTCCACGGCGTCGGCAAGCCGGAGGTCTTTGCCTACGGCTCGTTCTACCTCACCGGCTTCCTGAACGAGAAGCCGCTGGCCGTGCTGCGCACCGACCTCATGGACCTGGGCCTGACGCGCGACCCCCTGCGCGTCGAGACCGAGGATCACGTGTCTTATGTGTTCGAGGTCATGCGCTACCTCATCGCAGGTGACGACGCGGCGGTGTGCAACCTGGAGCGGCAGCGCCGCTTCTTCCGCGCCCATCTGCAGCCTTGGGTGGAAGACCTGTGCACGACGACCGCGGCGCATCCGCGCGCCGACACCTGGCGCGCCGTGGCGGCGTTCACGCGCAGCTTCGTGCAGATCGAGGCGCAGGCTTTCGACATGCTCGAAACATGAGCCCGCACGGCAGCCCGAAGGGCGAATCCCGCAGTGCGCAGCACGAAGGCACCCCGATGACCATTCCGCCGGAGCAGATCACCGGCCTGATCCTCGCCGGTGGCCGCGGCAGCCGCATGGGCGGGGTCGACAAGGGCCTGCAGAACTACCTTGGCATGCCGATGGCACTGCACGCGATGCTGCGCCTGCAGTCGCAGGTCGGCGAATTGATCATCAATGCCAACCGCAACTTGTCGGCCTACGAATCGATGGGCGTGCCGGTGTGGCCCGACCCGCTGCCCGACTACCCCGGCCCGCTGGGCGGCCTGCTGGCGGGCCTGGAGCACTGCACGACACCCTACCTGGTGACGGTGCCCTGCGACACGCCGAACTTCCCTGCCGACCTCGTGCCGCGCCTGGCGGCGGCACTGGCGGCCGCCGACGCCGAGGTGGCCATGGCGGCCACGCCGGAAGGCGGCGAGATGCGCAAGCAACCGGTGTTCAGCCTCGTGCGCATCGACCTGCTGGAAAGCCTGGTCGCCTTCCTGCAAAGCGGCGAACGCAAGATCGACCGCTGGACGCAGCGGCACCGTTGCGTGGAAGTGCCCTTTGACGACCCTGCGGCGTTCTACAACGCCAACACGCTGGCCGAACTGCAGCAACTCCAGGCCGGCGGTCGAGCCGCCTGAGCGGCCGGGCATCCGCCGTTGGCGGTTGGGCCGGAGCAGGCGCTGCCCGATCGAGGCTTGAACATCACGCCGGGCCGGACAACGTGCGAATGTGCCGATGCTGCAAGCGCATAATGGCCTTGCGGCTGCCATACGCTTGTGGGTCATCGCTTTCAGTCGCCCGCGCCATGCGGACTGGAACCTGTCGGGAAAGATCATGATCTCGATGCAGGGCGTGCCTTCATCGCTCATCCTCAGAAACGAATCGTGGGTTCGCCAGCACGCAAGTGCGCTGGCGCGGCGCTTGCCGTCGAACGTGGAACGCGCCGACCTGATCCAGGTCGGCTTGATCGCGGTGGCACAGGCGGCACTCGGCTTCGAATGGGAAGGTGACCGCGAGACCGACGAAGCCCGGGAGGCCTTCGTGCGCTACGCCAAGATGCGCGTCAACGGCGCCATGATCGACGAATTGCGGCAGATGGACCACCTCACACGGCCGCAACGGCGCAAGGTGAAGGTCGTGCAGGTGGCCAGGCAGCAATGGCAGGCCCTGTCCGACGCGCGCCCGACGGCCGCCGACCTCAGCCGCCTCAGCGGATTGAGCGTCGACGAGATCTTCCAGGCCGAAAGCGACGCCCGGTGCGGCCATGACGTGAGTTCACAGTCCGACCCCGAGGGCGCTGACGACGGGGCGCAACAGACCGAACACGCCACGCCACAGGACGAGGTCGAGGCCCGCGTCGACACCGGCATGCTGATGCGCCGCCTCGAGAGCTTCTTCGCCGGATTGCCGGAGTCTGAACGCAGGGTCATCGACGCTTACCTCGGCATCGGCCTGACGCCGGTCAAGTTGGCCGCGGAAATGCACGTCACCCCGTCGCGGGTGTCGCAGATCTTCAAGTCGGTTCGCGATCGCATCGTGCAGCACATGGCTCAGCCGGAGCGCCGCTCTGTCGACCGCGCACTCGCTTCAGCTGGCACCCGCTTCGACGATCTGATCGCGCAACGAGAGGCCGAGCTGGCAAGCTTGCATGCCAGCGGCGCATGGAGCAGGCGCCTCGAGGAGGTGCTGGTCAAGCAACAGGCCACGAAGTCGCGCCGCAAGCCGGCGGTCGTCGCCACCGAAGAGCGCCGGCGCTGATCAGGTGCCCTTGGAGACGCTGATGGTCGGGAACTTGGCCGAGAAGTCCTTGGCCTTCTGCGCAATCTTCACCGCCACCGTGCGCGCAATCTGGCGGTAGGTGGCGGCGATCTCGCCTTCGGGGTCGGCCACCACGGTCGGACGGCCGCTGTCGGCCTGTTCGCGGATGCTCATCGTCAAGGGCAGGCCACCGAGGTAGTCGACCTCGTACTGCTCGGCCATGCGGCGGCCGCCGTCGGCGCCGAAGATGTGTTCCTTGTGGCCGCAGTTGGGGCAGATGTACACGGCCATGTTCTCGACGATGCCGAGGATGGGCACACCCACCTTCTTGAACATCTCCACGCCGCGCTTCACGTCGAGCAGCGCGATGTCCTGCGGCGTCGTCACGATCACGGCGCCGGTCAGCGGCACACGCTGGCTGAGCGTGAGCGCGATGTCGCCGGTGCCCGGCGGCATGTCGATCAGCAGGTAGTCCAGGTCGCGCCAGCGCGTCTGGCGCAGCAGTTGCGCGAGCGCCTGCGTGGCCATCGGGCCGCGCCAGATCATGGCCTGGTCGGCATCGACCAGGAAACCGATCGAGATCACCTGCACGCCGTAGTTCTCCAGCGGCTCCATGGTCTGGCCGTCGGCGCTTTCGGGGCGGCCTTCGATGCCCATCATCATGGGTTGGCTGGGGCCGTAGATGTCGGCGTCGAGGATGCCCACCGTGGCGCCCTCGGCAGCCAGCGCCAGCGCCAGATTGACGGCGGTCGTGCTCTTGCCTACGCCGCCCTTGCCCGAGGCCACGGCGATGATGTTCTTGACGTTGGGCAGCAGCTGCACGCCGCGCTGCACGGCGTGCGAGACGATCTTGCTGGTGACGTTGACGCTGACGTTGCCCAGGCCCGGCAGCGTGCGCGCGGCGGCGATGAGTGCCTTGCGCAGACCGGCCACCTGGCTCTTGCCGGGGTAGCCGAGTTCGACGTCGAAGGCGATGTCGCCGCCTTCGATGCGCAGGTTCTTGACCTGCCGGGTGCTGACGAAGTCCTTGCCGGTGTTGGGGTCGGCGACGGTCTTCAGCGCTTCGAGCAGCTGGGCTTCGGTGACAGCAGTGGACATGGGCCGGGGGTGTCTCTGGTGAGGGTTCCGGAGTCTAGCCGCCCCGGCCGGACTCAGCGCCGCGCCGGCGGCAAATCCGTGCAGCTGCCATGGGCCACCTCGGCCGCCATGCCGATGCTTTCGCCCAGCGTCGGGTGCGGGTGGATGGTCTTGCCGATGTCCACCGCGTCGGCGCCCATCTCGATGGCCAGCGCCACCTCGCCAATCATGTCGCCGGCGTGCGTGCCGACGATGCCGCCACCGACGATGCGATGCGTGGCGGCGTCGAAGAGCAGCTTGGTGAAGCCTTCGTCGCGGCCGTTGGCGATGGCGCGGCCCGAGGCCGTCCACGGGAACAGGCCCTTCTTGACGGCGACGCCGCGTGCCTTGGCGTCGTCCTCGGTAAGGCCGACCCAGGCGATTTCGGGGTCGGTGTAGGCCACGCTGGGGATGACGCGGGCGTCGAAGCGCGCGTGGGCATCGCCAGCAGCCACTTCTGCCGCCACGTGCGCCTCGTGCACCGCCTTGTGCGCCAGCATGGGCTGGCCGACGATGTCGCCGATGGCGTAGATGTGAGGCACGTTGGTGCGCATCTGCACGTCCACCGGGATGAAACCGCGGTCGGTGACGGCCACGCCGGCCTTGTCGGCACCGATCTTGCGGCCGTTGGGCGTGCGGCCGACGGCCTGCAGCACCAGGTCGTAGAGCTGCGGGGCCGCAGGTGCGCTTTCGCCCTCGAAGCGCACCAGGATGCCATCGGCGGTGGCCTCGGCGGCCACCGTTTTGGTCTTCAGCATGACGTGGTCGAAGCGCTTCGCGTTCACCTTCTGCCACACCTTGACGAGGTCGCGGTCGGCGCCGGGCATCAGCCCGTCGAGCATTTCGACCACGTCGAGCCGGGCGCCGAGCGTGCTGTAGACGGTGCCCATCTCCAGGCCGATGATGCCGCCGCCGACAATCAGCATGCGCCGGGGCGCCTGCGGCAGTTGCAGCGCACCGGTGGATTCGACGATGCGCGGGTCGTCGGGCAGGAAGGGCAGCCGCACCGCCTGCGAGCCGGCGGCGATGATGCATTGCTTGAAGCGTATGGTCTGCGCCTGGCCGGTCCTTTCCTGGCCCTCGCCGGTGGTGATTTCGACCACGACGTGATGCGGGTCGACGAAGGCGCCGTAGCCGCGCACCACCGTCACCTTGCGCATCCTGGCCATCGCAGCCAGGCCCGTGGTGAGCTTGCCGACGACCTTGTTCTTGTGCTCGAGCAGCTTGCCGCGGTCGATCTGCGGCGCGCCGAAGGTGACGCCGAGATCGGCGAAGTGGCTCGCCTCGTCGATCACGGCGGCCACGTGCAGCAGCGCCTTGCTGGGAATGCAGCCGACGTTGAGGCAGACGCCGCCGAGGCTGGCGTAACGTTCCACCAGCACCACCTTGAGGCCCAGGTCGGCGGCGCGGAAGGCGGCCGAATAACCGCCGGGGCCGGCGCCGAGCACGAGCAGGTCGCAATCGTGGCCGGCGGTGCCGGTGTGGGCGGCAGCGGCGGCCGCGGCCTTGCCCTGGGAGGCAGCGTCTTCACTCCCTCTCCCGCTTGCGGGAGAGGGCTGGGGTGAGGGTGAGGGCGCGGCCGCCGTCGTCGCCTCCGCCTCCAGCACCAGCACCACCGAACCTTCGTTCACCTTGTCCCCCACCGCCACCCGCAGCTCCTTCACCACGCCGGCGGCCGACGACGGGATCTCCATCGACGCCTTGTCGCTTTCCACCGTGAGCAGGCTCTGCTCGGCCTTGACCGCATCGCCGGGCTTGACCAGCACCTCGATCACCGCCACGTCCTTGAAGTCGCCGATGTCCGGCACGCGGATTTCGATCGTTGCCATGCGTGGGCTCCTTACAGCAGCACCCGGCGGAAGTCCGCCAGGATGGCACCCAGATAGGCATTGAAACGTGCCGCCGACGCGCCGTCGATGACGCGGTGGTCCCAGCTCAGGCTCAGCGGCAGCATCAGGCGCGGCACGAACTGCCTGCCGTCCCAGCGCGGCTCGGTGCTGCTCTTGCACACGCCCAGGATGGAAACCTCGGGCGCGTTGATGATGGGCGTGAAGTAGCGCCCGCCGATGCCGCCCAGCGAGCTGATGCTGAAACAGCCGCCCGTCATCTCGGCCGGCCCAAGCTTGCCGTCGCGCGCCTTCTTGGCCAGCTCGCTCATCTCCTGGCTGATCTGCAGCACGCCTTTCCTGTCGGCGTCCTTGATCACCGGCACCATCAGCCCGTTCGGCGTATCGGCGGCAAAGCCGATGTGGAAGTAGTTCTTCAGCACGAGCTGATCGCCGTCCAGCGAGGCGTTGAAGTCGGGGAACTTCTTCAGCGCCGCGACGCTGGCCTTGATGAGGAAGGCCAGCATCGTGACCTTGACGCCGGTCTTCTCGTTTTCCTTGTTGAGCTGGACGCGGAAGGCTTCCAGGTCGGTGATGTCGGCGTCGTCGTGGTTGGTGACGTGCGGGATCAGGACCCAGTTGCGGTGCAGGTTGGCGGCGCTGATCTTCTTGATGCGGCCCAGGTCCTTGCGCTCGACGGGGCCGAACTTGGCGTAGTCCACCTGCGGCCAGGCCAGCAGGCCGGGGAAGGCGCCGCCGGCCGCCGCCGCCGTTGCGGCAGCAGGCGCCCTCGCCTTCTGCGCTGTGGTCTGCACGCTGCCGGCCATGACGCCCTTGACGAAGCCCTGCAGGTCATCCTGCGTGATGCGTCCCTTGGGGCCGCTGCCGGTGACTTCGGCCAATGGCACGCCGAGTTCGCGCGCCAGGCGGCGGATCGAGGGCGAGGCATGCGGCAAAGTGCCCAGTGGCGCCGTGGGCTCGTGGGCAGGCATGGCGGCGGGGGCAGCACCCTCACCCCCCGCCCTCTCCCGCGCAGCGGGAGAGGGAGCCACAGCCGCAGCGCCCTCACTCCTTCTCCCGCTGGCGGGAGAGGGTTGGGGTGAGGGTGGCGAGACCTCGCCCGCAGCCCCCTTCAGCAGCACCACCGGCGAACCCTTGGCCACCTTGTCGCCGACCGCCACGAGCACCCGTTCCACGACGCCGGCGTGGGAGGACGGAATCTCCATCGACGCCTTGTCGCTTTCGACGGTGATCAGGCTCTGCTCGGCCTTGACCGTGTCGCCGGGCTTGACCATGACCTCGATCACGGCCACTTCGTCGAAGTCGCCGATGTCGGGCACGAGAACTTCGACGGCGGCGGGCGCGCCCTCACTTGCAGTGCGCGTTCCGGCCTGCAGGCCGGAACTGCTCAGCGGGCTCGCCGCATGCGGCTCGAAACCCCCGCCTTGCCCCCCCGCCCTCTCCCGCGGGGCGGGAGAGGGGGCCTCGGCTGCCGCGGCCGGTGCGGGTGCAGCGGCTTCACTCCCTCTCCCGCCTGCGGGAGAGGGTTGGGGTGAGGGTGCATCGACCGCAGCCTGCGCCCCCGCCCCTTCAGCCTCCAGTACCAGCACCAGCACCAGCGAGCCCCGGCTGACCTTGTCACCCAGCGCGACCCTCATCTCCTTCACGACGCCGGCATGGGTGGAAGGGATCTCCATCGACGCCTTGTCCGACTCCACCGTCAGCAGCGACTGGTCCACCGCCACCGTGTCGCCGGGCTTGACCAGCACTTCGATGATCTCGCCGTCCTTGTAGTCACCGATGTCGGGCACCTGCACTTCGACCAAAGCCATGGCCTGTCTCCGTTGTGTTGTCTGTTAGGCGTAGAGCGGGTTGACCTTGCCGGTGTCGATGCCGTAGCGCGCGATCGCCTCCGCCACCTTGGCCACCGGCACCGTGCCTTCGTCGGCCAGCGACTTGAGCGCGGCCACCACGATGTAGTGGCGGTTGACTTCGAAGTGCTCGCGCAGCTTGCTGCGGAAGTCGCTGCGGCCGTAGCCGTCGGTGCCCAGCACGCGGTAGACGCGGCCCTTGGGAATGTAGGCACGGATCTGGTCGGCGTAGTTCTTCATGTAGTCGGTGGCCGCCACCACCGGGCCGGCGTGCGCGCCGAGCTGCTGCGTCACGTAGGCCAGGCGCGGCTCTTCGGTGGGGTGCAGCAGGTTCCAGCGCTCGCAGTCCTGGCCGTCGCGCGCCAGTTCGTTGAAGCTCGGGCAACTCCAGACATTGGCCGCCACGCCCCAGTCGGCGTCCAGCAGCTTCTGCGCCGCCAGGCTTTCGCGCAGGATCGTGCCGCTGCCCAGCAGGTTGACGCGCGGCGTCTTCTTCGCGCCCTCGGCCAGCAAGTACATGCCCTTGATGATCTGCTCCTCGGTGCCGGGGACGAGGCCCGGCATCGGGTAGTTCTCGTTGAGCAGGGTGATGTAGTAGTAGACGTTGTCCTGCTTCTCGACCATGCGCTTCAGGCCGTGGTGCAGGATGACGGCGACCTCGTGGGCGTAGGTCGGGTCGTAGCTGATGCAGTTGGGAATGGTGCTGGCCAGGATGTGGCTGTGGCCGTCTTCGTGCTGCAGGCCCTCGCCGTTGAGCGTGGTGCGGCCGCTGGTGCCGCCGAGCAGGAAGCCGCGGGCCTGCATGTCGCCGGCGGCCCAGGCCAGGTCGCCGACGCGCTGGAAGCCGAACATCGAGTAATAGACGTAGAACGGCACCATGATGCGGTTGTTCGTCGAATACGATGTCGCCGCGGCGATCCAGCTCGCCATGCCGCCCGGCTCGTTGATGCCCTCCTGCAGGATCTGCCCGGCCTTGTCCTCGCGGTAGTACATCACCTGGTCCTTGTCGACCGGCGTGTACTTCTGGCCCTCGGGGTTGTAGATGCCGATCTGGCGGAACATGCCTTCCATGCCGAAGGTGCGCGCCTCGTCGACCAGGATCGGTACCACGCGCGGCCCCAGCGCCTTGTCGCGCAGCAGGATGGTGAGGAAGCGCACGAAGGCCTGCGTGGTACTGATCTCGCGGCCTTCGGCGGTGGCGTCGAGCACGGGCTGAAAGGTCTCGAGCGAGGGCACGGTGAACTGCTCGTCACTGCGCGTGCGCCGCTTGGGCAGATAGCCGCCCAGCGCCTGGCGTCGCTCTTGCAGGTACTTCATTTCCGGCGTGTCGTCGGCCGGCTTGTAGAAGGGGATCTTGGGCAGTTCGCTGTCTGGAATGGGGATGTTGAAACGGTCGCGGACATAGCGGATGTCGTCGTCGCTGAGCTTCTTGGTTTGGTGCGCGGTGTTCTTGCCCTCGCCGGCAACGCCCATGCCGTAACCCTTGACCGTCTTCACCAGCAGCACGGTCGGCTGGCCGACATGGCTGTTGGCGCGGTGGAAGGCGGCGTAGACCTTGGGCGAGTCGTGGCCGCCGCGCTGCAGGTGCCAGATCTCCTGGTCGCTCATCTGGGCCACCATCTCCAGCGTGCGCGGATCGCGGCCGAAGAAATGCTTGCGCACGAAGGCGCCGTCGTTGGCCTTGAAGGCCTGGTAGTCGCCGTCGAGCGTGTCCATCATGACCTTGCGCAAAGCGCCGTCCTTGTCGCGCGCCAGCAGCGGGTCCCAGTTGCTGCCCCAGATCAGCTTGATGACGTTCCAGCCGGCGCCGCGGAATTCACCTTCGAACTCCTGGATGACCTTGCCGTTACCGCGCACCGGACCGTCCAGGCGCTGGAGGTTGCAGTTGATGACGAAGATGAGGTTGTCGAGCTTCTCGCGCGCCGCCAGTCCGATGGCGCCACGCGACTCGGGTTCGTCCATCTCGCCGTCGCCGCAGAAGACCCAGACCTTGCGCTTGGCGGTGTCGGCGATGCCCCGTGCGTGCAGGTACTTGAGGAAGCGCGCCTGGTAGATCGCCATCAGCGGGCCCAGACCCATCGACACGGTCGGGAACTGCCAGAACTCGGGCATCAACTTGGGGTGCGGGTAGCTCGACAGGCCCTTGCCCGATCCCTCCTGGCGGAAGTTCAGCAGCTGCTCTTCGGTCAGGCGGCCTTCCATGTAGGCGCGGGCGTAGATGCCTGGTGCGCTGTGGCCCTGGATGTAGAGCAGGTCGCCGCCGTGGCCTTCGCTCTCGGCGCGCCAGAAATGGTTGAAGCCAGCGGCGAACATGTGCGCCACCGAGGCAAAACTGCTGATGTGGCCGCCGAGGTCACCGCCGTCCTCGGGATGCAGGCGGTTGGCCTTGACGACCATGGCCATCGCGTTCCAGCGCATGAAGGCGCGCAATCGGCCCTCGAGCATGCGGTTGCCAGGGCTGCGTTCTTCCTGGTCGGGTTCGATCGTGTTGACGTAGCCGGTGTTGGCCGAGAACGGCAGGTCGATGCTGCTCTGTCGTGCGTGCTCGAGCAGCCGCTCCAGCAGGTGATGCGCGCGTTGCGGCCCTTCGGCGTCGATGACGGCCGTCAGAGCGTCGAGCCACTCGCGGGTTTCCTGCGCGTCGGCGTCGTTCTCGGCGCCTGGTAGGGATTCCGGCATTGCAGACATGGGCGTCTCCTATGGTGGTCGATTTGCAATGGGGCGCGAGTTTCGCACAATGCAAGAGTTTTTCGAATGGCGCAGGCTCATTTCATATTGCGGCACACGACGGCTGATGTTGACAGGCACACGATAATCCCGTGATGCCCTTGACGCGAGCACCTCAGCCCACGCATCAATCCCGACTTCCGGCCGCCAAACGCCTGTTCGGGCAGTGGTGGCGGCGCCAGTCGCCAGCCCGCCAGGACCGCTTCGCCACGCTCGCTCCGCTGCTGTCGGTGCTGCTGTTCCTGGCCGCCATCATTTCGGCCTTTTGGTACCTGCGCAATGAGGAAATCGAGCGTGAGACCGAGTCGGTCAAGCGCGACACCGAGATCACGCAGCAGCAGATGGGCCTGCGCCTGATCCAGAACCAGGAGGCGCTGATCCGCATGGCGCGCGAACTGGCCACGCGCGTCATCGACAGCGACAGTTTTCTCGGCCAGGCCGTGGGCTTCACGCGCGAGCGGCCCGAGATCACGCACCTGACCTGGATCGACGCCCGGCGCCGCATCAAGGCCAGCCACTGGGCGATGTTCTACAACCTCTACCCGGCCGATGCCGCCCCCGAGGCCGCACTGCCCGTCGATGGCCGCGCCACCGAGCCAGAGTCCACCTTTCGTGCGGCCCGCGACACCCGCTCGCCGGCCTATTCACGCGCCTTTGCCGACAGCACGGGCGCACCGATGTTCCAGCTCCACATCCCGCTCATCGAGCAGGGCATCTTCACCGGCACGCTGATCGCCGAGTACTCGGTGGACGCCCTGGTGCGCCACTTCGTGCCCGCCGACGTGGCGCAGCGTCACATGATCGCCGTCGTCGACGAAAAGCAGGTGCAGCTGGCCGCCACCGTCACCACCCTGCCCGGCCAGCGCAGCCGCCGCGCACCCATCGTCAGCGACGCGCCCTTGACCCCGGCGCTGAACGGCCTGCTGCTGCGTGGCCAGGGCTGGCGCACCTCCATCGGCCTCATCAGCAACACCCTGTTCTGGATGGTGGCGGCGCTGTCGGTGCTGACGGTGTGGATGCTGCTGGGCACCTGGCGCCACATGCGCCGGCGCTCGCAGATCCAGGACGCGCTGATACAGGAGACCAACTTCCGCCGCGCCATGGAAAACAGCATGCCCACGGGCATGCGTGCGATGGACCTCGACGGCCGCATCACTTACGTCAACGCCGCCTTCTGCCAGATGACGGGGTTTGCGCAGAGCGAGCTCGTCGGCCGCCTGCCGCCCTACCCGTATTGGCCACCGGACCGCGTCGACGAAAACAGCCGCCTCCTGCAGCAGGAGCTGCACGGCCGCAGCCCCAGCGGCGGCATCGAGGTCAAGGTCATGCGCAAGGACGGCACGCTGCTGGACGCGCGCATGTACGTCAGCCCGCTGATCGACCCCAAGGCGCATCAGACCGGCTGGATGACGAGCATGACCAACATCACCGAGGCCAAGCGCGTGCGCGACCAGCTCTCGGCCAGCCATGAGCGCTTCACCACCGTGCTCGAAGGCCTGGACGCGTCGGTGTCGGTGCTGTCGGTACAGCAGGGTGAACTGCTCTTTGTCAACCGCTCCTACCGCGTGTGGTTCGGCGGTGACGCGCGCGGCCACCAGCAGATGGCCGGTGGCGTCGTCGGCGCCCCGTACAACGCCCACGCCGAGGATGACTCCGACCCGCTGTCCGGCCTGCCGACGCAGGAAATCACCGAGACCGGCGCCCACCCACGCGAAGTGTTCGTGGAGTCGCTGCAGAAGTGGTTCGACGTGCGCGCGCGCTACCTGCAATGGACCGACGGCCGGCTGGCGCAGATGCTGATCGCCACCGACATCACGGCCCGGCTGCGCGCCGAGGAGCAGACGGCGGCGCAGGCCGAAAAGGCCCAGATGACGAGCCGCCTGGTGACCATGGGCGAGATGGCATCCTCGGTGGCGCACGAGCTCAACCAGCCGCTGACAGCCATCACCAACTACTGCAACGGCATGGTCTCGCGGGTACAGGGCGAGGCCATTGCCCGCGGCGAGCTCGTGGCCACGCTGCGCAAGACGGCACGCCAGGCTGATCGTGCGGGCCAGATCATCCGTCGCATCCGCGCCTTCGTGAAGCGCAGCGAGCCGCAACGCCAACCGGCGCAGGCGCGGCAGATCATCGAGGACGCGGTGGAACTGGCGGGCATCGAACTGCGCCGCCGCAACGTCGCCATCCACACCTATGTCGCGCAGCGGCTGCCGCTCATCCTGGTGGACCCGATCCTCATCGAACAGGTGGTGTTGAACCTGCTGAAGAACGCTGCCGAGGCCATCGACGATGCGCAGTTGCCGACGGCGCGCCGCCAGATCGAGTTGCGTGTCGTGCCGCGGCACACCGCCGAGGAAGGCGGGATCATCGAGTTCAGCGTCACGGACAAGGGCCCTGGCATCAAGGACGAGGTCATCGGCCGCCTCTACGAAGCCTTCTTCACGACCAAGGCCGAAGGCCTGGGCATCGGCCTGAGCCTGTGCCGCACCATCGTCGAGTCGCACCGCGGCCGGATCAAGGCACAGAACCTCTACAATGCCAATTCTGTCGTTGGTTGCATGTTTTCCTTCACGCTGCCCGTCGAACTGCCTGCCAAGATCCAAGTCGATTCCGATTCCGGCACTGCCTTTGCCCAATTCGAGGCGGCTTCCTCCACCAACCCCACCGCGATTCCCGAATGAGCCTGATTCCCAAGAAGGGCACGGTCTACATCGTCGATGACGACGAAGCCGTGCGTGATTCGCTGCAGTGGTTGCTGGAAGGCAAGGACTACCGCGTCAAGTGCTTCGATTCCTCGGAATCGTTCCTGTCGCGCTTCGACCCGCGCGAGGTCGCCTGCCTGATCGCCGACATCCGCATGGACGGCATGAGCGGCCTCGAATTGCAGGACCGCCTGCTCGAGCGCAAGAGCCCGCTGCCGGTGGTCTTCATCACCGGCCACGGTGACGTGCCGATGGCGGTGACGACGATGAAGAAGGGCGCGATGGACTTCATCGAGAAGCCGTTCAAGGAAGAAGAGCTGCTCGGCCTGGTCGAACGCATGCTGGAGCAGGCGCGGCTGGCCTTCAGCCAGCACCAGGAACAGGCCAGCCGCGATGCCCTGCTGTCGCGCCTGACGACGCGCGAGGCGCAGGTGCTCGAACGCATCGTCGCCGGACGCCTGAACAAGCAGATCGCCGACGACCTGGGCATCAGCATCAAGACCGTGGAGGCGCACCGCGCCAACATCATGGAAAAGCTGAACGCAAATACGGTCGCGGACTTGCTCAAGATCGCCCTAGGCGCTCAACGCGCCTAGGACGATCTTTTCGCCGCGCCTGCCACCGCGTTCGCGCAAGCGCGGACCGGACTGCTCCCCCCAGCCCCCTCCGGGAGGGGGCTCCAATCAGAGTGACGAAAGAGTGCCGAGCATGACCGCGCAACTCATCGATGGCGTGGCCCTGTCGCGCCAGATTCGATCTGAAGTCGGGGCGCGCGCCGCGGCGCTGGCGGGGCGCGGCCGTACGCCGGGACTGGCGGTGATCGTCGTCGGCGACGACCCGGCCAGCGCCGTCTATGTGCGCAACAAGGTCAAGGCCTGCCACGAACACGGCCTGCATTCGGTGCTGGAGAAGTACGACGCGGCGCTGTCGGAGCCCGAGCTGCTGGCACGCGTGGCGGCGCTGAATGCCGACCCGGCCATCCACGGCATCTTGGTGCAGATGCCGCTGCCGCGGCACATCGACCCGCAGAAGGTGATCGCTGCCATCGACACGCGCAAGGACGTCGACGGCTTCTCGGTGCTGTCCGCCGGCGAGCTGATGAGCGGCCTGCCAGGGCTGCGTCCGTGCACGCCCTATGGCTGCATGAAGCTGATCGAGAGCACCGGGCAGGCCATCAAGGGCAAGCACGCGGTCGTCATCGGCCGCAGCAACACGGTGGGCAAGCCGATGGCGCTGCTGCTGCTGCAGGCCCACGCCACGGTGACCGTCTGCCACAGCGCGACGCCCGATCTCGCAGTACACACGCGGCAGGCCGACATCGTTGTGGCGGCGGTGGGCCGGCGCAACACGCTCACCGCCGGCATGGTCAAACCCGGCGCCATCGTCATCGACGTCGGCATGAACCGCAACGACGCAGGCAAGCTGTGCGGCGACGTCGATTTCGGCGCCGTGCGCGAGGTCGCCGGCTGGATCACGCCGGTGCCCGGCGGCGTCGGGCCGATGACGATCACGATGCTGCTCGTCAACACCCTTCAGGCTGCCGAGTCGCAGCCGTGAACCCGCTGCTGCAGGCCACCGAGTGGCCGGACTGCCTTTCAGCTGATGCCTGTAGCGCCTTCGAGGAAGCCGGCGTCTTCGACCCGGCAACCGGCGAGCGCTGCCGCCGCGACATCCTGGAAGTCGGCGGCAGCCGCACGGCGCTGGAGAGCTTTCGCGCCTTCCGCGGCCGCGAACCGAAGCTCGACGCGCGGTTGCGTCATCAGGGCCTGGCTTGAGCGCGGCGCCCAGGTCGGTTAGATTGACTAGACCCACGTCCATGTGCCGCTGGTGCCCACCCATGACCCCCAAGCTCGTGCGCTACCTGGCCACCGCACTGCTGGCTGCAACAGCGCTGCCGGCGCCGGCGCTGTACAAGGTGGTGCAGCCCGACGGCAGCGTCACCTACACCGACCGGCCGCCAGCCGCCGGCAGCGGCCGCGTCATCACGCTCGGCCACGACGCTGCCCCGGTGGCACCCGAAGTGGTGCTGCCGCTGGAGTTGCGCCAGGCGGCACAGCGTTACCCGGTCACGCTATACACGTCGGCTGAGTGCACGCCCTGCGACAACGGCCGGCGCCTGCTGCAGCAGCGCGGCGTGCCCTACACTGAACGCCTGATCAGCAGCGAGGACGATGCGGCGGCGCTGGAACGCGCTGTCGGCGGCCGCACCGTGCCGGCGTTGACCATCGGTGCGCAGCCGCTGCGGGGCCTGTCCGAAAGCGACTGGACGGCCTTCCTCGACGCCGCCGGCTACCCGCGCGAATCGCGCCTGCCGCGCGGCTGGCAGCCGTCGGCGCCGACGCCGCTGGTCAAGCGCATGCCGGTGCGCCAGGAGCCGGCAGCCGCCGCGCCGGCACCCCGGGCGCCCGAGTCACCACCGCCCGCGCCACCGCCAGCGGGCACGCTGCGCTTCTGATCACGAACGGCCCTCAGGGTGCCGTGACCAGCCGTCGCGCCACCCACGAGCCGGCGCCCACCGCGCTGCCCACGGCCCAGAACAGCACCGCCGCGCCGAGCAGCGTGCCGGTGGCGCCGAAGACCAGCGGCATCACCGTGCTCGACGCGTTCATCGCCATCGAGCGCAAGGCCAGCGCCTCGCCGTGGCGCTCGTCGGGCGTGAGGTGGTGCAGCATCGACATCACCATCGGCTGCACGCTGCCCAGCGTGATGCCCAGCAGCAGCGCGCACAGGCCCATGAACCACGGGTTGGGCGCCAGCGGGTAGAGCGCGAAGACGACGCCGGTGCCGACCATCGCCGCGCGCACCACGGCGACCTCGCGCAGCCGGTGCGCCAGCAGGGGGATCACGGCCCGCACCGCCGTCACCGACAGCGTGAAGGCACCGAGGATGAGGCCGATCGTGCTGGCGTTGTAGCCACGCTCGTGGCCGAGGATGGGCACCGCGAAGGTGTGCACGTCCCAGCACATCGACAGCAGCCAGTTCACCACCAGCAGACGCTTGAGCCCCGGCGCCCGCAACAGGTCCCATGAGGTGCGCCCTGCCGGCACCGCCTTGGCCAGCGCCGGCGCGCTGCGCGGCACCTGGCGCGCCGAGATCAGCGTTGCCAATGGCATCAGAAGCAGCAGCGCGTAGCCGGCGCCGAAGCCGTGGGCGTCGATCATGAAGCCCACGGCCACCGGCCCGATGACGTTGGAGAACGAGGGTGCGATGCCCAGCCAGCTGAAGATGCGCACGCGCTCGACGCTGCTGCTGGCCGCCACGCTGGCGGTGCGCTGGATCGTCAGCATGCCGGTGTTGGCGCCGGTACCCGCGGCCATGGCGGCCCCGCACAGGAGCGCGAAGTGCCAGGCGCCGGCCAGGAAGGTCGACGCCACAGCGAGCAGGCAGCCCAACGCCGCCAGAGCCACCGACAAGTACACCGGCCGGTGGTAGCCGAGCCGGTCGGCCAGGCGGCCGGCGTGCAGCGCCGACAGCACCGGCGCGGCGGCGAACAGCGCCAGCAGCAGCCCCACCGCCCAGGGGCTGTAGCCCTCGCGCAGCGTCTGCAGCGGAGCCGCCAGCCGCAACCCGGCCATCGCCGAGTGCATGCCGAGCTGACCGACGATGAGTGCGCTCAGCACGCGGCCCGAGCCGGGGCGCGGCGGTGCGGTGTCAGCCACCGCGTCTGTCGCCCGCTGCGTCGCCCGTCGCTTCACCGGCTTCTTCGCCGGCATCGTCGTTCAGCAGTCCCGGCAACAGCTGCGCCGCGCGCAACTCCGTCAGCGCCTCCACGGACTTCAGGCGCCGCGTCATGACGTTGCTGCGCGTCTGC
The DNA here is from genome assembly GCA_030680415.1 of Rubrivivax sp. GTDB lineage: Bacteria > Pseudomonadota > Gammaproteobacteria > Burkholderiales > Burkholderiaceae_C > Rubrivivax. The sequence continues at coordinate 45,081 of JAUXVE010000103.1, forward strand.
GCCTGCTCGATGGTGCTGCTGGCTTCGTCGAGCTTCTTCTTGGTCTTGGCCAGCACGTCGCCGAACTTGGCGAACTCGGTCTTCACGGCGCCCAGCACCTCCCACACCTCCACCGAGCGCTGTTCCAGCGCCAGCGTGCGGAAGCCCATCTGCAGGCTGGTCAACGTAGCCAGCAGCGTGGTCGGGCCGGCGAGCATGACCTTGTGTTCGCGCTGCAGCGCCTGCACCAGCCCCGGGCGGCGCAGCGCCTCGGCGTACAGGCCTTCGGTGGGCACGAAGAGGATGGCGAAGTCCGTCGTGTGCGGCGGTGCCACGTACTTGTCGTGGATGCTTCGCGCTTCGAGTTTCAGCCGCGTCTCTATGGCCTTGGCCGAGACCTCCATGGCCACGGCGTCGGCGCGCTCGTGGGCGTCGAGCAAGCGTTCGTAGTCCTCGCGCGGGAACTTGGCGTCGATGGGCAGCCACAGCGGCGCGCCGTCGTGGCGCTGCCCGGGCAGCCGGATCGCGAACTCCACGCGCTCGCTGCTGCCCGGCACGGTGGCCACGTTGACGGCGTACTGCTCGGGCGTGAACACCTGCTCCAGCAGGCCGGCGAGCTGCACCTCGCCGAACACGCCGCGCGTCTTGACGTTGGTCAGCACGCGGTTGAGCGCACCCACGTCGCGCGCCAGCCCCTGCATTTCGCCCAGCCCCTTGTGCACCTGCTCCAGGCGGTCGGCGACCTGCTTGAAGCTTTCGCCCAGGCGCTGCTCCAGCGTGGCGTGCAGCTTCTCGTCGACGGTGGCGCGCATCTGCTCGAGCTTCTTCTCGTTGCCTTCCTGCAGCGCGAGCAGGCGCGCCTCGACGGCAGCGCGCAGTTCGCCCTGGCGCCGTTCGCTGGCCTCGGACAGCAGCCGCAACTGGTCGGCCAGCGTCTCGCTGAAGCGGCGCAGCGCCGTGTCGGTCTGCTGCTGCATGGCCGCCAACTGGGTACGAAAGGAGTCGATCTGCTCGTTCTGCGTGCGTGCGACGTCGCCGCCTTGCGTGAGCAGCATCTGCTGGAAGGTGCCGAGATCGCTGCGCGTGGTCTGTCCCTGGCGGCCAAGCTCGTCGCGCAGTTCGCGTTCCAGGCGTTCGATCTGCGCGCCACTGCGGTCTGTGCGGCTTCGCAGCGCGATCCACAACAACAGCAACAGGTTCAGCGCCAGCAGCGCGGGGACGATCCAGTCGGGCATCCGGCGGATTGTGTCAGTCGCGCGGGGCCAGCACTTCCGGGTTGATCGGCGTCGGCGGCATGCCTCCGGTGAGCGCGGCGATCAGGTTGTCGGCGGCGCAGCCCACCATCGCACGCCGTGTCGCCTCGGTGGCACTGCCGATGTGGGGCAGCAACACGACGTTGGACAATTCCAGCAGTGCCGGGTGCACCTGGGGTTCGTTCTCGAACACGTCGAGCCCCGCTGCGGCGATGCGGCGCTCGCGCAACGCCGCCGCCAGCGCCGCGTCATCGACGATGCCGCCGCGCGCCACGTTGGTCAGCGTGGCCGTCGGCTTCATCAGCGCCAGCTCGGCAGCCCCGACGGCATGGTGGCTGGCTGCGCTGTAGGGCAGCACCAGCACCAGGTGGTCGCTCTCGCGCAGCAGCGTGGCCTTGTCCACGAAGCGCGCGCCCAGCGGTGACTCGTCGGCCTCGGGCAGCCTGCTGCGGTTGTGGTATAGCACCTTCATGCCGAAGCCGAGCGCGCCACGCCGCGCGATGGCCTGGCCGATGCGTCCCATGCCCAGGATGCCTAGCGTCGCACCGTGCACGTCGCTGCCCACGAGCAGGTCGTAACGCCACTTCGTCCACTGCCCGCTGCGCAGGTAGCCCTCGGCCTCGGCCATGCGGCGCGCGGCGGCCATCATCAGCGCGAAGCCGAGATCGGCCGTGGTCTCGGTGAGCACGCCCGGCGCATTGCTCGCCAGCACGCCGCGCGCGGTGCACGCCGGCACATCGACGTTGTTGTAGCCCACCGTCATCAGGCACACCGCGCGCAACTGCGGATGGGCGTCGAGCAGCGTGGCATCGATGCGCTCGCCCGCGGTGCACAGCAGGCCGGCCTTGCCCTGCAGCCGGCGCGACAGTTCCTGCGACGGCCACTCGGTGTCATCGTCGTTGGTCTCGACCTCGAAGTGCTCGCGCAGACGCGCCACCACCTCGGGAAACACCGCACGTGCGACGAGGATGCGAGGCGGCATGGCGCAAGATGAGGGTCGTGGTTTGCTCTCATTCTATGCACGGCGGCGAGGCGCGCGAGAGGGCATCGGGCGACGCATAATCCGCCCGCTCACAAAGACAGCGTCCATGGCCCACTCCGTCAGCGCCTTCCTCTCCCTGTACGTGTTCTGGCTGCTGCTTTCGGGCTACTTCACGCCGTTCCTGATGATCGCCGGCGCGGGCTGCGCCGCCGCGGTGGTGCTGTTCACGCGCCGCATGCAGGTGCTCGATCGGGAAGGCCAGCCGCTGCAACTGGTGCTTCGGTCGCTGCCGTACTGGCGCTGGCTGCTGGTGGAGATCCTCAAGTCGGGCTGGGCCGTGAGCCTCATCATCGTCCACCCGCGGCTGCCCATCAGCCCGACCCTGGTGCGCTTCAAGCCCAGCCAGAAGACCGCGGTGGGGCTGGTGACGCACGCCAACTCGATCACGCTGACACCGGGCACGATCACCGTGGAGGCCGACGCCGACGAGTTCGTGGTGCACGCGCTCACGCGTGCCGCCGCCCAGGGCGCACTGAGCGGCGAGATGGACGCCCGCGTGCTGGCCCTCGAGGCCGATCGCTGATGTTCGCTGCCGCCGCGCTGGCATTGCTGGTGACGCTGGCGCTGGCCGTCGTGCGCGCGACGCTGGGCCCGACGGTGTTCGACCGCGTGCAGGCCGCAAACACCGTCGGCACGGTGGCCATGCTGCTGCTGTCGGTGCTGGGCTTCCTCACCGGACGGCCCGAATTCCTGGACCTCGCGCTGGTCTACGGGCTGCTCAACGTGGTGGGCACCGTGGCGGTGCTGAAGTTCTTCCGCTTCGGCAACCTCGGCGACCCTGGCGAAACGCCAGACGAGGCCGGCCCGGCACCGGGGACCGGCTCATGAGCGCCGCGGCTGTGCCGAGGGCGAAGTCCCGCGTCGCGGCGCCGGGCGCAGGCCGTGGGGTGCTCCAATGACCACGGTGATCGACATTCTCAGTTGGGCCTGCCTGCTGGCCGGCAGTGCGTTCTGCATCGTCGGCGCCACCGGGCTATTGCGCATGCCCGATTTCTATACCCGCATGCACGCCGCCAGCGTGGTCGACACGCTGGGCGCCGGCTTCATCCTGCTGGGCCTGTTTCTGCAGGCCGGTCTCACGCTGGTGGCCGTGAAGCTGCTGATGATCGGCGCGCTGCTGCTGTTCACCAGCCCGACCGCGACGCACGCGCTGGCGCGCGCCGGTTTTGCGCGCGGGCTCGCGCCGCTGCTCGCCGCCGAGGAGGGTGCGCCATCGAAACCCTGATCATCAACGTCCTGCTGGTGCTGATGGCCGCCACCGTGGTCTCGCTCGGCCGCAGCCGCAACCTGTTCTCGGTGGTCGTGCTCAGCGGCGTGTACAGCTTCATGATGGCCACCGTGCTGGTGGCCAAGGACGCGGTGGACGTTTCGATGACCGAGGCCTCGGTGGGTGCCGGCATCTCCACCGTGCTCTTCCTGGGCGCGCTGTACCTGTGCGACAGCGAGGAGGCCAAGCCGATGCACGAGCCCTGGCTGCCGCTGGCGGTGTCGGTGGCGGTGGGCGCCCTGCTGGTCTACGGCTCGCTCGGACTGCCGATGTTCTCCGACGGCCGGGCGCCGATCCACACGCACGTGGCTCCGCACTACCTGCAGCAGGGGGTGAAGGAAACCGGCGTGCCCAATGTCGTGACCGCGGTCCTGGCCAGCTACCGCGGCTTCGACACGCTGGGCGAGACGACGGTGGTCTTCACCGCCGGTGCGGGCGTGGTGGCTCTGCTGCGCCGGCGCCGCCGTGAGCAGGACGGCAGCCGATGAAGAACGACCTCGTGCTGCGGGTGGTGGCCAAGCTGCTGATCCCGTACATCCTGCTGTTCGCCCTGTACGTGCAGTTCCACGGCGATTTCGGCCCCGGCGGCGGTTTCCAGGCCGGCGTCATCGTCGCCGCGGCGATGATCTTCTACGGCCTGATCTACGGCCTGCCGGCGGCACGCCGGGCGGTGCCCGAGCCGCTGGTCGAGTCGATGATGGCCGTGGGCGTGCTGATCTACGGCGGTGTCGGGCTCGCCGGGCTGCTGCTCGGCGGCAACTACCTCGACTACTTCGTGCTCGACCCCGACCCGGTGCACGGGCAGGAGCGCGGCATCTTCTGGGTCGAGGTCGGCGTGGCGGTGACCGTCGCCGGCGTGATGCTGAAGATCTTCTACATGTTCGCCGACCGCAGCAAGCTCGACCTGTCATGAGCAGTCCCGCGGGCCTGCCCGGCCTGCTGGGGCACTTCAGCTACTTCGTCACCGTGTTCCTGCTCGTGGCGGGCCTGTTCATCGTCATCGCGCGCGGCAACCTGATCAAGAAGCTGGTCGGCCTGGGCGTCTTCCAGACCTCGGTGTACCTGCTGTACATCGCGCCGGGCAAGCTCGTCGGCGGCACGCCGCCGATCATCAGCGACGCCTACACCGTCTATTCCAACCCGCTGCCTCACGTGCTGATCCTGACCGCCATCGTCGTCGGCGTGGCCACGCTCGCGCTCGGCCTGGCGCTCGTGGTGCGCATCCACGACGCCTACGGCACGATCGAGGAAGACGAGATCCTGCTGCAGGAGGCCGGCCCGTCTGCGGACGAAGACCGATGAGCCTGGCGACCCATCTGCCGGCGCTGCAGGTCGTGCTGCCGCTGCTCGCGGCACCGCTGACGGTGCTGCTGCGCCGGCCCGGCATGGCCTTCGTGGTGGCGGTGGCTGCGAGTTGGTGCGCGCTGGCCATTGCGGTGGCGCTGGCCATCCAGGTCCACCGCAGCGGCGCCATCTCCTACGCCATCGGCAATTGGCCGGTGCCGATCGGCATCGAGTACCGCGTCGACGCGCTGTCGTCGCTGCTGCTGGTGCTGGTCTCGGGCATCGCGTCCGTCGTGCTGCCCTACGCGCGCGGCAGCATCGAGCGCGAGATCCCGGCGCCGCAGCACTACCTATTCTACACGATGTTCCTGCTGTGCATGACCGGCCTGCTCGGCATCTCGATCACCGGCGACGCGTTCAACATCTTCGTCTTCCTCGAGATCTCCTCGCTGTCCACCTACGTGCTGATCGCCCTCGGGCGCGACCGCCGCGCGCTCGTGGCGGCCTACCAGTACCTGATCATGGGCACCATCGGCGCCACCTTCATCGTCGTCGGCATCGGCCTGCTGTACATGATGACGGGCACGCTGAACCTGGGCGACATGGGCCGGCGCGTCGCCGGTGTCAGCGGCACGCGCCCGGTGCTGGCCGCGCTGGCCTTCCTGACCGTGGGTGTGTCGCTGAAGCTGGCGCTTTTCCCCTTGCACCAGTGGCTGCCCAATGCCTACGCGTATGCGCCGTCGGCGGTGTCGGCCTTCGTCGCCGCCACGGCCACCAAGGTGGCGGTGTACGTGCTGCTGCGCTTCTACTTCAGCGTGTTCGGCGAATCGCAGGTCTTCGGCCGCTTGCCGATGGAGCAGATGATGCTCGTGCTGGCGCTGGCGGGCATGTTCGCCGCCAGCACGGTGGCCATCTTCCAGACCGACCTCAAGCGCCTGTTCGCCTATTCCAGCGTGGCGCAGATCGGCTACATCATCCTCGGGCTGTCCTTCGACTCGGCCACCGGCCTGACGGCGACCATCGTGCATTTGTTCAACCACGCCGTGACCAAGGGCGCGATCTTCATGCTCCTCGGCGGCGTGGTGGCGTCCGTCGGCGGCGTCACGCTGCTGCGCGTGCACGGCCTGGCTCGGCTCATGCCGTGGACCAGCGCCGGGATCGTGCTGGCCGGGCTGTCGCTGATCGGCGTACCCGGCACGGCCGGCTTCGTGAGCAAGTGGTACCTGATCCTGGCCGCGCTGGAGAAGGGTCAGTGGTGGCTGGTCTTCCTCATCGTGCTGTCGTCGCTGCTCGCGGTGGCCTACGTCTGGCGTTTCGTGGAAGCAGCCTACTTCCGCGAGCCGCGCAAGGACATCGTGCCGGCGCCGCTGCCGGCGTCGATGGCGCTGCCCACCGCAGTGCTGCTGGCGATGGTCGTGATCTTCGGGCTCGACACCACCTACACCGTCGACCCGGCCGCCAAGGCGGCCGAGATGCTGCTGGGAGGGTCCCGGTGACGGCACCCGAGCAGGCGGTGCTGGCTGCGCTGGCCGTGCCGCTGGTGGGTGCGGCGCTGATCGCGCTTTCCGGCCGCACGCCCATGCTGCGCGAGACGGTGACGCTGGCCACGGCGCTGCTGCTGCTGGGCTGCGTGCTCACGCTGCTGCCTGCCGTGCAGGCCGGCGAGCGGCCGGCGGTGGCGCTGTTCGAGCTGCTGCCGGGCCTGGAGATCGCCATGCGCGTCGAACCGCTGGGCATGCTGTTCGCGCTCATCGCCTCGGGGCTGTGGATCGTGAATTCGCTGTACTCCATCGGCTACATGCGCGGCAACCAGGAACGGCAGCAGACCCGCTTCTACGTCTGCTTCGCGCTGGCGCTCGCGGCCACCATGGGCATCGCCCTGTCGGCCAACCTGTTCACGCTGTTCCTGTTCTACGAGATGCTGACGCTGGTGACCTACCCGCTGGTCACGCACCACGGCACCGAAAAGGCGCGCCAGGGTGGGCGTGTCTACCTCGGACTGCTGCTGGGCACCTCCACCGTGTTCCTGTTGCCGGCGCTGGTGTTCATCTGGCACCTCGCCGGCACCACCGACTTCAGGCCCGGCGGCATTCTCGAGGGCCGCCTGGGGCACGGCGAGCTGGCGGCGCTGCTCGCGCTCACCGTGTACGGCCTCGGCAAGGCGGCGCTGATGCCCTTTCACCGCTGGCTGCCGGCGGCGATGGTGGCACCGACGCCGGTGTCGGCGCTGCTCCACGCGGTGGCCGTGGTCAAGGCCGGTGTCTTCAGCGTCGTCAAGGTCATCGTCTACATCTTCGGCCTCGACAACCTGGCCTCGGCCGGCATCGACGGCGCTGCCGACTGGCTGGTGGCAGTGGCGGGCTTCACGATCCTGGCCGCGTCGGTGGTCGCGCTCGGCGCCGACAACCTGAAGCGGCGCCTGGCCTACTCCACCGTCAGTCAACTGGCCTACGTGGTGATAGCCGCCGCGCTGCTGGCACCGCTGAGCGTCATCGGCGCCGTGCTGCACATCGCCGCGCACGCCTGCGGCAAGATCACGCTCTTCTTTGCCGCCGGTTCGATCTACACCGCGGCGCACAAGACCGAAGTCAGCCAGCTCGACGGCATCGGCCGCCGCATGCCCTGGACCATGGGCGCCTTCGCCATCGGCGCGCTGTCGATGATCGGCCTGCCGCCGGCGGCCGGTTTCGTCTCCAAGTGGTACATGCTGTCGGGCGCGATGGCCGCGCAGCACTGGCTGGCGGTGGCCGTGATCGTCGTCAGCACGCTGCTCAACGCGGGCTATTTCCTGCCCATCGTCTACCGCGCCTTCTTCGTCGCCCCGGCACCCGACCTGCATGGCCACGCCCACGGCGAGGCGCCGCTGCCGATGGTGATCGCGCTCACCCTCACGGCGGCGGCCACGGTGCTGCTGTTCTTCCTGCCGGACGTGCCGTTGGCGCTGGCGCGGCAGATGCTTGCCGGCGGCTGAACACGATGACGGATCGGCACCATCACCAGGGGCTCGACGACCCGCGCCGATCGAGGTGGCTGTGGCGCGGCTTCCTCGCCGTGCTGGCCCTGGCCGTAGCCGCCGAGTTCGTCGTGCGCCTGCACCCGCACTTCGGCATCGATTCGGTGTTCGGCTTCGCCGCCTGGTTCGGCTTTGGCGCCTGTGCCGCGATGATTGCCGCGGCCAAGGCGCTCGCGCTGTGGCTGCAGCGTCCCGACACCTACTACGGCAAGCGCGATGAATGACCTCGTGATCCACCCCGCGCTGGTGCTGATCGCCGGTGCCTTGCTGCTGCCGTGGCTGCGCGGCGCGCTGCGCAAGGTCTTCATCGTCACCCTGCCCTTCGTCGTGCTGGCCCTGGTGTGGCGGGTGCCCGACGGCACGGCCTGGCAGCTGTCATGGCTGGACCACACCCTGGTGCCGCTGCAGGGCGACAAGCTCTCGCGTCTGTTCGCCTCCGTCTTCGCACTCATGGCCGCCGGCGGCGGCTTGTTCGCGCTCGGGCAGGAGAGCCGCGTCGAGGTGCCCGCGGCCTTCGTCTATGCCGGCTCGGCCATCGGCGTCGCGCTGGCCGGCGACCTGGTCACCGTGTTCGTGTTCTGGGAGCTGATGGCAGTGGGCTCGACGCTGGTGCTGTGGAGCCAGGGCAGCGCTGCCGCCTACCGGGCGGCGCGGCGTTACCTGATGATCCACCTCGCCGGCGGCGTGGTGCTCTTTGCCGGCATCGCCGGCCACGTCGTCGACACCGGCAGCGTCGCATTCACGTCCATGGCACCCGATTCGGTGGCGCACGGGCTGATCCTGGTCGGCTTCCTCGTCAACGCCGGCGCGCCGCCGCTGTCGGCCTGGCTGCCCGACGCCTACCCCGAAGCTTCGTGGAGCGGCACGGTGTTCCTCTCTGCCTTCACCACCAAGGCCGCGGTTTACGTGCTGCTGCGCGGCTTCCCGGGCACCGAGTTGCTGATCTGGGTCGGCCTGCTGATGGCCTTCTACGGCATCGTCTACGGTGTGCTGGAGAACGACATGCGGCGCCTCCTGGCATACACGATCGTCAACCAGAGCGGCTTCATGATCGCCGGCATCGGCATCGGCACCGAGATGGCACTCAACGGTGCGGCGGCGCAGGCCGTCACCGGCGTCGTCTATGTGGCACTGCTGCTGATGTCGGCCGGCTCGGTGCTGCTGATGACGGGCCGGCGCAAGTGCTCCGAACTCGGCGGCCTGTTCCACACCATGCCGCTGACCACGGCGTGCGGCGCCATCGGCGCGCTGGCGATCTCGTCCTTCCCGCTGACCTCGGGCTTCGTTTCCAAGTCGATGGTCGCGCAGGCCGCTGCCGATGGCCACCTGCTGAGCGTGTGGCTGCTGCTCACGGCGGCGTCTGCGGGTGTCGTGCTGCACGCCGGCCTCAAGTTCCCGTGGTTCGTCTTCTTCCACCAGGACTCGGGGCTGCGCCCGCCCGAGCCGCCGGCGTCGATGCGGTGGGCGATGTTGTTCTTCGCCTTCCTGTGCATCGCGCCCGGTGTCTGGGCCGAGCCGCTGTACGCGCTGCTGCCGTACGCCGTGAAGTACGAGCCGTACACCTGGGCCCATGTACTGACGCAACTGCAGTTGCTGCTGTTCTCGAGCCTGGCGTTCGTCGTCATGCTGCCCTACCTCAGACGCACGCTGACGATCACGCTCGACATGGACTGGATCTGGCGCCGGCTGCTGCCGGAGCTCGTGGACGCAGCAGCCGCCGTCATCGGCGCCACGCACCGTGCTGCGGGCGCCACGGCCGCCGCCACCGCGCGGCACGCCCGCGCCGCCGTCGAGCGCACGCACGGTCTGAACAGCCGCTTCGCGAAGACCTGGCCCACCGGGACCATGGCGTTGTCGGTGCTGCTGCTGCTGCTGGGCTACCTGCTGCTGTATTACCTGTAGCCGGAAACGGGCGCACGAAAAAATGCCCCTCGCCGTTGCCAGCGAGGGGCCAAGCTCCTGGCCGCCGAACCGCACCCTGGCGGTGCGACGGAATTCGACGGCGCCCGACCGTACCCCGAAACCGCCTGTGCCCGCAACCGGGCATGCGACGAGGAACTCTCTTCGAACGCCGATTCGCGACCTACTCGACGAAGTGGCGAACCCCCGCACGGGCTCGCGTGCGGACGGCGGCAACGTTTTCCGGGCTGATGTTCATGCGGCCCTGGCAAGCGGCTGCAGCGCCGCTAGAAGTGGGGCCGGCAAGGGCACCGGGCGGCGTGTGGCGCGATCGACGTAGACGTGGACGAACTGCCCCACCGCCGCCGACAAGGGCGCGCTGTCGGCAAACAGGCCCAGTTCGTAGCGCACACTGGAGCGCCCGATGTGGGCCACGCACAGGCCGGCGTGCACCGCCTGCGGGAACGCTATCGCATCGAAATAGTGGCACTGCGTCTGCACCACCAGGCCGATGACGGCGCCGTGGTGGATGTCCAGCGCGCCGGCCTCGATGAGGTAGCCGTTCACTGCGGTATCGAAGAGGCTGTAGTGAACGACGTTGTTGACGTGGCCGTAGACATCGTTGTCCATCCAGCGTGTTTGGAGGGTGCGGAACAGCGGGAAGTGTTCGCGCGGCAAGGGCCGGTGACGTTCGCTCATCGAACGCATTCTTCCACTGCACGCCAGCGCCGCCATGAGCCCAGCGCCTCGGCCAGCGTGCGGCGCTGGATGGCCACCGTGGTGGCCAGGTTGCGGCCGTAGCCGCCGGCCATCGACAGTGCCACCGGGATGCGCCGCTCGCGCAGCACGGCCAGCACACGCCGGTCGCGTTCGGCCAGACCCTCCGCGGTGAGCTTGAGGCGGCCGAGGCGGTCGTCTTCGTGCGCGTCGGCGCCGGCCACGTAGAAGACCAGGCCGGGCGGCGTGCTGCCATGGTGCGCCCAGGCCGCGGCCAGCGCAGCGTCGAGCGCCGCCAGGTAGTCCGCGTCGGTGCAGCCGTCGGGCAGTCCGACATCGAGGTCGCTGGCTTCCTTGCGCAAGGGAAAGTTCTTCGCGCCGTGCATCGACAGCGTGAACACCGTCGGATCGTCGCGGAAGATCGCCGCCGTGCCGTTGCCCTGGTGCACGTCGAGGTCGATCACCAGCACGCGCAGAAGGCGCCGCCGGTGCCGGTGCCATTCGGCCTGCATCAGCCGCGTCGCCACGGCCACGTCGTTGAAGACGCAGTAGCCGGAGCCCTTGTGCGCGTAGGCGTGGTGCGTGCCGCCGGCCAGGTTGGCGGCCACGCCTTCATCGTCGAACAGCGCCGCGCGCGCGGCCATGATCGTCGCGCCGACCGAGCGCCGAGAGCGTTCGACGAGCTGCGCGGACCAAGGCGAACCAATCTCACGCTGCTGCGCTGCCGACAGGGTGCCGTCCACCACCGAACCGATCCACGCCGGCTCGTGCGCCAGTGCCAGTTCCCCGTCGCCGGCCGGCTGCGCCTCGGCCACGCGCACGCCGGGCAAGGTGGCTTCGGTGGCTTGCCGCAGCAGCCGGTACTTGGATACGGGAAAGCTGTGTTCGGGCGGCAGCGGCAGCACGAAGGCGTCGGAGTGGTAGGCGAGCACGAACGGCGATTCTAGGAATTGGCCCCTAGATTGCTGCGATGCAGCAAAAAAGTGCTTGCATTGCAGCGGGAGAACCCTATACTTCATTTCATGTTGCAGCGCAGCAAAGAAGTACGGGCAGCGCTGCACGGTCCCCCCGCCTCACCTCTCTTTGGAGATACACCATGACCTTCACCCCTGAACAAATGATGGCTGCCCACAAGGCCAATGTCGAAACGCTGTTCGGTCTCACCGCCAAGGCTTTCGAAGGCGTCGAGAAGCTCGTCGAACTCAACCTGCAAGTGGCCAGGACCACGCTGAGCGAAGCCGCCGAAACCGCGCAGGCGACGCTGGCCGTCAAGGACGCGCAGGAACTGCTCGCCCTGCAAGCCAGCCTGCTGCAGCCGGCTGCCGAGAAGGCGGCTTCCTACAGCCGCCACCTCTACGACATCATGGCCGGCACCAACGCCGAAGTGGCCAAGGTCGCCGAAGCCCAGATGGCCGAAGGCCAGAAGAAGACCCTGGCCCTGGTCGACAACGCCGTGAAGAACGCACCTGCCGGCACCGAGAGCGCCGTCGCGCTGGTGAAGTCGGCCGTCGCTGCGGCCAGCAACGCCTTCGAGAGCGTGCAAAAGGCCACCAAGCAGGCTAGCGAAGTCGCCGAAGCCAACTTCCAGGCCATGACCAACACGGCCGTCAAGGCCACGCAAAGCGCCACCAAGGCCGCCAAGCGCGCCTGACAGTGATTTGCGGCTGAACTTTTCCAGCCGCACGACCTCTACACAGGGCCTGTAGCTTTGCTTCGGGCCTCTTGTGTGAAGGGTTGACTCCTCAGCACCTTGAAATTCCCTTTCTGGTGCTCTTTCGGCCCGGTCCAACGACCGGGCCGTTTTCTTGTGCGCGGCCGATCAGTGCGTCAGCGCCGCGATGCGTGCCCTGATCTGGGGCAGCAGACGCAAGGCAGCCTCACGGCCGGCCTGGATGGCGCGGGCGCGGGCGCCGAAGTCGGCGCTGGACATGCCCGCCATTGCCGGCCGCAGCACCAGGTCAGCGTCGCGCAGCTCGAACTGGTTGATGCTGCGGCCCATGATGGCAAAGGTCTGCAACAGCATCTTCATCACGTCGCCGGTGGCAGCCCCGTCGGGCGGCGCGGTGATGTCGACGGCAATCACCATCTCGGCGCCCATCTGTCGCGCATAGCGCACAGGCACGGGCGACACCAGCCCGCCATCGACGTACTCGCGGCTGCCGATACGCACCGGCTGGAACACCGCCGGCACGGCGCTGGATGCGCGCACGGCACTGCCGGTGTCGCCGCGCTGGAACAGGATGCCGTCGCCACTGTCCAGGTCGGTAGCCACGATGCCCAGCGGCAGCTTCATCTGCTCGATGCCGAGGCCTGCGGTGTGCTGGCGCACATAACGCGCCAGCGCCTCGCCGCGGATCAGGCCGCGGGCCGGAAACGACCAGTCGGTGATTGCGCCCTCGTCCATGCCCAGCGCCAGCGTTGCCAGCTCGGGCCCGGACTTGCCTGACGCGTAGAGCGCCGCCACCAGGCTACCAGCCGAGGTGCCGACCACCAGGTCGGGCTGGACGCCCGCCTCTTCGAGCACCTGGATGACGCCGATGTGGGCAAACCCGCGCGCCGCGCCGCCACCCAGCGCCAGGCCGATGCGCGGCGGTTTGGGCGGCGGCTTGGGCGTCACGACGGGCGCTGCGGGCGGTGTCTCGGCGACGGGCGGCGGCGCCGGCGGCGGCGTCTGGCAGGCCGCCAGCAACAGGGCCAGCACCGTGACGCCCAGCACGCGCCAGGCTCGAAGGGTCCAGGAAGATGCACACAGGCGAGTCATCGCAGCCATTCTAGGAAGCCATGCCGGGCATCTTCATTCTCCATTGGCATAACCAAGCAACTATTCTGTAGTTCCAGGAAGTAACGACCCTTCCTAGAGTGCAAGCCTTCGGTGGGCCCAGGCCCGCCTGTGCAGGCATAGGTGGTCGGATGGATTCCTTGGCAGTGATCAGCGGCTTTGCCGTCGGCGCCATCGTCGGCATGACCGGTGTCGGCGGCGGCTCGCTGATGACACCGTTGCTGCTGGGCGTATTCAGGCTGAACCCGGCCGTGGCCATCGGCACCGACCTGTGGTTTGCCGCCATCACCAAGTCCGGCGGCAGCTGGGCGCACCACCGTCACGGCCACGTCGAATACCGCATCACCGCGCTGCTGCTGGCTGGCAGCCTGCCGGCGACGCTGGTCACCGTCGCCGTGCTGCATCTGAGTGGGCTCACGGCCGGCTGGTCGGGCACCCTGACGGTGACATTGGGCATCGCCTTGCTGCTGACCGCCGTCTCGGTGGCCTACCGCCGGGCCTGGCACGCGATCGGGCTGCGGCTCGAGCACTGGCTGCCCGAGCGGCGCAGGGCCGCCCTGACGGTGGCCGCCGGTACCCTGCTGGGGGTGCTGGTGACGCTCAGTTCGATCGGCGCCGGCGCCATCGGCGCCACGCTGCTGCTGCTGCTGTACCCGCGGCTGCCGGCGCAGAACATCGTCGGCACCGACATCGCCCATGCGGTGCCGCTGACCCTGGTTGCCGGCATCGGCCACGCGCTGCTGGGCCATGTCGACTGGGGTCTGCTGGCGGCTTTGCTCGTCGGCTCGCTGCCGGGCATCTGGCTCGGTGCGCACCTGACCAAGTCCCTGCCCGAGCGCTTCGTGCGCGGCGTGCTGTGCCTGTCGCTGCTCGGCGCCGGCGTCAAGGTGCTCAGTTGAACCGGGGCCACCGAACATGTACCGCTACACCGAATTCGACCGCCGCTTCGTGCGCTCCCGCGCCGCGCAGTTCCGCGACCAATTGCAGCGCCACCTGGCCGGCGAACTGCCCGACGACGACTTCCGCCCGCTGCGGCTGCAGAACGGCTGGTACCTGCAGCGCCACGCGCCGATGTTGCGGGTGGCCGTGCCCTATGGCGAACTGTCGAGCCGGCAGCTGCGCCAGCTGGCCCGCATCGCACGCGAATTCGACCTCCAGGACTCCGGTCTGGCCGCCGGACGCGGTGGCTACGGACACTTCAGCACGCGCCAGAACATCCAGTTCAACTGGATCCCGCTGGCACGCGCCGCCGACGTCATGGACCTGCTGGCCGAGGTCGACATGCACGGCATCCAGACCAGCGGCAACTGCATCCGCAACATCACCAGCGACGCGCTGGCCGGCATCGCGCACGACGAGGAGGTCGACCCGCGCCCCTACTGCGAGATCCTGCGCCAGTGGAGCACGCTGCATCCCGAGTTCTCCTTCCTGCCGCGCAAGTTCAAGATCGCCGTCAGCGGTGCCCGCGAGGACCGCGCCGCCACGGCCTGGCACGACATCGGCCTGCGGCTGCGCCGCAACGCCGCCGGCGAGGTGGGTTTTGCCGTCGCGGTGGGCGGCGGCATGGGTCGCACGCCGGTGATCGCCAAGCCCGTGCACGACTTCGTGCCGTGGCGCCAGATCCTCGTCTTCATCGAGGCCGTCGTTCGCGTCTACAACCGCTACGGCCGGCGCGACAACCTGTACAAGGCGCGCATCAAGATCCTCGTCAGGGCCGAGGGGCAGCGCTTCGTCGACGCCGTCGCCCGCGAGTTCGCTGTGCTGCTCGCCGACCCGGCGACGGCGCTCGTCCCCGAGGCCGAACTCGAGCGCCTGCAGCGCTGCTTCGCGGCGCCGCCGCTGCCCGCCGCCGCGCCGCCGGCCACGTCCGGCGAAGCGCTGCCGGCCTACACACGCTGGGCCGGGCGCAACGTGCACGCCCACCGCCTGCCGGGCTACCGCGCGGTGGCGCTGTCGCTCAAGCGCACCGGCCTGCCGCCGGGCGACGTCAGCGCCGACCAGATGGAAGGCGCCGCCACGCTGGCCGAGCGCTACAGCCACGGCGAACTGCGTGTCACGCACGACCAGAACCTGCTGCTGCCCTGGGTGCAGGCCAGTGAGCTGCGCGCGCTGTGGCTGGCGGCGCGCGAGGGCGGCTTCGCGACGCCCAACATCGGTCTCCTGACCGACATGATCGCCTGCCCCGGCGGCGACCTCTGCGCTCTAGCCAATGCGCGCTCGATCCCCATCGCGGCGGCCATCACCGAGCGCTTTGCCGATCTCGACGAACTGCACGACATCGGCGACATCGACCTGCACATCAGCGGTTGCATCAATTCCTGCGGCCACCACCACAGCGGCCACATCGGCATCCTCGGCGTCGACAAGGACGGCAGCGAGTGGTACCAGGTGACGCTGGGCGGCGCCGACGGCAGCCTGCTGTCGGGCGCGGCGACGCCGGGCAAGGTCATCGGCCCGTCGTTCGCCGCCGACGAGGTGCCCGACGCCGTCGAAGCCGTGATCGCCACCTACCTGCACCAGCGCCAGGGCGGCGAACGATTCATCGAAACCGCGCGCCGCCTGGGCCCGCAGCCCTTCCGCCATGCCGCCGACGCGGTGCGGCGCAGCACGGCACTGGCCGCATGAGCCGGGAGCAGACCATGGAATTCCTTGAACCAGGCAGCGCCCCGCCCGCCGGCACGCTGCTGCTGGACAACACCGCCGACGTAATCGTCGGCGCCGACGAGATCCGTCGGCACGCCGCGGTGGCGCTGCACTTCCCGCGCTGGACCGACGGCCGCGCCTATTCGCAGGCCGTACTGCTGCGCGGCCGGCTGCATTACACCGGCGGCGTGATCGCCACCGGCGAGGTGCTGGCCGACATGCTGCCGCTGCTGCGCCGTTGCGGCTTCGACGCCGTGCAACTGCGCGCCGACCAGCGGCTGGAAACGGCGCAGCGCGCGCTCGGCTACTTCGATTCCCACTACCAGGTCGGCGCCGGCGAACGCCGGTCCCTGTCCGCATCAGGAGCCACACCATGAACCGCGCCATCGACCTTTACGCCCGCCCCACGCCGGGCTTCGACTCCCGCGTCGCCCATGCGCTGGCACAGCTGCGACTGGCCGCCGCCCAGCACGCCGGCCGCATCGTGCAGACGACGAGCCTGGGCGCCGAGGACATGGTCGTCACCGACCTCATCGCACGCCACCGGCTGCCGATCGCGCTGGCGACGCTGGACACCGGCCAACTGCACGAGCAGACGCTGGCGCTGATCCCGCGCATCGAAGCCCGCTTCGGCCTGAAGGTCGAGCGCTGGCAGCCGCGTGCCGAGCAGGCGATCCACTTCGTCGCGCGCCATGGCGACACGGCCATGCGCCGCAGCGTCGAACTGCGCCAGGCCTGCTGCAGGCTGCGCAAGCTCGAGCCGCTGGCGCGCGCGCTCGCCGGCCGCAGCGCCTGGGTGACGGGGCTGCGGCGCGAACAATCCGGAAGCCGCGTCGAGGTCCCGCACGAAGAGACCGACGACCAGGGCCGCGCCAAGCTCAACCCCCTGGCCGACTGGAGCTGGGCCGATGTCTGGCACTACATCGCCCAGCATGAGGTGCCCTACAACCCGCTGCACGACGCCTACTTCCCGAGCATCGGCTGCGAGCCATGCACGCGCGCCATCGCCGTCGGTGAAGACTTCCGCGCCGGGCGCTGGTGGTGGGAAAGCGAAAGCGCGAAGGAATGCGGCTTGCATCCGAGCCGCAACACCAAGGAAGTCACCGCATGAACGCCCCCGCCACGCTGGAGCACCTGCTCCCCGAACTGGACCACCAGCATCTGGATGGCCTGGAAGAGGAAGCCATCTTCATCTTGCGCGAGGTCGTGGCCAGCTTCGAGCGGCCGGCACTGCTGTTCTCGGGCGGCAAGGACTCGTGCGTCGTGCTGCGCCTGGCCGAGAAGGCCTTCAAGCAGCACCTCGGCGGTGACGAGTTCAGTGGTGCCCTGCCCTTCCCGCTGCTGCACGTCGACACCGGGCACAACTTCCCCGAGGTGATCGAGTTCCGCGACCGCCGCGTCGCCGAGATGGGCGAGCGGCTGCTGGTGGGCAGCGTCGAGGACTCGATCCGCAGCGGCAGCGTGCGCCTGGCGCACGCGCTGGAGTCGCGCAACGGCCACCAGACGGTGACGCTGCTGGAGGCGATCGCCGAACACCGCTTCGACTGCCTCGTCGGCGGTGCCCGCCGCGACGAGGAAAAGGCGCGCGCCAAGGAACGCATCTTCAGCCACCGCGACGGCTTCGGCCAGTGGCAGCCCAAGGAACAGCGGCCGGAACTGTGGACGCTGTTCAACACGCGGCTGCGCCCCGGCGAACACTTCCGCGCTTTTCCGATCAGCAACTGGACCGAGCTCGACGTCTGGCTGTACATCGCCCGCGAGCGCATCCCGCTGCCGGAGATGTACTACAGCCACCAGCGGCCGGTAGTGCGCCGCCGCGGCCTGCTGGTGCCGGTGACCGAGGTCACGCCAGTGGGTCCGGGGGAAACGGTCGAAACGCTGCCGGTGCGTTTTCGTACCGTCGGCGACATGACCTGCACCTGCCCGGTGGAGAGCCTGGCCGCCAGCGCGGCCGAGATCGTGGCCGAGACGCTGACGGTGACGATCAGCGAACGAGGCGCCACGCGCCTGGACGACCGCAGCTCCGATTCCGCGATGGAGAGGCGCAAGAAGGAAGGGTATTTCTGATGGCCGCCGTGATCGACATTCCCCTTGCTGTGGCCGCAACGGCCGCCCCGGCAGCGACCACCCGCCGCGCGCTGCGCTTCCTCACCGCCGGCAGCGTCGACGACGGCAAGAGCACGCTCATCGGCCGCCTGCTCTACGACAGCCGCGCCATCCTGGCCGACCAGCTCGACCACCTGCACGCCCGCGCCGCCGGCCAGCAGCGCACCGCGGGCGACCCCGGCTTCGACTTGTCGCAGCTCACCGACGGCCTGGAGGCCGAGCGTGAACAGGGCATCACGATCGACGTCGCCTACCGCTACTTCGCCACCCCGGCGCGCAAGTTCATCATCGCTGACGCCCCCGGCCACGAGCAGTACACGCGCAACATGGTCACCGCCGCTGCCGGCAGCGACGCGGCCGTGGTGCTGGTCGACGTGACCAAGCTCGACCTCGCCGCGCGGCCCTTGCGCCTGCTGCCGCAGACACGGCGCCACGCCCTGCTGGCGCACCTGCTGCGCGTGCCGAGCATCGTCGTCGCCGTCAACAAGCTCGACGCCGTGGCCGACCCCGGCGCCGCCTTCCGCGCCGTGCGCGGCGCGCTGCAGGCCTTTGCCGACGAAGCCGGCGTCGCCGTGGCCGGCATCGTGCCGATCTCGGCGCTGCGCGGCGACAACGTCACCACGCCGCTGGCCGTGCCCTGGTACGGCGGCCCTTCGCTGCTGCAGTTGCTGGAAGACCTGCCGGCGACCGCGGAGCGCAGCCATGGCGACTTCACGCTGCCGGTGCAGTACGTGGCGCGACAGGGCTTGGGCACCGGCAAGCAGCCGCGTGTGCTGTGGGGCCGCGTCGCCGCGGGCCGCGTGCAGGTCGGTGACGAGGTCGCCGTCTTTCCCAGCGGCGAAAGCGCCCGCGTCGCCGAAGTGCGGCGTGCCGGTCACGCCGTGGGCCAGGCGCAGGCGGGTCAGTCGGCCGGCGTCGTGCTCGACCGCCAGCTCGACGTCTCGCGCGGCGACTGGCTGGCCACGCCCGGCGGCCTGCAGCCGACGCGGCGCTTTGCGGCGACGCTGGCCTGGCTCGACAGCGAAACCGCCACGCCGGGCCGCAAGTACTGGCTGCGCCACGGCAACCGCTGGGTGCAGGGGCAGCTCGTGAGCGTAGAACATCGGCTCGACATCCACACCCTGCAGCCGACCGCGTCGCACCAGCTCGCCGCCAACGACATCGGCGAGGTCGTCTTCGAACTGCAGCAGGCGCTGCCGCTGGCCGCCTATGCCGACAACCGCGTCGGCGGCGCGCTGATCGTCGTCGACCCGGCCAGCCACCGCACCAGCGGCGCGCTGCTGGTGCGCCGCACCAGCGAGGCCCGGTGATGGCTGGCGCGGCCACTGGGCGCGTGGTCTTCATCGGCGCCGGGCCGGGGGCCGCAGACCTCATCACCGTGCGTGGCGCGCAGCGCCTGGCGCAGGCCGACGTGGTGCTGTTCGACGCCCTCACTGACCCGGCGCTGCGCGACTTTGCGCCACAGGCGCGCTGGATCGACGTCGGTAAACGCGGCGGGCGCCACGCCACCGACCAGGCCGCCATCGGCGCGCTGCTGGTGCGCCAGGCCCGCGAGCAGCGCATCGTGGTGCGCCTGAAGGGTGGCGACCCCAGCGTGTTCGGGCGCCTGGAAGAAGAGCTGCAGGCCTTGGCCGCTGCCGGCATCGCCTGCGAGGTGGTGCCCGGCGTCACCGCCGCGCTGGCCGCCGCTGCCGACACACTGCGCCCGCTATCACGCCGCGGCAAGGGCCGCAGCGTCGGCCTGTCGACGGCAATGACGGCCCAGGGCACGCTGCAGGGCGGCTGCCACGCCGACACCGAGGTCTTCTATATGGCCGGGCGCCGGCTCGGCGCGCTCGGCCGCGCCTTGCTGGCCGCCGGCTGGGCCCTGGACACGCCGGTGTGCGTGGTGTCGCGTGCCGGCTGGCCCGACCGCCTGGCCAGCGACCACGGTCTGGCCGACCTGGGGCAGGCGGCGCTGCTGCACGCGGGCCGCCCCACGGTGGTGACGGTGGGTGCCGGCGCCCGCGCCGTGGCCCACGCAGCGCAGGCCGGCGCCCTTCACCACGCCCCTGCCGGGGTGGGGTCGGCGGCACCGTAAAATCTGCGCTCCTGGCGGATCGCGGCATGTGCCGCCATGGTCCCGCCTTCCCATCGCGAGCCTTCCATGACCCACGTCGTTCTCGAATCGTGCATCCGCTGCAAGTACACGGACTGCGTCGATGTCTGTCCCGTCGACTGCTTCCGCGAGGGGCCCAACATGCTGGTCATCGACCCCGACGAATGCATCGACTGCGCGGTGTGCATCCCCGAGTGCCCGGTCAACGCCATCCTGCCCGAAGAAGACGTGCCCACCGACCAGTTGCCCTTCCTCAAGCTCAACGCCGAGCTGTCGCGCAAGTGGCCCAGCATCACCAAGCGCAAGGCGCCGCCGGCCGATGCCGACGAATGGAAAGACCGCCGCGACAAGCTGGACCAGCTCGTGCGCTGAAAGAACATGCAGGTCGACGAAAACCCCGCCATCGCGGCGGCGGCAGGCGGCCACGACGGGCCGATCGAAACCGACGCCGTCATCGTGGGTGCCGGCCCGGTGGGCCTGTTCCAGGTCTTCGAGCTGGGCCTGCTGGAGATCAAGGCGCACGTCATCGACTCGCTGGCCTATCCCGGCGGCCAGTGCATCGAGCTCTACCCCGACAAACCCATCTACGACATCCCGGCCGTGCCGATGTGCACCGGCAAGGAACTCACCGACAACCTGCTCAAGCAGATCGAGCCCTTCGGCGCCACCTTTCACTTTGGCCACGAGGTCAGCGTGGTACGCAAGCAGGACGACGGCCGCTTCTACGTTGAAACGTCCAGAGGCACGCGCTTCCTGAGCAAGACGGTGTTCATCGCCGGCGGCGTGGGTTCGTTCCAGCCGCGCACGCTGCGCCTGGACGGCATCGACAAGTACCTCGACACGCAGCTCTTCTACCGCGTGAAGAGCCCAGCACAGTTCGCGGGCAGGAACCTGGTCATCATCGGCGGCGGCGACTCGGCGCTGGACTGGACGCTGAACTTCGTGCAGGAGGGCCCGCACCGCGCCGAGAGCGTGATCCTCATGCACCGTCGCGACGCTTTCCGCGCGGCACCGGCCAGCGTGGCCAAGATGCGCGAGCTGTGCGAGGCCTACGAGATGCAGTTCGTGGTCGGCCAGGCCACCGGCTTCGAAGAGCAGGACGGCCGCCTGACCAGGCTCAAGGTCACCGGCAGCGACGGCGTCACCCGTGTCGTGCCCTTGGACATGCTGCTGGTGTTCTTCGGCCTCAGCCCCAAGCTCGGACCGATCGCCGACTGGGGGCTGGGCGTCGACCGCAAGCAGCTCGTCGTCGACACCGAGAAGTTCGAGACCACGGTGCCCGGCATCTTCGCGGTGGGCGACATCAACACCTACCCGGGCAAGAAGAAGCTCATCCTGTCGGGCTTTCACGAGGCCGCGCTGGCCGCCTTCGGCGCCGCGCCCTACGTGTTCCCGGAAAAGCGCATCCTGCTGCAGTACACGACCACCAGCCCCAAGCTGCACAAGGTACTGGGCGTGGAGACGCCGGTGTTCGACTGAAGCAGCGCGCCGCGCGCCCCACTGTCAATACAGCCCGCCCTCGGCGGGCTGTTTTGTCGAGGGCTCACGAATGCGCTGGCGCGCTGGTTGATAATGCCGCTTGGTGCAGGGCCCGTTCCTGCATCACTTCGCTAGGGGTGTTGGCGCTGCCGCAAGGCAGTGTCGACTGAGAAAGTCCCTTTGAACCTGATTGAGGTAATCCTCGCGCAGGGAAGCAGTCACCAGCAGCCGCCCGCTCAGGGCCGTGCCTGCCGATATGCCCCCTGCCATCGCTCGAAAGCTCACGATGGCACACCGTTCCGTTCATCCCACCGGCAGCGCACTGGCCCTGGCGGCGTGCGCGCTCCTGTCGCTGGCCGCCCAGGCCCAAGGCCAGACAACGGTCACCGTCACCGGCCGCAGCCTCGGCGGCGCCGGCGTCGCCGGTTTCGGCAACGTGCCGCTGGCCAGCGCACCGCTGCAGGCCAGCCTGTTCAGCGGCCAGCAGCTCGGCGACGCCGGCGTCACGTCGATCGGCGGCCTCACCCGGCTCGACGCCAGCCTGGGCGACGCCTACAACGCCGAGGGCTACTGGAGCATCCTGTCGGCGCGCGGCTACACGCTGGACAACCGCGCCAATTACCGCCGCGACGGCCTGCCGATCAACGCCGAGACCGCGATCGCGCTCGACAACAAGGAGCGGCTGGAACTGCTCAAGGGCACCAGCGGCATCCAGGCCGGCACCAGCGCACCCGGTGGTGTCGTGGACCTGATCGTCAAGCGACCGAACGGCACGTTGCGCAGCGCGCGCATCGAGGCGCGGGAGGCCGGCTCGCTGCTTGCCGCCGTCGATCTGGGGCAACGCTTCGGCGTCGACGGCGCCTTTGGCCTGCGCCTGAACGCAGCGCACGAACGGCTGCGCCCGCAGGTGCGCGACGCCGACGGCCAACGCTCGCTGTGGGCAGTGGCGGCCGACTGGCAAGCGGGCGCCGACACGCTGCTGCAGGCCGAGGTCGAATCGAGCCGCCAGACCCAGCCCAGCGTGGCCGGTTTCAGCATGCTCGGCGACACCGTGCCCGATGCCCGCGCCGTCGATCCGCGCGTCAACCTCAACCGCCAGCCCTGGGGCCAGCCGGTGGTGATGAGCGGCAACACGGCGTCGCTACGCTGGCAGCAGCGGCTGGCCGCCGACTGGCAGTTCACCGCGCACGCCATGGCGCAGCGCTTGAAGAGCGACGACCGCACGGCCTTCCCCTATGGCGTCTACGACGAAAGCTACGACTGTCCGCAGTGGTGCGACCGCTACGCGCCCGACGGCAGCTTCAGCTACTGGCAGTACGTCAGCGACAACGAGCGCCGCAAGAGCGACGCGCTCGAGCTGTCGCTCAAGGGCAGCGCCGTCACAGCGGGCATCACCCATCAACTGCAGGCGGGGGTGCTGCGCACGCGCTACCGCGGTCGCTTCCAGGACCAGGTCTTCGACCTGGCCATCGACCCCAGCGGCAGCGGCGTCGGCAGCGGCCGCATCGACGGCACGCTCGACACGCTGCCTGCGGCCGGTTACACCGACGCCAACACCAACCGCGACGAACGCAGCACCGAGTGGTTCGTGCGCGATGCAATGCGCCTGGGCGAACGCTGGCAGCTGTGGGCCGGGCTGCGCCACACGCGGCTGCAGCGCGACAGCGTGCGCACGAGCCCGGCCGACGACGGCCCCGGGAACGACGGCCTGCGTGTCACCCGCTACGACCAGCGTGTCACCGTGCCCTGGCTGGCGCTGGCGCACGAGTTCAGCCCCGGCACGATGGCCTACGCCAGCTGGGGCCAGGGCCTGGAGACCGAGGTGGCGCCCAACCGCGCGCGCTACAGCAACCGCGGCCAGGCCTTGCCGGCGCTGAAGAGCCGGCAGTTCGAGCTGGGCCTCAAGCACGGCAGCGACACCTACGACGCCGCGCTGACGCTGTTCGACATCGACCGCCCGCAAGCCGCAGATATCGGCACCTGCAAGTTGGACGACAGTTGCCTGCGCGCCATCGACGGCAGTGCGCGGCACCGCGGCGCCGAGGCGCAGGCCACGCTGCGCGATGGTGCCTGGCAGTGGCGCGCGAGCCTCATGCTGCTCGACGCCGAGCGCCGTGGCTCGGCGCAGGCCGGCGTCAACGGACAGCGGCCCGTCAACGTGCCCGAAGCCACCTTGCGACTGGGCAGCGAGTACCGCGTTGGCGCCCTGCCGGGCCTGGCGCTGCAGGCGAACCTGACTGCCGAAAGCGACCGCGTCGTGTTGCCCTACGACCCGAGTGTGCGCATTCCCGGCTGGGCGCGACTGGACCTGGGTGCACGCTGGCGGCAGGAGCGGGGTGCGACGATGCTGGTCTGGCGCGTCGGCCTGGACAACGCCACCGACCGCCGCGCCTGGAAGGAGTCGCCGTACCAGTTCGGGCACGTCTACCTGTATCCACTGGCGCCCCGCACCTGGCGTGCATCGGTGCAGGCATCGTACTGAGAGGCGGTGACGGATCAAGCTATACTCGCAGGCTGCATTCCCCGATAGCTCAGTTGGTAGAGCGCCGGACTGTTAATCCGTAGGTCCCTGGTTCGAGCCCAGGTCGGGGAGCCAAGAATGACGGGGGTTGGCAGGTGAGTAGCCGCTAACCCCTTTGTCTTTTCTGGTCCGTCAGGTGCCGTATGGGTGCCGTAGTGCGGAAACCACGCCCACCGGCGGTGGCCCCATGCCACGAAAAAGCCCGCACGCGGCGGGCTTCGACCATTGCGGCGGCGAATCGATGTGTTCAACCTTCGGCGCGCGACTCGCGGGCTTCGACCCTGCGGCGCTTTTCGGCTTTGGCCGCTCTCGCTCGTTCCAGCTGCGCCAGCTTCTCCGCGCGTCGCCGGCGAACCATGCTCAAGAGCACCTGCGATTCCCGAATGGCGTTTCCTTCGTGCCATCGCAGAATTCCCGCCGTGTCGACGTGCCGAGCGACGATGCCGACCATATCCGCTAGAACGTCGAGCATGGAGTAAGCGCCAAATTCAACCGCGCGCGACCCTGCGTGCGCCGCCTGGCCGGCTTGCTCCAGCGCGTCGCGGATATCACGGGTGGCGCGCCAATCGTCGCCGGCCGCAAAGCTGGCGCGCGCCCGATTTAGCAGATCCTCGGCCGCCACAACACCGGCCCAGCGGCTGAAAATAATCTCGGAGTCGCGCCCAGCGGACCCCGCGACGAGCTGCCCGAGCAGTGCTGCCAGCTTGGGCGCGGCCAGGACTGGCGGGGCGGTTTGGGGACGTTGTTCTACTGGGGCAATCTCGCCCCTATGATCTGCGTAGGTCATTGCTGCAACTCCTGTTTGCGGTGGTGTCTTAGGGGTCGGTCGGCGTTCGCGCGCCTTCCGGCCCCGCCTGTTTCTGGCCACTATGCCGGCGGCCTGGCCCCCTTCTCACGCTTGCGCTGCAGTTTGGCCGCATAGGCGCGGATCTGCGCATGGTCGTCGGGGTGGGCGTACAGCTCGAGCCGCGCCAGACCGGCGGCCTTGCGCCGCTCGCGCAGGTCGGCAATGCGCTCGCTGTTGGTTTTCGTCGCACTCATGGCCTGCGACGTTACCGGAAAGTTACCGGAACATCAAGCGCGGGGCCGGCAACGGCGCGTCAGATTGGCGCTGGCTGCACGATCAGCGAGGGGGTGGTGGGGTAGTAGCCTGGCCGGCGTTCGGCCACCCTGCAGCACCCTGGGGATCAGTGCAGCCGGAGTCGGCGCACCTGGCGCAGCATGACATCCACAGCGGCGGCTGGGTAGTCATCGTCCTCCGCGAACTGCGCAGCGGCGGCGACCACGGCCTCAACGATGTAGGTGTCCGGGTCGCGCCTCCCGGCCGCCGACCTGGCGATGCGCACCGCAAGGCGGCGCAGCCGCTCCAACTCGTCAAGGGAGAGGTCGGGCACCATAGGTCAGTCGGGCGCCGACTCGTGCAGCAGGTCAGCGATTTCGACGAGAAGTGCCAGTGCTCGCGCTGGCGGGCGCAGACGCTGTAGATCGCGCAGCGTGTGCGCGTAAAAGTGATCGACCCGGCGCGCCTGGCGCCGCCTGGGCGTGCGGGCGCCAGTAGGCGCCTGGCGCCGCGGCGGGGGCAAGTCGATCACGTCAGCCACGGCCGTTGACCCCAAGTGCCCTCAACAACTGCCCGCGCGAGGCTGCACGGCGCTGCGCATCAAGGTGGTCGAGTAGATCACGCACGACGTCAACGTCGTCTTCTTCCACTGCACCGCCACTGGCACGCTGCAGAGCCTCACCAGCCATTGCGGCCAGCGGTGCGACCTCGGGACCGATGCCGGCGTGGGCCAGGCGCGCGGCCAGGTGGATGCTGAACTGCAGCTCATGCAGCGTCTGCGCGCTGGCGGTGCCGGCGGCCAGTTCCGACAGAGCCAGCCTGTCGCGCGTCTCGACGTGCCGCAGCTCAGGCTCGGTCATTTTCATGGCCAGCCTGACCGGGTTGAATAGGTGCGCGTTGCAAAGCATCTCGTTGGCGTCCCTGGCGCGCGTGCCTGGCTCCGACGAAGGAGGTATCGGCCACCAAGCGGGTCTCGACCATTGCAGGGTGCCTCTCAAGCCCCTCCGCGCGCCCTATGGTCAAGTCCTTGGACGCGCGCACCCTGCCGCAAAACTATCTGGCGAAGACGGCCACCGCGGTGCGCGGGTCGGCGCCCAAGGTGACGATTGACACCTCACGCACCTGGCCGTTGCGCAGCACGTTCAGCGGGCCGTGGAAGACCTGGCCGTTGACGCTCACGCTCTTGCCGGCCGGCACCGCCTCGCGGGTGTAGCTGTACAGGCCCACACTCATCTCGAACGGCACGCCACGCTGCGCGAGCTGGGCGATGCGCTCGGCGGGACTCCCCGGCATATCGCTGAACAGCCGGCCGCCGACAACCATGCGATGGTCCCTGGCGGCGGCCTGCTCGATGACGCCGATGATGTCGCTGCGGTAGTGGTTGTCGAGCAGCGGCAGCTTCTCGTTGAACTTGGTGGTGGCCAGGTCGATGACCACCTCGAAGTCGGGCACGAACCCGCCGCTGTAGGCGGTGCCGCTGAATCGGTTGGGCAGCGCACCGTCGGCGCCGGCCTTGAGCGCCAGCGGCGCATTCAGCAGCACCGTGTTGTGCGCCTGGCGCAGCATCACCACGCGCTCGCCGGCCGGCGGGCGCATTGCGCGTGCCTCATCGGGGCTCAGGGTGACGGTTCGGCCGACGATGAGGTTGATCTTTCCGGCAGCGGCGGCGCGGGCATAGGCGGCCTCGCCGGCTGTGGTGGTGGTGACTGGCATCACAGCCTCCCCGACAGGAAGGGTTCGTGCTTGCGCAGCGGCGCCCCCCCCACCTCGCGCGTCGGCGCCGGGCGCGGGTCGCGCCGCAGGCAGCCGGCTCGTTGCCACTCCACGACGGCCAGCGCCACCGCGCGGCCCGAGTGCTGGGCAAGCAGGTCGAGGGCGGCGTCGAGGGCGGCGCGGCCCGCGGCATCAAGGTGCTCATCGCGGCTCAGCGTCATCACCGTGACGACGGCCCCAGCGAGAGCTTTGGATCGTTGTTCGCTCATGGCGTCAATCTCCCAGCATCAGGCCAGCGTCGCGGGCCTGCGCAGCAACGTTCTCTTCCTCGGCTTCGAGCTTCGCGATGAGCCCGTCCAGGCGCGTCAATTCGGCTTGTCGCTGCGCCATCGGCAGGCCCTCAGGCGCCGGCCAGGCCATGCCGTCAACGGCGCGGTCAAGCGCGGCCACCGTCAATTCGGCGGCCAGCGAGCTGAGCACCATGTCGAAGCCGCGCGGCGTCGGGTTGCCTTGTGGCGCGGTGGCCGCGACCAGACCGAAGACCCCGGCCACGCGCTCGGGATCGGCCAGCATGATCGGCTTTGCCACCAGTGGGGCAAGCGCGCGCTGCAGGAGGACGGTGTACCGCTCGCCTCCGGCGCCGATGTAGGCGCGCAGCGCGGCCTTGATGTCTTCACGCGCGGCCGGCGCTGCGGCCACCAGGTCGCGCTCGCGGCGCAGTGCCTCCAGTTGCGCGCGCCGCTTGCGCTGGTCCGTCTTGAGGCCGCTCAACGCGGCCTTGATCGAGGTAAGGGTGGGGATGTCCATGTTCAAGCCTTCGCAGAAGAGGTGGTTGTGTTCGAGCCCTCATCCTGCTCTGGTCGGCCTGGGATTTCTTCGAGAACAAATCCCCGAAGCAAGTCATGGATGTGCCATACGCTCAAGCTGTCGCCGTCGTTGAATTTCGAGCACCAGT
The DNA here is from genome assembly GCA_030680415.1 of Rubrivivax sp. Classification (GTDB taxonomy): domain Bacteria; phylum Pseudomonadota; class Gammaproteobacteria; order Burkholderiales; family Burkholderiaceae_C; genus Rubrivivax. The sequence goes on from JAUXVE010000103.1 coordinate 72,889, forward strand.
ACAAGGCGACGTGCAGTTCGGCGGCGCCCGCAGGCGGCGTGTCCAGATCGCGCCAGGATCGCCACGGGCCGCGCGAGAGGAAGCTTTCCCAGGCCCCATGCACGCGGCGGGCAATCGGCCCTTCGCCGGGCTCGGCGTCGACCAGGCGGGCGAGCTCGGACAACCAGGCATTGCGCTGGCGCACTCGCCGCTGGAATGGGGTCGACCTCAGCCGCAGGCAGCGTTCGAGGCTCACTTCCCCGCCGGCCCGCGACCACGCGGCGAAGCCGTCGCGCATCCAGCGCAGGGCTTCGGCGTCAACCTCGCCACGCGCCAGTCGGGCGGCGAGTGCTTCGGCGTGCGCGGGCTCGGTCATGCCTATGCAGTGACGGTGAGCAGCAGGTTCACTTAAGACCCCTTAGGAGACCCATGGAACAGTCCGCAAGTGCGCTGCAATGGACCTCGCACCGCACAGCCATCCAGAAGTACCTTGACAGTCTTCATGGGCACGTCACCTCGCCGGCCGCTATTGCGTACCACGGCCGGTCTTTGTCTTCGACGATGTACTCCTCCCCGTCCGCGCCGAGCGCGGACTTGTACGTGTGGCCGGCCAGGAGCAGCGCCCAGACTCCCATGAACAACATGACCTCCCAGCGCCTGGCCGGCGGCACGGCCCGCATGGCGGCCTGCAGCCGGGGGACGATGGCGGCGCGCAGGTCGGGCTCGCGCTCGTGGTGCAGCAGCAGGTGCCAGGCCTCGACGGTGGCCACCGGGTCGGGTGGCGTGGCGACGACTCCGGCCTGGCTCAGTGGCGCCGCCGTGCCGCGCTTGCGCTTGGCAACACTCAGGTGCTGCATGCGCCAGCGGCGGGCGCCTTCTAGGTCGTCTGGCATGCCCCGGCGCAGGTACCGAGAGACTGCGCTCTGGCTCAGGCCCAGCGCGGCGCCAAGATCAGACTGCTTCATGGGTGAATCCTGTTGAATGCATGCATGGGGTGGGCGTAGAACGCTGCTGAAACACGGCGCTCTAGCTCTTCGTCGAGCCGCAATAGCCCCACGAGGCTCCTCATACGTGGAAGTACCTTGGTTTTTTGATGGCCGCGCAGCCTCGACCACGGCCACCTGGGGCCGCGCTGCCGGGCATGGGCACAGAGGTCTACCCCCCTCGACAAAGTCGACAGAGTCGACAGACTCGACGCACTCCCCCCGGTCTGTCGACTTTGTCGACTCTGTCTACGGGGGTGGGGGTCGGCCCCTGCATCGAAAGAAGAAGAAGAAGGAAGGTCTGATTTGCCTTCTGGCGACAAACCGACAGACTCGACAATCTCGACAGACTCGACAGACCGGGCGGGCTGGGCAGTCATGGGTGCACCTTCGGGTTGACCACGTAGGCGGTGGTGGGCGGCGCGCCCTTGTTGTGCCGCTTGACCTCGCGCAGCACGTCCTGGGCCTCCAGTCGGTCGACGGCCTTCTTGAGCCGCTCAACGCTGCGGAAGCGGCCTTCCTGTGCCTTCTGGGCCTCGCGCCGGGTGAACTCCAGCAGTCGACCGGCCTGCACCCACTTCAGCACCGCCGCCGCGTCGGAGTCGACGCCATCGGCGCCGAGCAGCGCGAACGCGGTACGGGCATGGGCCACAAGCAGCGTCGCCAGCCGCACCGCGCGCTCCATGCTTTCCAACGGTACCTCACGCACCTGCAGTCCATGCTCGGCCAGGGCCAGCACCGCCGCGATGCGCGCCGCGGCGCCGGGCAGCTTGGATGTCCAGTCAGCGATGCTCTCCAGCTTCCCGCCTTCGCCCTGCTGTCGCTCGATCTTGTCGGCCAGGTCGAGCCAGCACTCCCGCGCCTCGGGTGCCAGGCGCAGCGTCTGCGGCTTCGTGACCTCGCCACCCCAGCCATCGAGCAGCGTGTGCAGCTGGTGCGAATACTCGTCGCGCACATGCTCTGGTACAGGCAGGTGCCGCCGCACGTCCCGCTGGCCGACGTTGGACATCGGCAGCGCGAACAGGAAGCGGGCCAGCAGCCCGGAGTCGCGGAACCGCCTGCTGCCCGCCACGTCGGCCAGCACCCCCGGCTGGAGTGCCAGGCCGAAGGACAACGCCGGCTTGTCGACGTGCGCCAGTCGCCCGGCCCTGTCGACGCGCATCGGTGTGCCGGCGTGGCCTTGCAGTGCGACGTCAAGGTTCGCCGCCCCACCGCTGTAGACGCCGGCCAGTATCAAGAAGATGCCGGCCTCATCGGACAGCACCGCCATGCGCTCGCCGTGCTCGACCAGCAGGCCCTGCAGCCTCTCTGGCGTGCAGTCGCCCGTGAACAGGCGCGGCGCGCGCAGCTCGGCGGGCGTGTCGACTTCCTCGCGCTCGATCTCGGCCTCGATGGCTTTGCGGGCGGTGTTGTCCTTCGCTTTGCCGGCGTCGACCAACAGCTTCTCGATGCGCTTCTTCGCCACCGCACGCTGCGCCGTGACCTTGGCAATCTCTGCCCGCATGCGGTCGCGCATCAGCTTCTCCCAGGCCACCAGCGGCCCGGCCATCGCATTGATGACGGCGGTCTTTCTGGTGCCGCTGGGCAGCGCGGTCAGGGTCCACAGTGCCAGGGGTTCGGTGTAGTCGTCGCCGAACGGGGCAACCTCGAAGCGCCGCTGCACCGCCGTCGCCAGCACCGCCAGCGCCACCATGACGGCCAGGGCCGGCGGCGTCTGCGTGCTCTTGGCAACTGCGTCGGCCATCTCGCCCACCCACCCAGGCAACAGGTCTGCAGGCAGATCTGGCGGTGGCCGATTGCCTGGCAGGATGGGGTCGGGCCATTCGCCCGGCGCATCGTCATCGGCGAAGTCGCGGTCGTCGACGGGTGGCCTGAATGCCACCCGCGCGGCCAGGTCCTGGCCGTGCTGGTGTTGGTAGCGGCGCAGGATGTCGGCCACGACGCCATCAACCTCGGCATCAGTCTTCGGCGGATCGCACGCACGCTCGTTCTCTGCATGCACCGCCACGCGCACCGCGTCAGCCGGCATGCCGCGCCAGTTCAGTTGTGCGGCCCACTTCACCAGGTGCGCGTGTCGCCCGCCAGCCGCGACCTTGCCCATGATCTCGCCCGTCTCTGGGTCGACGCGCCTGGCGGGCTTCTGCGGCGCCGACAGGTCCAGCCCCAGCCGCTGCACCAGGTCATCGAACTGGTACGGCTGGAAGGCTTCCAGGCTCACGATGCGGGTGCGAAAGGGCTCGCCCTTGCGATGAACGAACCCAGGCACGCGCAGCACCCGCGGCAGGTCGTGCACGCTGATGTCGCCGTTGAACTTCGCCGCGAGCGCCTTCTGCATCGGCTTGAACTGCGCCAGCGCGCAGTCGGCCACCAGCCAGTAGACATGCCACTTGCCGGGGCTTGATCCGATGACGGCGTGCGGCTCGACGCCGGCCGCCAGCACAGGCTGCAGCGGCGCGTGGTCGAGGTCGACGAAGACGGCGCGCACGCCGGTGACGTTCTCCGTTTCGCGGCCGGCGCCATCGGTGTGGTTGACCGTCCAGAAGACGCCGGCGCCGCGGGTGTTGTAGGCCTGCAGCCGCTGCACATGCTGCTCGAGGGTGCCGTGCAGCACAGTCGCCAGCTCGCGCCTCTTTCCGCCGCCGTCATCGAAGGTCTGGAAGGTGACGGGCTCGCCCTCGGCCATCATGTCGAGGAAGCGTGCGGCGTCGATCAGGTCGACGGCGGGCGCCACGGGGTGCAAGGCGCTCATCGGTTGTCTTTCCTGCGCGCCTGGCGAGCCGCCGCACGGCGCTGCGCACGGTTCTGGGTGTGGACGATGGAGTCGACCATCGTTTCCTCGTCCACGGCTTCCAAGGTGGGATTGCAGATGCAGCGGTCACCGGCGCCGTGCACACCAGGGCACCATGAGTCGTGTCGGACGACGATGAAGTTGACGACGCCGGGCTTGATGAGGTCGTCGAGGTTCACGGCTGCGCCTCACCCGGCGCCCGCAGCGCTTTCGTCAGCACGCTGCATAGCCCTCGCAACTCCGCGCCGTACAGCATCGCAACGAGCACCGCCAGCTCATCAGGTTGGGCCTGCTGCGCCTGCAGCCGCGCGATGAATAGCCGCGCCTTTTTCTCGCCCTCTAGCACGCGCAGGGCTTGCCCGGAATGGCCAGCGCGGGCGACAATCGGCGCGTCCTGTAGTGTTTGCTCTTGGGGGGTCGGCGTCGCGAGCGCCGGCCCTTCGTCATTTGGGGCGCTCACTTCGCGGCCCCGTTCATTGCGTCGATCAGGGACCCCGCTCGCCAGCGAGCGAACTGCGGCCCGTCGCGCTCAGGCTGCGGCAGCTTGCCGGCCTTCACGTCCGCATAGAACTTCGATCTGCCGCGCCCGGTGAGCTGCAGCGCCTGTTCGGCGGTCAGCCTCATTTCCGGGTGAATCACTGCCGGAAGTGCCGACAGCATCGCGCCTCGCTTCTTGCCCATAGTCCAAACCCCTTTCGTTTGGACTCGTTCGCTGCCTTGCGCCTATTCGCTAGGTAATGCGCCTGAGTCCGTGGGGGTGAAATGTCCGGTTTGGGGCGGGCGCGGGCACGTCCTCACATCGCGCGCGCAGCGGCGATGTCGGGACTTGCAAAGTGCGGCGGCGCGTGCTACCGGCCGGCTATCTCGCGGAGCAAGCGGTGATGCGCGAGTTCGTTCTTCACCAGCGGCACGGGGTCAAGCTCGCGGCCGTCGTCGGCGCGAATCCCGGCCACTTCCAGGCATGCGGTGATGATCGTCAGGAATGGCTCGCTCAGGCCAACATCGATGCCGTGCTTGCGCGCGTTGTGGGCCACGAAGGCGACCAGACTCTGCGCGGCGTGCTTCGGCGGTCGGCGCCCAGTGCGCGGCAGGCTCTCAAGGTGGGCACGCTGGATTCCGCAGGACGAAACAAGTTCTGGCAGGTACTTGAGCGCGCCCTCCAACGTTTCCTTACCGATGCCGATTAGGTCAACAAGGTCGGCGGCTTGAAAGGCGCGCTGCAGCGCTTCCGCGGCCTCGATCATCGCGTCGATGGCATTCTTGCGCTCGGCGACGGTCATTCGATTCACGGCCCAGTTGTCAGCGCACAGATCAGCCAATTGAGCGAGAAACTCGGGCGGCAGTTGCTGAACCTCAGACCACTTTCGCAGCTGCTCGGCCTTTCGGCGAACGACGTCCGGTGCAGGCGCGCTCATGCTGCCACCTTGCGCCGGCTCTTGATCGGCGTGACGGTTGCGGCCTTGCCCTGCAGTCGCAGTGCCCACAGCTCGATTGCCGCGCGTTTCTCGGGCAGGTAGTCGTGCTTGTCGTAGTGGCGCTGCTGGATGCCACCCAGGCCGTGGCTCTGGATCTGCGCGCGCACGTCGCTGCTGATCCCCAGCGCGGCCATGTGCGTTTCAGCGGTGCGCCTCAGGTCGCGCATCTGGAACGGCCCGCGCTCGAGCTCGCCGGCCGCGGCCATGTCGGCGCAGATTTCGCCCACCAGCTCGGAAGCGGTTTCGTCGCGCAACTGCACGTCGCCGGTGGCGCTGAATAGCGGCGCGTCGGCGGTCTGACACAGTAGGCGCCGCCGCTTGATGATGGGCGCCAGCTCGGCCACGATGGGCAGCAGGTGCCGGCGTGGATTCGCTGCCCGGTTGCGGCCCTTGATGTCGCGCAGCACGAGGGTGCCGGCGCTCTCGTCAACATCGGCCGCAACGGCTCGCAGTAGCTGCCGCGGTCGCTGTCCACCAAGTAGCAGAGCCGCCGTGATGGCGTCGCGCGCCGCGCCCTCTGGCTTGCCCTGCAGCCGCTTCCAGAATGCGTGCAGCTCGGGCAGCGTCAACGCGCGGTCGAGTGCCTTGCTGAATTGCGACAGGCTCGGCAGCCGCTCCAACTGGTTGACCTCGACGCCGAATGCGGAAAACGTGCCGGGGATGGTCGGGTCAAGCCCGGCGCGCATCGCCATGCTGTAGGCGGCGCGCAGGTAAGCGCGCAGCTTCGCCGCCGTGCGGCCCTTGCCGGCGTCGATCAACTTCGCCAGCACGTCGCGGAACTGCTCGGCCTTGATCGTCGCGGCCTGCGCCTGCGCCAGCGCCGGGAATGCCTCGGTAACGTGCAAGCGGAACAGTCCTTCCGCGTCATCGTGGCTCTGCCGGCCCTCCAGGCTCTTGCAGTAGGCGTCGAGTAGCGCCTGCAGGCTGCCACGCTCTGCCCTGGCCTGCGCCGTAGCGGCGGCCTCGCGCTCGGCCTCGGTGCGCGCCTTGTCGGCCTGCTCCATTGCCGCGAAGTGCTCGCGCAAGTCGGTGATGCCGGACCTGTGCAGCCGCTGCAGCTCGCCGGCTTTGTCTCGCGCCTCGGTCAGATCAAGCCCGCGAACGCCGGTCGGATCGTAGTTGCCGAGCACCAGCGCGTCGCGCGTGCCGTCGCTCTTGGTGAAGCGGTAGACGACGGATCGTGCGCCGCTCGGCCGGCAGCGCACGCCGAGCCGGCCGGCGCCCCGCGCCGCTGGATCAGTCAACCACTCGTCTTTGCCGGTGGCCTTCGCCTTCGTCGCCGCGGCCTCGATCTGGCGCGCGGTGATGATGCCGGCTCGGGTGCCGTTCGCCGGCTCGGGTGCCGTTTCTTTGTCGGCGTGCGTGGCCTTGCGCTTCAAATCGGATTTCATGTCCGTAGGTCCTCGGGTGCCGTATGGGTGCCGTAAGGCGCCGGCAGGTGGCACACTGTCGCGCACACCTGCGGACAATTATCGAGCCTAAGTGATTGATTTGTCTACACCGTACGGCACCTGACGCACAGCAGCGGACACGGGCGAGGATGACTGTTAATCCGTAGGTCCCTGGTTCGAGCCCAGGTCGGGGAGCCATAAAACTCGAAATGAATCAAGCACTTGGGTCACAAGACTCAGGTGCTTTTTTCTTTCCTCTCGACGGCCTGTGACGGATTTGTGCCATGAATGGCCAACTCCCCATCACGCAGACCGCCCAATCGCTCCGCATAGGGCGCCAGATGATCCGCGGCAAGGTGCGCGTACCGCCGCACCATCTCCGCACTCGCCCAGCCCCCCATCTCCTGCAAGACGAACAAGGGCGTACCGCCCTGCACGTGCCAGCTGGCCCAGGTGTGCCGAAGGTCGTGCCACCGAAAATCTTCGATGCCCGAGCGCTCCAGCGCCGAATACCAGGCCTTCGTACTGACCTGCGTGATCCGGCTACCTTGGTAGCTGAACACATGCGTGACGTGTTTCCCCAACTGCTTGGCGATCACTGCGACCGCTTCCGCATTGAGCGGAACCGGTATCGCCTTTCGCGCCTTCGCCTGGTCTGGATGAATCCACGCCAGCCGCCTGTCCAAGTTCACTTGCGACCACATCAACCCGGTGACGTTCGCAGCCCTCAACCCGGTCGAGAGCGAGAACGTCGCCATGTCCGCCAAGTGCTCCGGCAACTCGGCCAGCAATCGCTGGGCTTCCTGCCGCATCAGGTACCGGATGCGCCGTTTGGGCTCCCGCAGCATGCGAACTGCAGGGGCCTTGTCCAGCCATTCCCAGTCCCTGACGCACTTGCGCAGGATGGACCTCACCAATGCCAGCACGCGGTTGACCGTCGCGTTACTGCACCCTCCCGCAAGCTTGGCGTCCGTGATCTTGTCGATCAAGGCGCGGTTGATGGCATCGAGTTCTTTGCCGCCGAGGTGCGTGTCCAGCCACCTCAACTTGGCCTTGTCCTCTTTGGCGGTCGCCTTGTGCGACTGCTCCTTCAGCCATTTCACCGCCGCCTCGTTCCAGGTCCGCCGCGGCTTCTCGCCAAGTTTGACGATCCGCCACAGTTCGGACTTGACCCGATCATGAAACTCCTGCGCTAGGGTTTTGTTGGCAGTCCCAGCAGTTCGGCGTACTCGTTCCCCGTTGGGAGCAATGACGTCGATCCACCAGACACCGCCGCGTTTGCGTAGTGACATTCCGATTCCTTTCTCAGTGTCACTTGCAACGCTTGCCGGGGTACAGGATAGCGCGAGCGGATGTGCTCCGCCAGGTCGTCCTCGAGGAACACCCAGGCACGCCCGACCTTCGCGCCGGGGATCTTTCCGGCCTTGGCGCGCGAGCGCAATTCCTGCGGATGGCAGCGCAGGAACGCAGCGGCTTCCTTGAGATCGAGAGTCTTCACGGCAGCATCCCCCACTGGCTGTATGAGCGCAGCGTTCGCGATGGGGAATCGCACCATGCAGACGTCCCACAGCGACACGGATCAAGGATGCTGTGAGGGCCGGTTAATCAGAACTCGCCCCAGCGCAACGTGGCGCAGGCTACCCAAGCCACAGCGCAAGTTGATGCCAGGCGACAAGGTGTCTGGTATGTGCATCGATGTACGCGGAACGAGGCTCACGCCTGAGTACGCCAGAGTTGGTTGGTTGTCGCCGCACGGACTGTGACGATACCGATGCCGCGCGCGCCAAGAGATCGGACCAGGCCGGGCTGTCAACAGCCGGCTTCGCGGCGATCACCCACACACCCAAGGCTGCAATGAACGAACAAGGCATCAGTGAAATCTGCTTCGAAGAGGCATGCACCATCCACCCCGACCAGACCGCGAAGAGCCTGTTTTCCAGGCTGGCGCACGGCTGCGCGTACGCAGATCAACTGCTGGATGGGCTGGCAACGGGCTACCTCGTTGCGCTAGTCGAGTCGGTCTGCATCCGCGAGATGCTTCGTCACATGGACACGACCACCGAGATCATCGTAGGCCGCGCCATCAACATCCAGCATTGCGCACCTGTGGCACCGGGCAAACGGGTTTGGCTGCGTGGCTGGACGAGCCGACTCGGCGAGCGCAGCACCACATTCACAGTGCAGGTCTTCGACGACCACGAAGCGATTTGCGATGGCAGCGTGACGCTGATGGCGACATCGCGCACGGCCCTTGAAGCTCGCCTGGCACGCAAAGCCTGAACCATCAACGTGGTGCCCACGCACGTACCCGCCCCTACGTTGTCGGTGCATTGCGCAGGGCCTTGAATGCCCTGTCTCTCTCCATGAAAGCCGCCAGCATGTGCGGGATCAGCGTCGGCGCGTCGACCGGCTCGCTCCAAACCTGCGCATGCAAGTCGGCGTAGCGATCGAGCATCGTCTTGAGTTCGATCGACAAGGTGACGGTGAGCTTCACCGTCTCGGTCCGGGGCAACGGCCCCAGGCGCAGTTTGGGCGCGCTCATTGCGACGATCCTCGCTGGAAGAACAGCGGCTGATACGGCCGCAGGATCAAATCCTTGTTCACCATCACCCGCATCGGGAACCCCGGCCGGATGGTCAGCGTCGGCTGGATGCTCATGTTGCGCTTGGTGATCTCCTGACCGACCTGGTTCACCGTGTCCTGTGCGCTCTGTCGAACGGCGACAGTGACTCCGCCGCTGCTGCCGTTGCTGTTGGGCGCGGCGAGCTCGGCACCGACCCCGAGCAGCGTGGACAGCGCCGCGCCGGCGAGGATGCGATCCCAATGCCAATCGACGCCATCCTCGAGCCCGGCATAGCCGGCCGGGTCGATGCCGGGTAGCCGGTCGAGCGCGATCGACGACGTGTCCGGCAGGATCAGCCGCGTCCACACCAGCAGCACGCGCCGCTGTCCGAAGGCCACCTGGCTGTCGTAGCGTCCGATCAAACGCGAGCCCTGCGGAATCAGCAGGAAGCGACCCGTGGCCGTGTCGTAGACCGCCTCGCTCACGTTGGCGATCACCTGTCCCGGAAGGTCGGAGTTGATTCCCGTCACCAGCGCTGCCGGAATGATCGTGCCCGCCATCACCTGATAGGGTGAAGCCGGCAGTTGGAGGCCGGCAAGATTGCGCGTGGCCGTGTCGCCCGCATTCGCCACGAGTGCCTGCTTCTGCTCCTGCCGGTTCTGCACGGCCGTCTGATCGGCGGGCTGTGCCGACGCAACCGCACGGGCCATCGGATTGAACGGCTGGTTGCCCGACACCGGCTCGGGCATGGCCCCGCCCGCAGAGACTGCTGGCGCGGCCTTCGCAGCGCTGCTGCTCCTGAAGAACACCCCCGACCTCGCCGCCTCATCGGCATCGCGGACGCGGGCCAGCCGATCCGTCTGCGCCGGACTGTCGTACGCGCCGGTGCCGGTGTTGGCGTCGCGTTGCGAACGCACGATGGCCGGCCCCAGATCGCCAGGCAACGGTTCGCCGAGTACGGGCACGGCCGGCTTCGTCACGGCCGGCATCTTGGAATAGTCCTTCGGCAACTGGTCCAGGCTCTCGGCCCGCGACACCCGATCCACGTTGAATAGCTCGGTACCGGCGTTGCGCTCGCGCTTGTGCGATTGCAGCGACCACAGCGTGGCCCCGAGAACACTGGCGCCCAGGGCCCCTGCGAGAGCAGCCAGCATGCGCCGGTTCAGCCGCGTGACCGGGCGTGGAGGCGCGCGCAAGACCAAGGTGTCTGGATCCAATGGCACTTCCTTAAGGAAAATTCCTTTCCAATCAATGTGATAGCGTGGAATTGAGGTCGACCAGCGATGTCCCCGTGGCAGATCTGGATGATTTCTGCAGGCTTTTCTGATAGTGCCGGCGGGCGATGCTGGTCATTGGCACCCAGGGGGCTTGCGTTCCAAATCCAACTCGATTACTCTGCGATGCATGCAGAGCCTGGTGATCTACCGACACCGCGTCATCACCGAAGACGACCTCGTCTTCATCCGCAAGCTCATTGCTGAGCATCCGGGCTCGAGTCGAAGGGATCTATCGAAGAGGCTGTGTCAGGCCTGGAATTGGGTGCAGGCCAACGGCGCGTTGCGCGATATGGTCTGCCGCGGGTTGATGCTGATGCTCCACCGCGGAGGCCTGATCGAACTGCCGCCGGTGCGCCGGGTGCCACGCAATCCGATGGTCGATCGCAACCAACCGTTGCTCGTGAGCGTGGACGAGGCGCCGCTGCAGATGGCATTGGGCGAGCTCGGTCGGCTGGAGCTGCGGCAAGTGCGGCGCACGTCCGAGGAGGCCCTGTTCAACAGTCTGCTCAGGCACCACCACTACCTGGGCTACACGCAGCCTGTGGGTGAACATCTGAAGTACCTTGTATTCGCCAGGGGACGACCGATCGCCTGCGTGGCGTGGTCGTCAGCGCCGCGTCATCTGGGCAGCCGCGACCGGTTCATCGGCTGGGACAAGAAGACGCGGCTGAAGAACATCCGACTGCTGGCCTACAACACGCGGTTTCTGATCCTGCCGTGGGTCAAGGTGCCACATCTGGCGTCGCACATTCTGGGGCGCATGGCGCGCACGCTCTCGGCCGATTGGCAACGCGTGTACGCGCATCCGATTTACTTCGTCGAGACGTTCATCGATCCGCAGCGCTTTGCCGGCACCTGCTACCGGGCCGCTAACTGGACGGTGTTGGGGGAGACGACGGGGCGCGGCAAGGATGACCTGGCACACAAGGCCAATCGCTCGATCAAGGAGGTGCTGGGCTATCCGCTGGTCAAGGACTTCCGCAAGCGACTCTCGCAACTGGCTGCCTGAAGCGTGCTGCCCCGGTCATTGCCCACAGCCACTCCAAGCAGACTGACTTCGATCCCTGCAGCCGACCTGGTTGTGCAACCCAAAGGAGGATTGACCTCAATGAAGAATAGCAAGCTCATGCGGTTGGGTCAGCAGGTGAAGCAGTTTGCAGCGCAATTCTTGCAGTCGGGAAGGGAACTGCTTGGCGCGATCATTCCGCTGACCGAGTTGGAGCAATGGGTTAGAGAGGAAGCGCCAAAACATCGAAATAGCGAATACGCACCCCTGCGAACCTTGATGTTATTCATCGAGCAAGTCTTGGGTGCGGATCACAGCTGCCAGGACGCGGTGGCCCGTGGCGCGAGCCATAAGCGTGGCCGCAAGTCGGCCAAGATCAACTTGAACACGGGACCCTACTGCAAGGCCCGAATGCGTTTGCCGTTGGGGCTGGTGCTGCGTCTAAGCCGGGCTGTCGCCCAGCGCTTGAGCGCACGCCAGGCCGAGCACTGGAAGTGGCGCGGCCGCGAGATCAAGCTCGTCGACGGCACGACGGTGTCGATGCCCGACACGCCGGACAACTGGAAGAGCTTTCCTTCAAGCAGGGGTCAAAAAGGGGGCTAAGCTTTCCGCGAGCACGTCTGGTGGGCGTCGTGTCGCTGTCTTGCGCCACCGTGCTCGATTGGGCCATGGGTCCGTATGCGGGTAAGCAGACGGGTGAGGCCGCGCTGCTTTGGACTCTACTGGACAACTTCAAGCCCGGCGACGTGATGATTGCCGATCGGCTGTACACCAGCTACTTCATGATTGCGCGGCTGAAGCAATTGGGAGTGGATGTCGTGATGCGCCAGCATCAAACTCGACACACCGATTTTCGGCGCGGCAGACGTTTGGGCACGCGAGACCACGTCGTACAGTGGGATCGTCCGGCACGGCCGGCTTGGATGGATGAGGCCACCTATGCCGGCATGCCTGCGACCCTGGACATGCGAGAGGTTCGGGCCGGTGGCTGGACACTGGTAACGAGCTTCGTCGATGCGAAGTCGGTAAGCAAAATGGATCTGGTCGATCTCTATCACAGCCGCTGGCATGTGGAGCTGGATTTCCGTTCCATCAAGGACGTCATGCAGATGGACGAACTGCGCTGCAAGACCGCGCAGATGGTGCGCAAGGAAGTCGCCGTCCATCTGCTGGCCTACAACCTGATTCGAACGGTCGCGGCCCATGCGGCTCTCCTGGCTCGTGTGCTGCCCAGACGCGTGAGCTTCAAGGCGACTCTGCAGACACTGACCAACTTCTTCCACAAGCTTCGCGAATGTCCACAGCGCAAGCTGCCTGTGCTCCACGCGACTCTATTGCAGGCAATTGCGAAACTGCTCTTGCCCTTGCGACCGAATAGGTGTGAACCGCGGGCCGTAAAACGACGGCCAAAGCCACATCGCCTGTTGACAAAGCCGCGCCAAGTCGAGCGCGCGCGTCTCGAAAAGCGGCAACAGCGAATCTTGGCTGCGTTCGCTTAAGGAAGCCATTGGCCGCATAGGGGTAGTCCGCGGCGGTTGACGGATGATCTCATCGGCAGTATCATCGTTGCATGAATGCTGCGGCCAAGCTCCTGGTTGCCATGCGACGAAATCCGCTCGACTGGCAGATCACTCAACTCCAGAGTGTTGCCCGACAGCATGGCATTGAGTGGCGGCACGATGGTGGGAGTCACTGCGTGTTCATACGCGCCGATGGTCGGACGTTGCCAGTCCCGGCGCATCGACCCATCAAGCCGATCTACGTCAAGAAGTTCGTCGAACTGATCGATGGAGCCTGAACCATGAGCAAGCTGTCCGACTATCCGTTCGAGATCCGTCCCTTGACCGAGGAGGAAGGCGGAGGGTTCCTGATCTCCTTCCCTGACTTCGCGGAGTGCATCTCCGATGGCGAGACTGTTGAAGAAGCGCTGGCGAGCGGCCGCGAAGCACTGAAGGCCACGATTGCCGCGCTCAAGTCCAAGAAATTGGCGGTTCCTGCGCCGAATAGCGGCGGCGTCGCCTCAGGCAAGTTTGTAGCCCGTGTGCCGAAAACAGTACACGCACAACTGGCTACACGCGCCAAGGCAGAGGGCGTCTCGTTGAATGCGTTGGTCCTCACGTTTATCGCCCAAGGCCTCGGTCGAAAAGAGGGTCGGGCGTAAGGGTCGCGAATGCGGCCTCTTAAGTCACTCCCTCCAAGTAATTGATTTGAAAGGAGATTTCCAGAGTGACTTTCGGGCGATTTGCGGGCGCGGCCGATTACTTCGCTAACCCTTCGCTCAAGCGGAGCGCCAACGGCATGCCGCGCTTGGCCCTCATTTCATTCTGGGCCAAGCGCGTCCTGCCGCTGTCGCCCGCTCTCCAGGAACCGATAGCGTAAGTTGTTGATTTTCCTAGACCTCGTCACAGGCCCGCAGGACGTGTACACCCATCGGTTCCTGACCCATGTGCGGTTTCGGCGACCGCCGAAACAAGGGGCTTAGCTCAAACGTTGATATGGCTTCTTTCTGTCAACTCAAGAGTACCGAGTTCTGCCTATCCGGCGAGCCGGAACATGTCCATTCGATCGGGGTCTTGCCGATCGACGATGAATTTCGCGAGGCAACTGTGCTGAGCGCAAGTCATCAGAAATGTTGGCAGGGTGTGGCGCAGC
>JAUXVE010000112.1 GCA_030680415.1 Rubrivivax sp.
AGCCGGCCCACCACCACCTGCGCCAGCGAGGCCACGGCATACACCGCGGCCAGCATCGCGCCCAGCAGCGCCGGATCCTCGACGACGCCGCGGAAACGCTCGGCCAGCAGCTGCGCATTGCCGTTGGTGGTGAAGTTGAAAAGCAGGCCGACGGTGACCGAAGCCCCGGTCATGACCGCGAACACGCGCGCCAGCAATGCCGGCGTCAACGTCACCCGCGCCTTGGAGGTGCGCTTGGCCGGCGCCTCGGTCTCATGCGGGCAGATACTCGCGAACACCAGCCCGGCGCCGATGGCCAGCAGCCCCGGGACAGCGAAGGCCGCGCGCCAGCCGAACCACTGCACGATGAAGCCGGTGCTCAGCGCCGCCACGGCGATGCCCAGGTTGCCCGACAGGCCGTTGATGCCGATGACCGCACCGGGCTTGGGTGCGCGCTGCAGCAGCATCGGAATGCCCACCGGGTGGTAGATCGAGGCAAAGGCGCCCAGCAGCGTCAGTGCCGAGGCCAGTTGCCAGGCATTGCGCGTCAGCGCAGCCAGCAGCGCCGAGGCACCGATGCCGAAGAAGAACACCAGCATCATGCGCCGGCGCCCCCACAGGTCGCCCAGCCGCCCGGCGGGCAGCGAGCCCAGGCCGAAGAGCACGAAGGCGCCGACGCCATAGGGCATCAGGTCCTCCCAGCGCGTGAAGCCGAACTCGGCCGCGATCGTGCCCACCGCCGTGGCGAAGATGAGCAGGAACATGTGGTCGATGGCGTGCCCTAGATTGAGCAGCAATGCCACCTGCCGCGCCGTGCGCTGCGGCGGCGCCGCGGCATCGGGCGCGCCGAGCCCGGGCTCGGCCTCGGCAGCAGCGGTGGGGTGGGTCATGGGCCCCAGTGTGCCGCAATTGCCCGTGCGGCAGCGCCGCGCTGGTGGCTCCGCAGGACTTCAGGTTGTCGCCGGACAAGGGGGCTCGGGATCGGCATGCTGCAAGGGGGCCGCGCGAATGAGCCGAGCGACGGACTGGAGATCGGGCAATGCACCGCCGCGCGCGGTGGTGGCCTCAGCGGGGTGCAGGGTCTGGCCTCATTCGCGCGTCAACGTGGCGGTGTACAACTTCGATCGTCCAACCTGAAGGAGATTGCGGTGATCGGCTACGTCACTCTGGGCACCAACGATCTGCCTCGTGCCAGGGCGTTCTACGACGCTCTGTTGGCCGAGATCGGCATCACGCGCCTGATGGCGTTCGGCGACCGCGGCTACGCCTGGGCCGCGGCGATGGACAAACCGATGCTCTGCATCATGAAGCCCTACGACGGCCGGCCGGCCGCGGTGGGCAACGGCGTGATGGCCGGCATCGTGGTCGATTCGCGCGACAAGGTCGATCGCGTCTACAAGATGGCGCTTGAACTCGGCGGCACCGACGAAGGCCCCGCCGGCCCCCGCGGCGAGGGCTTTTACGCCGGCTACTTCCGTGACCTGGACGGCAACAAGCTCAACGTGTTCTGCTACGGCTGAACCCATGGGGGTCCAGGTGCTCCGCTGCCGAACTGAGTCACGACAGTCACTCTGGAACGGACTTCAGCAATGCAGCGAGACCGGGCAGCCAGGATCGCTTCGCCAGCTGACAATGACGGCCACAGGCGGGCGTTGGTGAAGGACCGGTTGGGCGCTTGACAGCCGTTGCGCCGAACCCAGCTGCTCATGCGCGTCGTCGAGATCGACATGGAACACTGCCCGACCTGTGGCGGCGAGCTCAAGATCATCGCCGTGACCATGGAGCCGCCCGTCATCGAGCGCATCCTCAAGCACCTCGGGCTGCCGGCTCGGGCGCGGTCGCAGGCACCTGCCCGAGACCCGATGCCGCAAGCGGCCTGATCCGGCCTCGCGCAAGGCCCGCAGCCTTCGTCGTTCGAGCATTCCGACCTCCTGGGCGAGGAGTGCCGGCCTGCATCCGGGGCTTCCGAGGTTTCTCTCGGCAGCGTGATCGCACGGGTAAATCCCAGGACGACGCGCTCAGACCGCCCACACTCACCGGACTCGACGCCGCGCCGATGCCCGAAGTCGAGCATGCCGAAAACGACATGCGACGGCGAGCCCGACGCGGAATGCGCAGCCATGCTGGCGGCACTGTCCAGGCCGTAGCGGGAACCACATGCATGCCCGGCCCGGGCGCACCGCGGGCCCGGGAACAGCGTAGATCAGCTGCGCGTCGGCTTGCAGGACCAGACCTCGTCCTGCCAATGCGGAATTAGTCGCTTGCGGCCCCATTCACCCCAGGACATCACTGTGATGTCCAGGCCATGACTGGCGTACAGGCGGCGCACGGTGGCCTCCTCGTAGGCAATGGCTGCTTCCGGCACCGACAGAACTTCCACCCGGCAGCCCTCGGGCCCGTATGCGTGCTTGAACGCTGGCGACGTGCTGCCGGCCATCGCGTTGGCGCGCGATTCGTCATCGAGCACGAAGAAGGTGGCCAGGCAGCGCCCGCCGGGCTTGAGCACGCGGGCGATTTCGCCCATGTAGTTGTCCGTGTCCGCCGGCACCATGTGGGTGAAGACCGAGCCCAGGAAGATCAGATCGAACTCGTCGTCGGGGAACGGGAACCTGTAGTTCGACGCCTTGAAGGCGCCACGCGGGTTGTAGCGCTCGCTGTACAGGTCGGCGAGGTGAAACCTGAAGTTTGAGTGGTCGCGATAGGCCTGACGACACCAGTCGATGACTTCGTGGGTGATGTCGATGCCGTCGTAGCGCCCTGTCGCGCTGAGGTAGCCTGTAAGCGGGCGGGCGAGCTTGCCGCAACCGCACCCGACATCGAGAAAGCGGTGCCCTGGCTGCAGCTTGCCGAAATCGATGAGCGAATGGGTGACGATCTCTTCCCCCATCGAAATGAAGCGCGCACGGTCGATGCCGCCGGAGTGCTCCTTGATCAAGGCGTCGGGCGGGACGAGCGCTTGCTGGGATGGGGTGGGGGGGGTACGGCCATCGAGTGCCTCGGAATCCAACGTTCAGCCTATTCTCCACCACGGCCTAAACCGCCCCGTCGCGGTCGGACGGCCTCTGGCCGGGCGCTGACCCACAGCAAGCGTAGCCGCTACGGCCGCGGACGGCCGCTTTGCACCGCAGCAGACGTTCGTTCTGGAGCGAAGTTGGGACGCCCGCGACCAGGCGGCCGCTCCTCGGATCGATGCACCGATAACCGCCATTCGAGCCCGGAGACGAGTGCCTGCCCATTGAGGGGGGATCGCATGTGGCGCATGTCAAGCCTGCCCGCATGCTTCTCTGCCCAGCGGCGTCGGCGTGGGCGACGAAGCCGTCCCGCTGGGAGCCTGCGCAGACAGTCGAAAGAGTGGTCCCTGACGCAGTCGCCACCAGGGGCGATTGCGGCGACTCGTCCCCGTTCAGACCATGAAGCCCAAAGGTCTGAACGTGAGCAGCGCATGCAAGCCATCGCCCGGCGGCCCCAGCCGGCGCCCGCTGGCGCCGCTGTTCACTATGAGCCTCGCCGCCCCGAGCAGACCGCGCTGTACCGCCTGGTGCAGCAGCGCGCCGAGACCTTCTTCGCCCACGTGCAGGCAGCCGCCGGCGTCGCGCTGCCGAAATTCGTCAAGGACGATGCCGCCGCGCCTGCTGTTGGCCGCACAGCCGATGGTGCTGACGCCGATACTGCAGATCGTGCACCGGGTACTCACCCAATTCCTGCTCGAGCGGGCCGGCCTGAAGCCAGCCCAGGCCGACAGCGGTGCAATCACCTTGATCCAGCGCTTCGGGTCAGCCGCCAAGCAAGGCTTCAGCCTTCACGCCGCCGTGCGTTGTGAAGCCGACAACCGCCGAGGACTTTAGCGACCGTGCCGCTATATCACGCGTCCGGCGCTGGACTACGACCGGGTGCAATGCAACGCCGCAGGGCGGTGCTGAGGCTGAAGGCGTCATGGCACGACGGCACGACGCACCTGATGATGTCGCCGCTGGAACTCATGCGGAGGCTGGCCGCCCTGGTTTCGCGGTCGCGCCTGCCTGCCCCTGGCCGCTCGGAAAATGCGTCGCGCGAGTAGCTCCTATTTACCGACCAAATCGGGGCAGTGAATGCCTGGTGCGGGTCGTCAGCGGATGCAGGTGAGCCAACTTTGGCTGACCGCTGTCAGTCTCAAGTCGACAGCCGCGCATTCCCAGGCCGACCTGAGCATCATGCAACAGGCCCAGGCCCAGGCCACCGTCGAATTCCCGGCGGTTACGAGGTCTACTACGCCTGTGGCTCGGTGCGCATGGTGGAGGCGGCGGTGCCCGATCTCATCGCCCACGGGCTGGCCGAGCCCTTCGGCTACTCCGACGCGTTCACGCCGACGAACTCACCCGCGCCGGCAGCGGGTGCTGCCTGAATGGATCACTTCACCTGCAGCCGGTTCAGGTACCCCACCAACGCCGTGATGCGCTTGCGCACGTAGACGGCCTGGTTGTAGGGCAGCTCGGGCAGGGCTTCGGTGGCCAAGATGGTGTAGTCCAGGCCCCAGACCGGCATGTCGCGCGTGCCGTGCCCCTTGCCTGCGCCCTCGATCGTGTCGAACGTTCGGCTGACCGGAAAGACGCCGCCATTGCTGCGCGCCAGTGTCGTCAGGTCCGGCAGTCGGCGCTTGAGCTGTTCGGCATACGGCCCGCCACCCTTGCCGTCGGTGCCGTGGCACACCGCGCACTTGCTCTCGTACTCGCGCTTGCCGAGGTCCGCCTTAGGTTGTGCCAACGCCGTCGCGGCGATCGAACACATTGCACAGGCAACGGTCTTCATCAGGAACCCGCTGGATCGCATCATGAACTCCTTGGGCATCGAGAGTGCGCGACAGATACCGCGTCGCCACTATCGACCCACGGTCCCGGCAGCAACTTGACTTCTGTCAACGGCGGCACGCTGCACTTCACCTTCGAGCCGGCGGCGCTTGTGGCAGGCCCAGGTGCGACACTTCGTCAGCTGCGGCCGAGCGTCCCCGTCCACGCGCTCGATCCATGACCCGCTTGTAGCCAGGACCTCGACGAGGACTTCAACGCATGCGAGGCCGCGATGCTTTTCCACAACGGGACGATCTTCGACGGCAACGCGCTCCTGCCCGCCGAGTGGGCACTCCTGGTCGACGGCGATCGCATCGCCGCGCTGCGCGACTGTGGCGGCGTCGGCCACGTCGAGATCGCCGTGCGCGACGCCTGCAACAGTGGCCGCTTGCTCGGGCCGACCCTGCGCGTGGCGGGGCGCTGCATCTGCGTGACGGGCGGCACGAACGCCGCCGTGGCGCGGGTGGCCGACGGGCCGACCGACATCGTCAAGGCGGTGCGCGAACAGGCGCATGCGGGTTGCGACTGCATCAAGCTGATGGCCACCGGCGGTGTGCTCAGCCCGGGCACGGACGTGGATGACGCGCAATACACGCAGGCCGAACTGGAGGCCGGTGTCGCCGAGGCGCGAAGGTTCGGCAAGCCGGTGGCCACACACGCCATCGGCGCGGCGGGCATCCTCAACGCCGCGCGCGCCGGGGTCGACTCCATCGAACACGGCGTCTTTCTCACCGCCGAGCGCAGCCACCACCGGGGTGTCTTCAAGGACGGCGTTGGCGTCCCCCAACGACTGCCCCTGGCGCTGATGCGCGGGTGACGGCAGTCTTCGGCATTCGGCAGCCTAGTCGAGGCGGGGCGCCGCTCCGATGCGCAACTGCACCACCGCTGCAGCCGCCGCCGTCGGCGCGCCCAGGCGCGTTTCAGCCACCCCGCGGCGACGCAGGTACCCATGCACCTGGGTCGCGCGTTGCAGGGCCAGGGGCGTGTTGCCGGTTCGGTCACCCGGCGCCGCCAGCGCCGTCAGATGGGCCATCGGCCGGCGCCGCAGGCTTTCGGCCACCTTGTCCAGCACGGCGGCAAGTGCCGGCTTCACGCTGCTGCGGCCCGGGTCGAAACAGAACTCGCGCGGCACCTCGATGACCAGTGCCCCGTCATCACGCTGCACGATGAGCACCGGCGTGCCACGGAACCACGAGTTCAACCATCGCTGTTCGATGCCCAGGGCGGCTGCCAATGCCGTTTGCTGCTGCGCGGGCGTGGGCGCAGGTGCAGGCGCAGTGGCCTTGGGTGGCGCCACGGTGGTGCAAGCGCAGACGGCGAGCGCGACGACGAACAGCAGGGCTAGCGTGGGCATGGTCGGGGCCGGGGTCGGTCTTGTCGAAGTCACAGGTCACAAGCGTTGCTATCGGACCATCATCATCCGCATGCCCAATACCTTGCCTGCTGCTCGATCCAGGATCTGGATCGTCGTCTGCTGCGGCCGAAAGCCCTCTGGCAAAGGCAGGCTGCCGCGCACGACTTCGTGTTTGCCGATCGACAGCGGGATCGGTTTCAGCGCCACCGAGGTTTCATTGCGCCGCGCCGACTCGCCGGTCACGACCAGCTGCATCAGACCGCTCAGCGGTTTGCCCGTGGCCTGTTCGCGTGTCAGCACCACGTCGTAAGCCAGCATCCCGCCCGTCGCCGCGAACCGGGCCGCGCGCACCTGGACGACACCGTTGCGCGGGTCGGGCGGCAGCGAGCCGATCACCGAAGCCAGGTCGTCCTGCAGGCGCTCGACAGCCGCTCGGCTTGCGGCGAGTTCGCTGCCCAAGGCCTTCTTGTCGTCAAGCGCGGCCGCCAGCTTCGTCGTGGCCAGGCCGAGTTCGCCACTCAGGCGCGAGCGTTCGGCGTCGGCCTGATCGAAGGCCGTGCGCAGCGCTGCCGATGCCGCGGCCGTCAGGCGTGGCGGCAAGTAGCGCTCTTGCACGAACAACACGCCTCCCGCTCCGATCACGGTGCCGCCGAGGACAAGCCAGAGCCATCGCGGCAAGCGCCAGCGCGAGCGTCGTCGACCGTAGGGTGTGAAGGTGACAGCTTTGGTGCGGCGAAACATCAGTGGGGCAAGGGCTATCTGTGGAGACCGGCAGCAAGGGTACGAGCTTACGACACACCGCGTGAAACACGATGTGTGCCGACGATCTGGCGTGTCTTGAACGGCAGCGCGAACGTGCGCTCGTCCCGGCGCGCGGTCGCGGCAGACGTGCCAACATCCGTATCTTGTCCACCCGATCCTCGAAGCCCGGAACCCGAGACATGAAACGAAGGACCGCGATCGTCGTGCTGGCCCTGGGCACCTGGGCGCAGGCCCATGCCGACGAGGCCCTGAAGGCGGCGCTCGCCGGCGCCCAGCGCACGCCCGCTCATGCCGCACGCGACGCCTGGCGCCACCCCTACGAGACGCTGAGCTTCTTCGGCCTGCGGCCCGACATGACGGTGGTCGAGATCAAGCCGGGTGGCGGCTGGTATACCGAGATCCTGGCGCCCTACCTGCGCGAGCGGGGCCGGCTCATCCTGGCCGCGGACGACCCCGACTCGGCCTCGGCCTACTACCGCCGCAGTGCCGAACGCCTGCAGCACAGGCTGCAGGCCCAGCCCGCCGTCTACGACCGCGTGCAGGTGACGGTGTTCGAGCCGCCGCGCCGGCTGCAGATGGCCGCCGCCGGCACGGTCGACCTGGTGCTCACGTTTCGCAATGTCCACAACTGGGCAGCCGCTGGTGACGATGTCGTCAAGGCCGTCTTCAGGAGCGTGCACGACAGCCTCAAGCGCGGCGGCGTGTTCGGCGTCGTCGAGCACCGCCTGCCTGCCGACCGGGTGCAGGATTTCAAGGTCGCCAGCGGCTACCTGCACCAGGCCCATGTCACCCGGCTGGCCGAAAGCGTCGGCTTCACCTTGGCCGCAGCTTCGGAGATCAACGCCAACCCCAGGGACAGCGCCGACCACGAAGGCGGCGTCTGGGCACTGCCACCGAGCTACGCCAGCAAGGACAAGGACCGCGCGCGCTACACCGCCATCGGCGAGAGCGACCGCATGACGCTGAGGTTCGTCAAGCGCTGAGCTACGCGGCGCGCATTGCAGGCCTGCGTGCCACCGCGGGCGTCGGTGGCGTGGGGGCAGACGTCGGGCAAGGCGAACTTCAACAACGGGTCGGCAACGGGTGTCGGCGGGCAGGCTCTGATCGACGGCAAGCGCTCTCAAGGCAACAACCAGCTCAGCGGCCCGCGCGGGTCGCGCGCCAGCGCCGTCGCCACCATCCAGCCGAAGCAGCCCAGCGCGGCCAGCGTCCAGGCCAGGCGTGCCGCGGGTGTGCGGGCGCGCCGCAGCGCCATCGTGCCCAGGCCGATGTAGACCAGCAGCAGCAAGAGCTTGGCGCCGAGCCAGGTCTGCAGCAGCGGGTTGATCTGCAGCGTGGCCCACAGCAGCGCGCCGGCGCCGAGCAGGCCGCTGTCGACGACCCAGCTCGCGGCGCGCGCCGGCAGCGCCAGCGGCCAGCGCGCACCGGCGAGGGATGCGAACGCGCGTAGTGCGAACAACGTGCCGCTGGCGGCGACGAAGCCGATGTGCACCTGGCGCAAGGCGGCGTAATGTTCGATCAGGCTCATGCTGGGACCTGAACCCAGGAACCTGCGCGAACGTGAACTGTATGGCCCCCTCTCCCGCCTGGGCGGGAGAGGGCTGGGGTGAGGGTGGGAGGGGCGCGCACGACCCTCACCCCAACCCTCTCCCACAAGTGGGAGAGGGGGCAATACCCGCGGTTCCGGGGCACCATGCTGTCAAAGACCCAGGAATCCCGCCAGCGCCGCGCTCTCGCGCAGTTCGGCCGCCGGGCCGGCGAGCACGACCTCGCCCTTTTGCAGCACCACCAGGCGCTCGGCCTGGGCCGCCACCTTGCGATAGTCGCGGTCGACGATCAGCGTCGCGATGCCGTCGCCGCGGATCGCTGCGACGACGCGCCAGATCTCGGCCACGATCTGCGGCGCCAGGCCCTCGGTGGCTTCGTCCAGGATGATCAGCGACGGCTGGGTCATCAAGGCGCGGCCGATCGAAAGCATCTGCTGCTCGCCGCCCGACAACTCCGCTCCCAGGTGCTGCAGACGCTCGGCCAGGCGCGGGAAGGTGCGCAGCACGCGCTCCAGCGTCCAGTCGGCGCGGCTGCCGCTGCCGGGGCGGGCAGCCATCACCAGGTTCTCGCGCACCGTCAGGTTGGGGAAGATGCCGCGGCCTTCCGGCACGTAGGCCACGCCACGGCGCGCCACCTCGTGCGGCCGGGCGCGCGACATGTCGTGGCCGTCGATCACGATGCGGCCCTCGCGTTCGGTCACATGCCCGAGCAGGGTGCGGATGAGGGTGCTCTTGCCCATGCCGTTGCGGCCGAGCAGGCCCACCGTCTGGCCGCGCGCGATGCCGATGTCGACGCCGTGCAGCACATGGCTGGCGCCGTACCAGGCGTGCAGGCCGCGGGCTTCGAGCAGCGGCACGGCGCCGGCGGCCGGCGTCATTCTGCGGTGCCCAGGTAGGCCGCCTGCACTTCGGCATTGGCCTTCACGGCCTGCGGTGTGTCGCTGGCCAGCACGGCGCCGTTGACCATCACCGTGATGCGGTCGGCGATGCGGAACACGGCGTCCATGTCGTGCTCGATGAGGGCGATCGCATGACCGGACTTCAGCTCGTTCAGCAGCGCCAGCATGCGCTCGGTCTCCTCGGCGCCCATGCCGGCCAGCGGTTCGTCGAGCAGCAGCACCTCGGGCCCGGTGGCCAGGCACATCGCGATCTCGAGCTGGCGGCGCTGGCCGTGCGACAGCGTGCCGGCCGCCCGGTTGTGCAGGTCGGCCAGGCCGACGCGCGCGACGGCGTCGTGTGCCGCTGGCGCGCAGACGCGGCAGGCCGCGGCGTCGGTCCACCAGGCCCACGGCCGCTGGTGGCGCGCCTGCGCCGCCAGGCGGCAGTTCTCGAGCACGGTGAACACCGGGTAGATGGTGGTGCGCTGGTAGCTGCGCCCGATGCCGGCGCGCGCCCGCCGCGGCTGCGACCAGCGCGTGATGTCGGTGCCGCGCAGCTCGACGCTGCCACTGCTGGCGCCGAGCTCGCCCGACAGGATGTTGATCAGCGTCGACTTGCCGGCGCCGTTGGTGCCGATCACCGCGTGCACCGTGCCGCGCCGCAGCTCCAGCGACACGCCGTCCACGGCGACGAGGCCGCCGAAACGGCGCGTGACGTTGCGCGCGCGCAGCAGCACCTCCGTCACACCGTGCCTTCCACGCGGCGCCGCAAACGGTCCGTCAGCAGCGCACCGGCGCCGATCAGGCCGCGCGGCAGCAGCGCGACGCTGACGATGATCGTCAGGCCCAGGCCCAGCAGCCAGTGCTTGGCGAAGCCGCCGAACACGGCTTCGGACTTGAAGAACTCCTGCAGCAGCGCGAAGGCGAAAGCGCCCAGCACCGCACCGCGCAGGTGGCCGATGCCGCCGAGGATGATCATCACCAGCACCGAGCCTGATACGTGCCAGCTCAGCAGCTCGGGGTTGACGTAGCCGTCCTTCACCGCGAACAGGAAGCCGCCCAGCCCGGCGATGGCGCCCGAGATCACGAAGGCGGCCAGCTTGTACGGATAGGTCGAGAAGCCGGTGGCGCGCATGCGCTGCTCGTTGATGCGGATGCCGGCCAGCGCGCGGCCGAAAGGCGACCGCAGCAGCAGCGCCAGCAGCACGAATACCGTCGCCAGGGCACCGAGCACGAAGTAGTACAGCGTCAGCGGGTCGCCCAGGTCCAGCAGCAGCACGGGCCCGATCTCGGCCACCGGTTTCAGCGCCAGGTAGATGCCGTCGGTGCCGCCGCCCAGCGGCGTGTCGTGCACCACGTAGTAGGCCATCTGCGCGAAGGCCAGCGTGACCATGATGAAGTAGACGCCGCGCGTGCGCAGCGACAGCGCGCCCATGAACAGCGCGTAGGCCGCGGCCACCGCCATCGACGCCGGCAGCAGCCAGAACAACGACGCCGGCGCATCCTGCGGCGACAACTGCACCACCGCATAGCCGGCCAGGCCGAACAGCGCCGCCTGCCCGAAACAGACCAGCCCGGTGGTGCCGACCAGCAGTTCCAGGCTCAGCGCCAGCACGGCGTAGATCATCGTCTTGGTGACGAGGTCGATGCCGAAGCTGCCGGCGGCCAGCGGCCACAGCGCCAGCGCCAGCGTTGCCAGCAGCACCGGCACGATGCGTGATGCGTCCATCACCCGGCCCGGAACAGCCCGTCCGGCTTCCACAGCAGGATCAGCGCCATCAATACGTAGACCAGCACGCCGGCCGCTTGCGGAATCAGCACCGTGCCGAAGGTCTCGGCGACACCGATCAGCAGCGCCGCCAGCAGCGCACCGCGGATCGAGCCGATGCCGCCGATGACCACCACCACGAAGCAGATGATCAGCACCTGGTTGCCCATGCCCGGGTAGACCGACGACACCGGTGCGGCCACCATGCCGGCCAGCACCGCCAGCGCCACGCCGGCGGCGAACACCACGCGGTACAGCAGCTTGATGTCGACGCCCAGCGACTGCACCATCTCGCGGTTGGTGGCGCCGGCGCGGATCCTCATGCCCAGCCGCGTGCGCGCCAGCACGAACCACATCGCCAGCGCCACCCCCAGACACACCGCCGAGATGAACAGCCGGTACACCGGGTAGGTCATCAGCTCACCCAGCGGGATGGCCCCCGCCAGCCACGCCGGCGGCTGCACGCCGTGCACGTCGTCACCCACGACGATGCTGCGCAATTCCTCGAACACCAGGATCAGGCCGTAGGTCATCAGCACCTGCTGCAGGTGCTCGCGGCCGTAGAGAAAGCTGAAGAAGGCCCACTCCAGCAGGTAGCCCAGCAGCACCGCCAGCACCAGCCCCAGGGTCAGCGTGGTGAAGAAGCCGCCGCCCAGCGTGGTGGCCACGAACGGCGCCAGCGCATAGGCCATGTAGGCGCCGATCATGTAGAAGCTGCCGTGCGCCAGGTTGATGACGCCCATGATGCCGAAGATCAGCGTCAGCCCCGAGGCCACCAGGAACAGCAGCAGCCCGTACTGCAGGCTGTTCAGGCATTGCACCAGGAAGATCGTGGGGTCCATTCACATCAGCGAGGTTGACGAGGCTTGCACGACCGGATGTGACGCAGATTCCGGCGCGAACGCGGCGAGGTCGGCACGAGCAGTGCCGCCGACCCCCCGTGCGGCGATCGGCACGGGGCCGGGATCGCCGCACGCAGCACGAAGTTGCGTTACATCCGGCAGCCGCGGCCGGGGTCGGCCAGGGCCTTCGACGCCACGCCGATGACCTTGTTCTCCTGGCCCACCACCTGGCGCAGATAGATGTCCTGCACCGGGTTGTGCGTCTTGCCCAGGCTGAAGGCGCCGCGCGGGCTGTCGATGCGGGCCTTCTCGAGCGCGGCGGCGAATTCCGCCTTCTTGCCGATGTCGCCCTTCACTGCGGTCAGGCCGATGCCCAGCATCTGCGCCGCATCGTAGCCCTGCACGGCGTAGACGTCGGGCTGCAGCTTGTAGGCCTTGACGTACGCCAGGCGGAAGTCCTTGTCGCGCGGCTTGTCCAGGCTGTCGCCGTAGTGCAGCGTGGTCAGCAGCCCGTCGGCGGCGGCCCCTTGCGCCTGCAGCGTGCCGTCGGTCAGGAAGCCGGCGCCGTAAAGCGGAATCGACGCCTTCAGCCCGGCCGCGGCGTAGTCCTTGACGAACTTCACGGCGCCGCCGCCGGCGAAAAAGGTGTAGACGGCATCGGGCTTGAGCGACGCGATCTCGGTCAGCAGGGCCTGGAATTCGACATTCGGGAACGGCAGGCTCAGGTCCTTGACCACCTGGCCGCCCTGCTTCTCGAAGGCCTCGCGGAAGCCCTTTACCGATTCGTCGCCGGCGGCATATTTCCAGGTGATGGTCACGACCTTCTTGTGGCCCCTCTTGGCCATCACCTCGCCCATCGCGTAACCAGGCTGCCAGTTCGAGAACGAGCTGCGGAAGATATGCTGGGCGCACATCGGGCCGGTCACGGCATCGGCGCCGGCGTTGGGCACGATGAGCATGGTGCCGCTGTCGCGCGCCACCTTGGCCATCGCCATCGCCACGCCCGAGTGCACGGTGCCCACCAGCACGTCGACGTTGTCGCGCTTGACCAGCTTGTTGGTGTTGTCGGTGGCCTTGGACGGGTCGGACTCGTCGTCGACCTTGAACCACTCGATCTCGCGGCCGCCGAGCTTGCCGCCCTGTTCGGCCACGTAGAGCCGGAAGCCGTTCTCGATGGCGGTGCCGAGCGCGGCGAAGGTGCCGGTATACGGCAGCATCAGTCCCACCTTCAGCTTGGCCGGCTGCGCCCAGGCGGGCGCGCCGGTGAAGGCGAAGGCGGCGGCGAGGACGCCGAGGATCAAGGGCGTGCGACGGGTGGTCATGGACAAGTCTCCTGCGGTGGGTGGATCCAGCGGCGTGATTTCGGCGACCACGCCTGTGAAGGGCCGATTGTGCCGTTGCCCGGCCGGCTTCAGGCCGGCACGGCGAGATCCGGCGCGGCGTGGCGCTGCAGCCGCGCCCAGCCGTCGTCGATCTCGGCCTGCAGATCGGTGACCTGTTCGCCGCTCATGTGGCGGTAACGGCGCTGCAGCGCCAGGTACTCGCCGATCGGCCGCGTCTTGTCCGAATTGACGGTGTAGCGGCGGCCGTCCTCGATCTCGTACAGGGGGAAGGCGCCGGTCTCCACTGCCAGACGCGCGGCGCTGAGCCCGGCGTCGTCGGCCAGGCCCCAGCCGTCCAGGCAGGGGATCAGCAAGGTGATGAAGCGGGTGCCGCGCATCGCCTTCGCGCGCGCGACCTTGCGCCTCAGGTCGGACAGGTGGCCGACGCTGGCGGTGGCGACATAGGGCACGCCGTGCGCGGCCATGATCTCGGTCATGTTCTTCTTGCGCGAGGTCTTGCCGGCCGGCGTCGAGCCGGTCCAGGCGTAGTGCGGCGTCGACGACGACTTCTGCGCGCCGGTATTCATGTAACCCTCGTTGTCGAGGCAGAAGTAGATGAAGTCCTCGTTGCGTTCGGCGGCCGACGACAGGCACTGGAAGCCGATGTCGTAGGTGCCGCCGTCGCCGGCGAGCACGATCACCGTCGTCTCGTGCCTGCCTTGCGCGTCGAGCGCGCGGCGCAGCCCCGAGGCCGCCGCCGCGCTGGATTCCAGCGTCGGCTGGTAGACGGGGATCTTCAGCGAGCTGAAGGGCTGCGGCCCGGCGATGATGGCCATGCACGACGGCGGAATCACCGCCATCGTCTGCGGCCCCAGCATCGCCAGCACGTGGCGCACCGACAGCGCGTCGATGCAGCCGGGGCAGGCGGCGTGGCCCGAGCAGAGCATGGCTTCGTCGTGCAGTTCGAGTTTGTCCATCGGCGGCCCCTTGTCATCCCTGGCGTCTCATCGCACCCACAACGATGCGGGAACTTCCGGCGTGCCGGCCACGCCACGAACGAAGCCGCAGATCTTGTCCACCGGCACGTTGACGCCGCCGACGCCGGCCAGCAGGCCGTGGATGCGCGGCGCATCCGGCATGCCGTACAGCGCGGCGCGCAGTTCCTGGTGCAGCACGCCGCCGATGCCCGGCGAATGGTTGCGGTCGAGCACCACCACCTCCGGCATGCCGGCCAGCGCGGCGCGCAGCGCCGCCACCGGCAAGGGGCGGAACAACCGCAGCTTGACCAGCCCGACGGCCTGGCCGGCGTCACGCATGACGTCGACCGCGTCGCGCGCGGTGCCGCACATGCTGCCCATGGTGACGATCACGCTCGTCGCGCCGTCGCAGCGGTAGCGTTCGACGACACCCCAGCTGCGCCCGCAACGCTCGGCCCACTCGCGGTCGGCGTCAGCGGCGAGACCGGGCACGCGCGCCATCGCCTCTTCGGTGGCCTGGCGGTGGCGGTAGAACATGTCCTGGCTGACGACGTTGCCCCAGGACTCGACATGCGCCGTGTCGAGCCGGTGCGGCGGATCGAAGGGTGGCAGGTAGGCGTCGACGAGTTCCTGCGCCGGAATCACCACCGGCTCCAGCGCGTGCGAGACGTAGAACGCGTCGAGGTTGACCATCACCGGCAGCAGCACCTGTTCAGCGACGCGGTAGGCCTGCAGCACGGTGTCGAGCGCCTCCTGCGCGGTCTCGACGTAATACTGGATCCAGCCGGTGTCGCGCTGCGCCAGGCTGTCGGTCTGGTCGGGCCAGAAGGCCCAGGGCGAGGCCACGGTGCGGTTGACGTTGGCCATCACGATCGGCGCCCGCGCGCCGGCGGCGTAGTGCAGCAACTCGTGCATCAGCAGCAGACCCTGCGACGCGGTGGCGGTGAAGACGCGCACGCCGGCCAATGACGCCGGGATGCAGGCCGACATCACCGAGTGTTCGGATTCGACGGTGATGATCTCGGCGTCGAACTCGCCGCGGGCCTGGAACTCGGTCAGCAGCTCCAGCACCGGCGTCTGCGGCGTGATCGGGTACACCGGCGCCACCTTCGGCCGCGCCAGCCGCGCCGCCCAGGCCACCGCGTGGTTGCCGGTCAGCAGCACCGGCCTTTGCGCCTCGGTGTTCATCTTGCCCCCTTGGCGCGTTGCGCCGTCCCCCCGAGGGGGAGCGAGCGCCTTCGGAGCGGCCGTGCGGCGCTCATCGCCGCTCCTCGACCATCTTCATCGACCCGGTGGGGCACTCGCGCACGCACAGCCCGCAGCCCTTGCAGTAGTCGGCGAGCACCTCATAGCCGTCGCCCGCGCGCCGCACGGCCATGTCGGGGCAGTAGATCACGCAGTTGTCGCAGTGGATGCAGGTACCGCAGGAAAAGCAGCGCTCAGCCTCGGCCAGCGCCTGCTCGATCTCCAGCCCGAGCTGCACTTCGAGCGCGGCACGGTGCCTTTCGGAGGGCAGCCGCACCTGCGCGGCCGCGCGCGGCGCCTTCGGGTGGTACCAGCTGGCGATGGCGGCCAACGGCACGACGGCCTCGGTCTCGCCGGCATCGGTGCTGACGGCGGTCTCGCCGAGCAGATGGCGGTGGATGTCCAGCGCGGCCCGCTTGCCCATGCCCACCGCCTGCGTGACGAAGCGCGCCATGCTGGCGACGTCGCCGCCGGCCCAGACGCCGGCGCTGCCGGTGGCTCCGCTTTCGTCTGCCGCGAGCAGGGCGCCGCGAGCGGGCAGGGCGCCGTCGAAAGGCGTGAGGTCCGGGTCCTGGCCGATCGAAGTGAGCACCGCGTCGGCGGCGAAGGTGAAGCCGCTGCCCGCCAGCGGCACGGCGCTGAACGGCCGGCCGTCGAGGCCGGGCTCGAAGCGCACGCGCCGGCCCTCCAGCCGCAACCCGGGCCCGCTGGCGGTGGCGGTGTCGAGCATGGCGCCGTCGATCAGTGCGATGCCTTCTTCCAGCGCTTCTTCGATCTCCTCGCGCTGCGCCGGCATCTGCGGGCGGCGCTCCAGCGCCAGCATCGTCACCTCGTGCCCGGCCCGGCGCGCGCTGCGAGCGGCGTCGATGGCGGCGCTGCCGCCGCCGATGACGACGACGTGGTGCCCCAGCGCCGGCGGCCGGCCGGCATTGCACGCTTCGAGGTAGGCCGCACCGTCCATGACCCCGGGCAGGCCGTCGGTGAGCGCCGGCAGCCGCTTGACGCGAGCGGCGCCGACGGCCACGAAGACCGCATCGTGGCCGGCGCGCAGGCGCTCGAAGTCGGTGCTCGACGAGAGCGGCGCGCCGCAGCGCACCTCGACGCCGAGCGCGACGATGCGCGCGATCTCGGCGTCGAGCACGTCGCGCGCCAGCCGGTAGGGTGGAATGCCGTGGCGCATCAGCCCGCCGAGTTCGGCGCGCGCTTCGAACAGCGTCACGCACCAGCCCAGCCGGCGCAGCTGGAAGGCTGCCGACAGCCCCGCCGGCCCGCCGCCGACCACGGCCACGTGACCGGGCCGTTCCGCGGCCGGCGGCACGAAGCCCCAGCCGGCGGCGATCGCGGTGTCGCCGACGAAACGTTCGAGCTTGCATATCGACAG
The DNA here is from genome assembly GCA_030680415.1 of Rubrivivax sp. Classification (GTDB taxonomy): domain Bacteria; phylum Pseudomonadota; class Gammaproteobacteria; order Burkholderiales; family Burkholderiaceae_C; genus Rubrivivax. Next base: position 16,879 of record JAUXVE010000112.1, read on the forward strand.
CGCTTCGTCGAAGCCGGCGCGGTTGCAGGCGGCCTCGCAGGGGTGGTGGCAGATGCGCCCGGCGATCGCCGGGAACGGGTTGTGGCGCGTCAGCACGTCGAAGGCGCCGCGCCAGTCGCGCTGGCGCGCCAAGGCGATCCACTCGGCGATGTCGCCGTTCACCGGGCAGGCGGGGTGGCAGGGCGACGGTGCCTGGATGTGGCGCGGCAGCGCGGCACGCCAGGTGCCGGTCTTGAAGACCTCGGTCGAGCCGGTGGTCCAGATCGGCGGCACCGCCACGGGCAGGGCGCTCATCAGGTCACCTCCGTGCGCAGTTGGGCGTCGGCCCAGCGCCAGCCTTCTTCACAGGCCGCCACGTTGCCGGCAGGCAGCTTGGGCGAGAGTTCTCGCAGCGTCGTCTCCAGCACCGGCAGCGCCGGCGCGCCGACGGCGCGTGCGAAGGCGCCGAGCAGCGCCGAATTGACGATGCGCCCGAGGCCGTGGCGGCGCGAGATCGCCAGCGCATCGACGGGAATCAGGCGCAAGCCCGGCAGCGTGCGCGCGAGCTCGGGCGCGGTACGCGCCGAATTGACGACGACCAGCGTCGCCGGGTCGGCGGCGGCGAGCAGCGCACCGCCGAGCAGGCTGGCGTCGAAGCACAGGATCGCGTCGGCACGCTCGATGTCGCAGCGCACACGCACCGGACGGTCGTCGACGCGGATGTATGAACTCACCGGCGTGCCGCGCCGCGCCCCGCCATAGGTGGCGAAGCACTGCACCTGAAGGCCGGCGGCAAAGAACGCGGCGGCGAGCAGATTGCCCGCCGTCTGCGCGCCCTGGCCGCCGCGGCCCTGGATGATGATCTGCAGCATGGGCAGTCTCCGGCGCGGCCTACTCGGCGCCGCCGCAGCGCTCGTCGGTGAGAGCCTGAAGATCCATGCCTACTCCTCGCCAGCGTCAAGGGTTCAGGCGCGGCAGCACCGCGGTGGCTTCGAGTTCGATCTTGCCCGGATCGTCGAGCAGGTCCGAGACGAAGATCATGCTCATCGCCGGGTAGTGCGCGCCCATGTGCCGGCGCCAGATCGCGCCCAGCTGCTGTCGCGCGGCCAGGTAGGCCGGCTTGTCGCAGCAGAACGCGGTGATGCGGCAGATGTGCCGCGGCTCGCCACCGGAGCGGGCCAGTACCGCCAGCACGTTCAGTAGCGCCTGTTCGAACTGCGGCACGAGTTGATCGGACTCGAACACCTGCTGCGCGTTCCAGCCCACCTGGCCGGCGATGAACACGATGCGTCCGGCGTCGACCTCGATGCCGTTGGCATAACCTTTGGGTGGCGCCCAGCCTTCGGGCAGCAGGATGTTCATGGTTGTGTTCGCATCGCGGCCGTCAATCGATGTAGCGCGGCGGGTCGGGGTCGTCCGACCAGTCGCTGTCGGGCTGCGGCACCTTGGCCATCCAGGCCTGGACGAGCGCGACGTGTTCGGCCTCCTCGGCCTGCATCTCCAGCGCCGCGGCGCGGATCGAGTCGTTCGTCGTCATGCCCGCCAACTGGCCGAAGAAGGCCTCGGCACGCCGCTCGGCCGCCAGCGCCAGTTGCAGCGCGTGGTAGGGCTGCATCAGGTAGTGCACGTCGTCGATGGGCGCGGCCTCGGGCGATTCGTAGCCGGGCCAGCAGACGAGTTCTCGCGCCACGGCCGGCGCGCGCTGCCAGCCCATCTCGTCCATGATGTGCTGCGCATGCTTGGCTTCATAGCCGGCCATGGTGCGGAACATCGCCGCCACGTCGCCGTTGTTGTGTGTCTCCATCATGTCGGCGAATTCGGTGTAGCGGTCGACGGCCTCGTTCTCCATCGCCAGCGCGACGGCCATGAACTCGTCCAGGGTCTGCGGTGCGGTCTTCACAGCTCGAACTCCGATTCCAGGTCGGCCACGCGGGTGGCGGTTTGCCCCATGCGGGTCGGATAAGGGTTGCGGCTGCCGGCATGCAGCACGCCGAGGTTGAAGCCGTCGTCGGTCATGAGGCGGCGCGCGGCCAGTGCCGGGTCATCGGTGGCTGCGACGGGTGCCGGTCGCACGACTTCCTTCCAGTGCTTCTGCTCGGGGCGGAAGGTGACGCAGGGGCTCAGGATCTCGACGAACGAGAAACCCGGGTGGCGGATCGCCTGGGCGATGATGGCCGCGGTGCCGTTGGGGTCGCCCGAGAAACCGCGGGCGACGAAATTCGCCCCTGCGGCGAGCGCGATCACCAACGGGTTGAAGGCGCGGATCCCGGTGCCGCCGGGCGAGAGCTTGTTGTCCCAGTCGGGCTCGGTGGTCGGCGAGGCCTGGCCCTTGGTCATGCCGTAGACGTGGTTGTCCATGACGATGTAGGTCATGTCGACGTTGCGCCGGCAGGCATGCATGAAGTGGTTGCCGCCGATCGAGTAGCCGTCGCCGTCGCCGCCGGTGACGACCACGGTGAGATCCGGCCGCGCCACCTTCAGGCCGGTGGCGGCGGCCAGCGAGCGGCCGTGCACGCCGTGAAAGCCGTAGCAGGTGGTGTAGGCGGGGATGCGTGAACTGCAGCCGATGCCCGAGACCACCGCCACCTCGTGCGGCGGCCGCTGGATGATGGCCAGCGCCTTCGTCAGCGAGCTCAGCACGGTGTAGTCGCCGCAACCCGGGCACCAGATCGGCTTGTAGTCCGACTTGTAGTCGGCGGCGCGCAGCGGCGCCGGAAGGACCATGTCGTTCATGCGGTGATCTCCTGCGGCGCGTGCGCGGCCGCCCAGTCGACGAAGGCGGTACACAGTTCACCGGGCCGCAGCGGCAGCGGCCCCGGGCGGTGCAGCCCGCTGGCGCGGCCCGGCAGGTCGAAGCGGCTGCGCAGATAGCGCAGCAGCTGGCCGCCGTGGTTCTGTTCGACCACCAGCACCTGGCGCACGCCCTGCAGCGCCTGGTCCAGCGCGTCGGTGCGCAGCGGCGCCAGCAGCCGCAGCGACAGCAGGCGCAGGGCCACGCCCTGCACGGCGGCGCGGGCCACCGCTTCGCGCACGGCGCCGGTGGTCGAGCCGAAGGTGATGATGGCGAGGTCGGCGTCGCCCTCCACATCGGCCCAGCGCGGGCCGTAATCGTGCTGCTCCAGCTTGCGCAGGCGCTTGTCGAGCTGCTTGCGGTGGTCGCTGGCCTGACTGCTGGGAATGCCGCGTTCGGTATGTTCCAGCCCGTCGGCCGTATACACATTGCCGGGCGTGCCCGGCACGGCCATCGGCGAGACGCCTGAAGGCGTGTCGAGATAACGCTGGTAGGCGGGGGCGTCCGGCGCGCTGCGTGCGGGGGCGGTCAGGCGGTGCGCCGCCTCGGCAGCCGCCGGCGGGCGGTCGATGACCGCGCGCGACTGGCCCATGAACTGATCCGACAGCACGATCGCCGGCGCCTGCAGCGCCTCGGCCAGCTGCACGGCCCATTCGGTGGCCGTCAGGCAGTCGGCGATCGAGTTCGGTGCCAGCACCAGCCGCGGCGCGTCGCCGTGCAGGCCGTCGACGGCGAACGACAGGTCGCTCTGCTCGCTCTTGGCCGGGATGCCGGTGGACGGCCCGCCGCGCATCACGTCGACGACGACGATGGGCACCTCGGCCGTCACCGCCAGGCCGATGCCTTCGGTCATCAGCGCCAGCCCCGGGCCGGCGGTGGCGGTCAGCGAGGGCACGCCGCCATAGGAGGCGCCGATGATCATGTTGACCGAGGCCAGTTCGTCCTCGGCCTGCAGCAGCGTGCCGCCGACCCGGGCCAGCGCCGGCGCCATCCATTCCAGCAGTTCGGTGGCTGGGGTGATGGGGTAGGCGGCGACGAAGCGCACGCCGCCGCGCAGCGCGCCGCAGCCGGCGGCTTCGTTGCCCGACAGCATCCAGCGGCCGGCAGGTGCATCGGCGCGCGGCAGCAGCGGCGGCGGGCGTTCGCCGGGCAGGCCGTTGGCCATTTCCACGCCCTGCAGCAGCGCCGCCAGGTTGGGCGCCAGGGACTCTTCGCCGCGTTTCCAGCTCGCGCGCAGCGCGGCTTCCAGCGCCGCCGCGGGCACGCCGGCCAGCGTGCCGGCCAGGCCAAGCGCGATCATGTTGACCCAGGCGCCGCCGGCGGCCTTGGCGGCTTTCTTCAACGCCAGCGCGTGCAGCCGCGCGCCGCTGCGGAGCAGGGCTGCGGGCGCTTCGCCGGCATCGACGTCGCCCACCAGCAGGCTGCCCTGGCTGAGCGGGATCTCGTCGGCGAAGCGGTGCAGGTTCTGCCAGTCGATCGCCAGCAGCAGGTCGAAGCCGTCGTCCAGCGTGACCACCGGCTGCGGCCCCAGCCGCAGCAGCGCCGCGGCCTCGCCGCCACGGATCTGCGGGCCGCTGGTGCGCACCATCAGGCCGTACAGACCGGCGCGCGCCGCGGCGTCGAGCAGCAGCGTGCCGGCGGTCATGACGCCGGCCCCGCCGCTGCCGGCAATGGCCATCGAGTAGGTCCGCGCGGGGGGCGCGGGGGGCGCGGGTGCCGCAGATGCCGACCGGCCGGATGATGTGGAAAAGGAGATGGGAAGCACACGCGACTCCTGCGCGAACGGATGCTGCAAGTGAAACGGGCGCCGATTCCGAAGTCACTGATCTAGGTCAAGGAAATGCTCCGGTGCGGCCGCAAAATCACCTGATTGGCGCATTGCGGTACTGGAATACCACTATGGCGGTGCCCTGAGACGCGCTGAAACGCGCCGCTGCCCCCTCATCAACGACCATCGGAGCCCCTGCCCATGAAGATCGATGCCCACCGCTGGCTCATGACCGCCGCGGGCGCGCCGTTCGAGCGCCAGCCCTTTGCTGCCGAACCCAGCGCCGATGAAGTGGTGGTGGCGGTGGCCGGCTGCGGCGTCTGCCACACCGACCTGGGCTACTTCTACGACGGCGTGCGCACCAAGCAGCCGCTGCCGCTGGCGCTGGGCCATGAGATCAGCGGCCATGTGGTGGCCGCAGGCGAGGGTGCAACTGCCTGGCTGGGCCGCGCGGTCATCGTGCCGGCGGTGCTGCCCTGCGGCGAGTGCGACCTCTGCCGGCGCGGGCTCGCCACCATCTGCCGCGCGCAGAAGATGCCTGGCAACGACATCCAGGGCGGATTCGCCAGCCACATCGTGGTACCGGCGCGTGGGCTGTGTCCCGTCGACGAGGACCGGCTCGCCGGCGCCGGGCTGACGCTGCCGCAGGTGTCCATCGTCGCCGACGCGCTGACCACCCCCTACCAGGCGGTGCGCCGCGCCGGCGTGGCGCCGGGCGACCTGGCGGTGGTGGTCGGTGTCGGTGGTGTCGGCGGCTACTGCGTGCAGGTGGCGCGTGCCTTCGGCGCCACGGTGGTGGCCATCGACGTCGACGACGCCAAGCTGGCCGCCATCGCGCAACACGGCGCGGCGCTGACGCTGAACGGCCGCTCGCTCGACGCCAAGGCGATCAAGGCCGCGGTGCTCGACTTTGCCGGCAAGAACGGCCTGCGCGGCACCGAGTGGAAGATCTTCGAATGCTCGGGCAGCGCGCCCGGGCAGTTGACCGCCTACAGCCTGCTGGTGCACGGCGCGACGCTGTCGGTCGTGGGCTTCACGATGGACAAGGTCGAGTTGCGGCTGTCCAACCTGATGGCCTTCGACGCACGCGCGCTCGGCAACTGGGGCTGCCCGCCCGAGTTCTACCCGGCGGCGCTGGACCTCGTGCTCCACGGCAAGGTGCAGATCCAGCCCTTCGTCGAACAGCACCCGCTGGAGGACATCAATCGCGTGTTCGAGGCGGTGCACCACCGTGAGATCAACAAGCGCGCCGTGATGGTCCCGGCCTGACCACAAGCACACCTGGAGCCCCCCATGAATGCACCCAACACCGCCGACGCCACGCACGACTTCAAGAACCACGACCTCGTCGACGACATCGCCAAGCCCGGCGTCAGGTTCGAGAAGCGCCCGGCGCGCCGCCCCGACGGCAGCGAGGCACCCGGCCTGTACAACGCCTGGATCACGCTCGACAACCCGACCCAGTACAACTCCTACACCACCGACATGGTCAAGGGCGTGATCCTGGCCATGCGCGCGGCCAGCAACGCACGCGACGTCAACTGCGTGGTCTTCACCGGCGCCGGCGACAAGGCCTTCTGCACCGGCGGCAACACCAAGGAGTACGCCGAGTACTACGCCGGCCAGCCGCAGGAATACCGCATGTACATGCGGCTGTTCAACGACATGGTGAGCGCCATCCTGGCCTGCGACAAGCCGGTGATCTGCCGCGTCAACGGCATGCGCATCGGCGGCGGGCAGGAAATCGGCATGGCCTGCGACTTCTCGGTCGCGCAGGACCTGGCGCGCTTCGGCCAGGCCGGGCCCAAGCACGGCTCGGCGCCGATCGGCGGCGCCACCGACTTCCTGCCGGTGATCGTGGGCGCCGAGCGGGCGATGGCCGCCTGCGTGCTGTGCGAGCCCTTCAGCGCCCACAAGGCCTACCAGATGGGCATCCTGACCGACATCGTGCCGGCGCTCAAGGTCGACGGCCAGTTCGTTGCCAACCCGCTGGTCGAGACCCAGCGGCTGTTCGACGCTTACGGCCGCAACTGTTATGGCGAGCCGGTGAGCGGCGACGCGCTGAACGCGGGCAAGGCGCTGATGAAGCGCGGCACGGTCGACCTGGCCATGCTCGACGCCAGGGTCGAGGAACTGTGCGCCAAGATCCTGCTCACCTTCCCCGACTGCACGACCAAGACGCTGGAGGAGCTGCGCAAGCCCAAGCTCGAAGCCTGGAACCGCAACAAGGAAGACTCGCGCGCCTGGCTGGCCCTGAACATGATGACCGAGGCGCGTTCGGGTTTCACCGCCTTCAACGAAGGCCCCAAGGACGACCGCGAGGTCGACTTCGTGCTGCTGCGCCAGAAGCTGGCTGCCGGGCAGAGCTGGGTCGGCCCACTGCACGACGAGATCCAGCCCGGGGCCAAGCGTCATGGCTGAGCCCGCCCCCTCGCCGCTGAAGGTCTGGCCCGACCGCGACGGCGCACTGCTGCGCCTGCGCCTGTCGCGCCCCAAGGCCAACATCTGCGACGCGGCGATGATCGGCGCGCTGCACGCGGCGCTGGACACGCACCGCGCCGACCAGGGCCTGCGCGGCGTGCTGCTCGACGCCGAGGGCCCGCACTTCAGCTTCGGCGCCAGCGTCGAGGAACATCTGGCCGGGTCTTGCGCTGCCATGCTGGCATCGCTGCACACGCTGATCCTGGCCATGGTCGAGTTCCCGGCGCCGATCCTCGTTGCCGTGCGCGGCCAGTGCCTGGGTGGCGGCCTGGAGATCGCGCTGGCTGGCGGCCCGATCTTTGCTGCACCCGAAGCCCAGTTCGGCCAGCCCGAGATCAAGCTCGGCGTCTTCGCCCCCGCGGCGAGCTGCCTGTTGCCGTGGCGTGTGAGCGCGGCCGCGGCCGAAGACCTGCTGTGGTCGGGCCGCAGCATCACCGCGCCGCAGGCGCAGGCGATCGGCCTCGTGCAGGCGCTGGCCGATGACCCCGAAGCCGCGGCGCTGGCCTACTTCGACGAGCACCTGGCGCCGCGCAGTGCGGCCGCACTGGCCTGCGCCGTGAGCGCGGTGCGCACGCCGCGAGCGCGCGAACTGCGACAAGGCCTGGCCGAAGTCGAACGCCTGTACCTGGACCGCCTGATGGCCACCCGCGACGCCAACGAAGGCCTGGCCGCCTTCATCGAACGCCGCACACCCGCATGGGAGCACCGTTGACATGAGTACCGAGACACCGGAAGGCCCCGAAGTGCTGCGCCTGGTGGCGCGCTGCGAAGCGCTGTTCGAGGACCTGCACTTCAACGCCGTCAAGGACTGGAAGGCGGCGCAGCCCGGCCGCAAGGCCATCGGCTACATGCCGGTGTACGTGCCGCGCGAACTGATCCACGCCGCGGGCATGCTGCCGGTGGGCATTCTCGGCGGCGGCGACGCGCTGGAGGTGATCCAGGGCGACGCCTACTACCAGAGCTACATCTGCCGCATCCCGCGCTCGACCATCGAGCTCGGCCTGACCGGGCGGCTGGACTGCCTGGACGGCATGCTGTTCCCCTCGATCTGCGACGTCATCCGCAACCTGTCGGGGATGTGGAAGATGCTGTTCAAGGACAAGTACGTGCGTTACCTGGACGTGCCGCAGAACTACCAGGACGAGGTCGGCGGCGTCTTCTACATCCAGGAGATGCAGATCCTGCGCGAGGACCTGGCCGCACTGGCCGGCCGGCCGATCAGCGACGCCGACCTCAACGCCTCCATACGCCTGTACAACGACAACCGGGCCGCCATCCGCGAGCTGTACGCCTACCGCGCCGCCAAACCCTGGCAGGCGCCGACCTCCGAGGTCTACCTGGTGCTGCGCGCGGGCATGGTGCTGCCGGTGGAACAACACACCGCGCTGGTACGCCAGTACCTGGCGGCGGCCGAGAAGTTCGCGCGCCCCAGGCGCGACAACGCCCGCGTCGTGCTCACCGGCGGCTTCTGCGAGCAGCCGCCGCTGGCGCTGATCAAGTCGATCGAGATGTCGGGCTGCTACATCGTCGACGACGACTTCATGCTCGTCACGCGCTGGCTGCTCGACGAGGTACCCGCCGACGCCGACCCGCTGCAGGAGCTGTCCAAGGCCTTCCTGCACCGCTCGGCATCGACGGCGGCCAAGTACGACGCCACGCGCGCGGAGAAGGGCGTGTTCCTGATGGGTCAGGTCAAGACCCGCGGCGCCGAAGGCGTGATCTTCGCCGCCCCCTCGTTCTGCGACCCGGCCTTGCTCGAGCGGCCGATGCTGCAAGACGTGCTGTCCAAGCACGGCATCCCGCACACCGCCTTCAAGTACGCCGAGAACACCGGCCAGATGGCGCCGATCCGCGAACAGGCGGGCACCTTTGCCGATTCGATCAAATTGTGGAACGTAGCTTGAAAGGCCATGAGTCTTCCTGCTGCGCCCACCGATCTCGGGCCTGCGGTGCTCGCCGTACGGATGTACGGCTGCGCTCCTCGACCCGAGCTCGGCGCGCTCGCGACGGAATCTTCACGACCTTTCTCACGTTGAGGAAATGACCATGAACACCCCGATCGCCATGCCCACGCCCACCGGTTCGGCCAAGAAGCCGCAGAACGTCCAGAAGGAGGACGCGATGTGGCTGCAGAAGGAACTCATCAACAGGAACTACGCCGAGCTCGCCAGCGCGCGCGCCGACAACCGCAAGGTCTCGGCCACCTTCGTGCCCGGCAACCTCAACGAGTTGCTGATGTGCTTCGATTTCGCACGCAGCCTGCCCGAGACCAATGCGCTGCAAAACGGCATGCGCAAGAAGAGCGGCAAGATGATCATGGACGCCGAACGCGACGGCCAGAGCGAGGACGTCTGCACCTACGTCAAGGCCGACCTGGGCATGATGATGGGCGGCGAGGTCGGCCCCAGCGGCGAGGTGCTGCCGCGGCCCGACATCCTGCTGCTGTCGTACACCGGCTGCTTCACCTTCATGAAGTGGTTCGAGCTCATCCGCCACAAGTACGGCTGCGAGACCGTGATGCTGCACGTGCCCTACCAGGGCGAGGGCAGGATCGCGCCGAACATGCGCGACTATGTCGTCAAGCAGCTCAAGGAGACCGTGATCCCGACGCTGGAGCGCATCTCGGGCGTCAAGTTCGACATCGACCGGCTGCGCCAGTACATGCGCGAATCCGTCAAGGCCGAGGAGAACCTGGTCGCGGTGCTGCAGTCGGCCAAGCACCGGCCGAGCCCGATCGACGGCTACTTCGGCGCCGTGTACTACATCGGCCCCATCTTCACCGCCTTTCGCGGCACGCCCGAGGCCACCGAGTACTACCGCGTGCTGCGCGGCGAGATCGAAGAGCGTGTGCGCCTGGGCCTCGGGCCGGTCACGCCCGAGGGCGCGATGGGCGAGGAGAAGTACCGCCTCGTCGTCGAGGGCCCGCCCAACTGGACCAGTTTTCGGGAGTTCTGGAAGATGTTCTACGACGAAGGCGCGGTGGTCGTGGCTTCCACCTACGCCAAGGTCGGCGGCCTGTACGACTTCGGCTTCCGCCACGACCCGGACCATCCGCTGGAGTCGCTGGCCGAGTACTGCCTGGGCTGCTACACCAACCTGAACCTGCCCTCGCGCGTGGACATGATCTGCCGCTACATCGACGAGTACCAGGCCGACGGCCTGCTGATCAACTCGATCAAGAGCTGCAACAGCTTCTCGGCCGGGCAGCTGCTGATCATGCGCGAGGTCGAGAAGCGCACCGGCAAGCCCGCCGCCTTCATCGAGACCGACCTCGTGGACCCGCGCTACTTCTCGGCGGCCAACGTCAAGAACCGGCTCGAGAGCTACTTCCAGATGGTCAAGGCCAAGCGCGGCGCGGCGCTGGCCGCACACTGAGGGCTCCCCATGCGCTGCTTCATCGGCATCGACCTCGGCTCGACCACCACCAAGGCGGTGGTGCTCGACGAGAACCAGAACATCCTCGGCCGCGGCATCACCAATTCGCGCTCCAACTACGACACCGCGGCGGCCATCGCCAAGCAGGAGGCGCTGGTCAACAGCCGCTTCCACCTGTTTCGCGACAAGCTGGGCAGCACCCATGCCCTGAACGGTGCACTCGACGGCTTCATCGCCCAGCTCGAGCGCGATTTCCGCTCCGAGCAGTACCTCGAACAGCTGGCCGACCTGGAGCAGACCTGCCGGCGCAGCCTGGCCACGGCGCGCTTCGCCGACGACAGCGGCGCCGTGGGCGACGCGCTGGCCGAAGTCTTCCGCCGCCTCACCGCCGAGGCGCCGGCGCTCTTCGCGCCCGGCGCCAAGCGCAAGTCCGACTTCTTCCGCGACATCGCCGGCAGCCAGTACCTGGCCACCGGAGAGGCCGTGGCCAAGGAGGTCGGCACGCGCTACGACTACCTGCTCAACCTGTTCGACCGCTCGATCATCGAGGTCGAGAACCGCGTCTACAGCGACTCGATCCGGCGCCACCTGCTGGCCGCGCTGGAGCGCACCTTCGTCGCGCTGCCCGAGACCGAGGCGCGGCGCGCCCAGGTCGAGGCACCGATCAAGGGCATCCTCGGCATCGAGCTCGAGGAGACCTATGTCGTGGGCACCGGTTACGGCCGCGCGCGGCTGCCGTTCTCCAAGGAGCACATCCGCAGCGAGATCCTGTGCCACGGCCTGGGCGCGCATGTCATGTACCCGGGCACCGCGACGGTGCTCGACATCGGCGGCCAGGACACCAAGGCGATCCAGGTCGACCCGGCCGGCATCGTCGAGAGTTTCCAGATGAACGACCGCTGCGCCGCCGGCTGCGGGCGCTACCTGGGCTACATCGCCGACGAGATGAACATGGGCCTGCACGAGCTGGGGCCGCTGGCGATGAAGTCGACCAAGACCATCCGCATCAATTCCACCTGCACCGTGTTCGCCGGCGCCGAGCTGCGCGACCGGCTGAGCCTGGGCGACAAGCGCGAGGACATCATGGCCGGGCTGCACCGCGCCATCATCCTGCGCGCGATGTCGATCCTGGCGCGCTCGGGCGGCATCCGCGACCAGTTCACCTTCACCGGCGGTGTGGCCAAGAACGAGGCCGCGGTGAAGGCGCTGAAGGAACTCGTGCACGAGAACTACGGCGCGCTCACGCTGAACATCGACCCGGACTCGATCAACACCGGTGCGCTGGGCGGTGCCACCTTCGCCTGGCGCGCGGTGGTCGAAGAAGGCAAGCGCATCGAAAACAGGGGGGCCTGAGCATGACCACGACGATGGGCATTGACGTCGGCTCCGGCGCCGTCAAGAGCGTGCTGTTCCGCGTCGACCACGACGGCCGCACCGAGTGGCTGGCCAAGCGCTGCGATCGCATCCGCCGGCGCGACCCGATGGCGCTGGCGCACGAAGGGCGCGACGCCGTGCTCGCCGACGCCGGTGTCGACGCCGACGAGGTCGACTACATCGCCACCAC
>JAUXVE010000047.1 GCA_030680415.1 Rubrivivax sp.
ATAATGGAAGTAATATCTGCTGCTGATCATGTTAATTGGAAAATCCCGGAACTGGTATTGATTAGAGTGGCTTCCGGGACCTTCGCACTACTTTTTGATGGCGAGCCGAGTGGTAGCTGAGCTTGGGGGCTAATCAGCAAGAAGCTTGAACTTCGCGTCGTAGATGCTGTAGGCGGTGGGTATGTGTCCATCGTCGTAATTCCTCGACGGCCGGGCATCGATGACAAATACTTTTCCGGACTTGTCGAGAAGATCCGGCAGCTTCGCCAGGACATAGTCAGTGCCGACGGCCTCGACCCCCATGTCTGCAGCGGCTTTCAAAATCACTTCCGCCGGCGGCAGGGCGATACTGGGTTCACTTTGCGCGTAGGCAACCCCATTTCCGAGCACCATGGCCAAGACTGCCGGCAGCAACAAGAACTTGACGTGTTTCATAGGACCTTCCTCAGGTTGACGTGGAAAAACTTGACGAGGCATTTGATTGACGGGCAGCATCAACTGCCTTGCTTGGCCAGGCAGGCGAACAGGACCACCCGCGCTGCGCTAGACAGGCCGTAGCGTCAGCGCAAGTCTTCGCCGCGGCGGGCGCGACGCAGAAGTGACCTATCCGCATCAGGGCCCTTGCAGGGGCAGCTCATCACCGCAGCCACGCCCAAGCAAACCCGGCAAAAACTGCAGGGCCAGTTCAAGCGTGCGCTTCGAAAGAAGCAAGTCCGTCATCTGGGGCATCTCCGCAGTTGAAGACGAAGACCCCCGCGAATGGATGCAGACTTTTTTTCGGCGCCCCTGCGCTGGCTCAAAGAAAGCCGGCGATCTGCTCCACGTCTTCGGGGAAGAGTTGCCCGGCTTCGCCCATCAGCACGCGGCCGTCACGGCCACGCACCACGGTGACCGGCAGGCCCTTGGGCTTGGGCAGGGTGCGGGCGATGGCCGGCGTGACCAGGCCCGACGGGAAGGTGTAGCCGCGCTTGGCCAGGTAGCCGGTGGCGTCTTCGGCCCTGCGGTCGATCGACAGGCCGAGGAAACGCAGGCCGCGGCCACGGTGGGCGAGCCAGAGCTTTTCCATCAGCGGGCTTTGCAGGGCGCAGAAGGGGCACCAGCTGGCCCACCAGTACAGCACCAGCACATGGCCGTCGGCGTCGGCCTGGGTGACGGTGCGGCCGTCGAAGAGCTTGACGTTGGGCAGGTCCAGCCGCGTGCCCGGGGTCGGCGGCGGGCCGCCTTTGTCGCCGCCCGGCGGGGTGGCTTGCTGGGCCCACGCCGGCGCGCTCACCCCCGCTGCCAGCAGGCCGGTCACACAGGCGCTGCGCGCCAGCATCTTGCGTCGAGTCTGCATTTCGGGACTCCATGCGTGGGCGTCTTGCGGCGGGCCTGTCAGATCCCGACCGAGGTCGGCTGCTGCGCTGTGCGAGCGGGTCATGGCGCGGCGCGGGCGGCATGGCCGCAAACGCTGCCGTCGGGTTCGAACCGTACCTGGCACACCCGCGTCAGCCGGTCGCGCAGGCGCTGGCGCGCGCGCAGCAAGCGCGACTTGGCGGCCGGCAGGCTCAACCCATTTGCCCGGGCATAGGCGCGCTGGGTCTGGCCCTCGAGATCGCAGGCGCGCACGATCGCAGCGTCCTCGGGCGGCAGTTCGCCGAGCGTGCGCAGCACGCATTCGGCCAGCGCGTCGATGGGCGCCATCGGTTCCGCGTTCAGCGGCGTGCGCGCCACCAGTTCGTCGGTCAGCGGCTCATGGTCGTGCGCTGTGCGCAGGCGGTCGACCACCGCGTTGCGCGCCACCTGGAACAGCCACGCGCGCGGGTTGTCCAGCGCGCAGAAGCCCTGGCCCTGGCGCATGGCCTTGACGAATACGTCCTGCAGCACGTCGTCGGCGACGCCGGGGTCGGTCATGCGGTGCCGCAGGTAGCCCCGCAGTTCACCTTCGTGCGCCTTCCAGGCGGCGCAGACGCAGGCGAAGGCGCCCGTCGGGTCGGTGCCGGGCGCGCCCGCGGCCAGGGACGTGGAACGACCGGTGACGGAATCAGCGTCCACAGCAGGCGCTCGGTCCACAGCAGGACGCAGCAGCGGTCGCCGGCTCGTCGGCGGATGCGGCTGCGGCGCTCGCCATACCCGCCGCCGCTGCGCTCGCCAACCCCGCGAGTGCGCCAGCCGGCTTGGTCGCCCGGATGAAGCCGCTCGCAAACTTGCCGTCGACCTGCGCGGCAAGTTGCTGCAGATCGGCGTTCTGCGCAGCGAGGAATTCGCGCGCGTCGTCGACGTTGTACACACGCGTGATCTCGATGCCGGCATCGGTGAAGCCGGCGCGCGCGAGCTTGTCGAGGTATTCGCGGTCCCCCAGCGCACCGGCGACGCAACCGATCCACAGCTCCATGTTGCGTCGGATCGCCGGTGGCACCTCGCCTCTCACGACCACGTCCGAGACCGCGAAGCGGCCGCCGGGCTTGAGCACGCGCAAGGCCTCGGCCAGCACGCGGTCCTTGTCGGCCGCGAGGTTGATGACGCAGTTGGAGATGATCACGTCCACCGAATTGGCAGGCAGCGGGATGTGCTCGATCTCGCCCTTCAGGAAGTGCACGTTGGCCAGGCCGCTCTGGCGCTTGTTCTCCTGGGCCAGCGCCAGCATCTCGTCGGTCATGTCCAGGCCGTAGGCAGTGCCGGTCGGGCCGACGCGGCGGGCCGACAGCAGCACGTCGATGCCGCCGCCGGAACCGAGGTCGAGCACGGTCTCGCCCGGCTTCAGCTCGGCCAGCGCGGTGGGGTTGCCGCAGCCCAGCGAAGCGAGCATGGCGGTCTCGGGCACGGCGCCGGCCTGGGCGGGGTCGTACAGGTTGGACGTGATGGGATCGCAGCCACCGAGCGCGCTCGAAGCGCCCGTGGTGCCGCCGCCGCAGCAACTGCCGCTGGTGCCCTGGCCGACACGCTGGGCGGCCTCGCCGTACTTCTGGCGCACGATCTCTTTGACGGAAGTGTCGGTGAACATGAGGGTCTCCATGGGTGGGTTCAAGCGCCCGCGACGGGCTCGGATTGGGTTGCACCGGCAAGTTCGAGCAATCGCTCGGCGCCGACCGGTTCGGTGCCGAGCAGCGGCACCACGGCAACGCGCCGGGCATGCTGCTGCACGACGGCATCGATCTCGGCCCGTTCGTTGGCCGCGCGCTGGCGCAGCAGCGCCGATCGCGGCGCGGCCGCGGCCAGGCTCTGGTTGACGATCCAGGCCCAGGGCTCGATGCCGGCGCGCCGCAGGTCGGCCTGCAGGTTGGCGGCCTCGAGCACCGGCGTGGTCTCGGCCAGCGTCACCAGCAACACCTTGGTCTGCTGCGGGTCCTGCAGCTGCATCATCGGCGTCGTGAAATGCATGCCCTTGCCGCCCATCTGGCGCTGGACCTCGCGGTCGTAGGCCCCTGTGGCGTCGAGCAGCAACAGGGTGTGGCCGGTGGGCGCGGTGTCCATGACGACGAATTTGCGGCCGGCCTCGCGGATGATGCGCGAGAAGGCCTGGAAGACGGCGATCTCTTCGGTGCAGGGTGAGCGCAGGTCTTCTTCCAGCAGCGCGCGCCCGGCGGCGTCGAGCTTGGCGCCCTTGGTTTCGAGCACATGCTGGCGGTAACGCTCGGTCTCCACATGCGGGTCGATGTGGCTGAGCTGCAGGTTGTCGAGTGCCCCGCTGAGCGCCTCGCTCAGGTGGGCGGCCGGGTCGGAAGTGGTCAGGTGCACCGGCAGGCCGCGGTTGGCCAAGACCACGGCCACGGCGGCGGCCAGCGTGGTCTTGCCGACGCCGCCCTTGCCCATCAGCATGACCAGGCCGTGGCCGTCGGCCGCAATCTCGTCGACCAACGACGACAGCGGCGGTGCGTTGACGACGGTCGGCATTCCGGGTCGGGCCGCCGCGGTGTTCTCCGATGCATCCAGCAACCGGCGCAGCGCCTCCAATCCCACCAGGTTGAAGTCCTTGAGCGGCACCTGGTCGGTCGGCAAGGAGCGCAGCACGTCGGGCAGCGCCGCCAGCGCGGCCTGCTCACGCTCAACGATCGCCGCGGCCAGCGGGTCCTGCGCTGCCTCGCTGCGCGGCAACACGCCATTGATCACCAGATGCTGCCGCTTCAGGCCGATGGCGGCGAGTTCGCCGTGTGTGCGTGCCACCTCGCGCAAGGTGGACTGCTGCGCGCGCGCCACCAGCACCAGGCGCGTGCGCAGCGGATCGGACAGGGCGTCCGCGGCCGCCTTGTACTGCGCGCGCTGCTTTTCCAGGCCAGCCAGCGGGCCCAGGCAAGACGCGTCGCCCTTGCCGGCTTCCAGGAAGCCGCTCCAGGCGCCGGGCAGTTGCAGCAGCCGGATGGTGTGGCCGGTGGGCGCGGTGTCGAAAACGACGTGCTCGTACTCGGCCAGCAGCGCTGGGTCGGTGAGCAGTTCGGTGAATTCGTCGAAGGCGGCGATCTCGGTCGTGCAGGCGCCCGAGAGTTGCTCTTCGATGCTCTTGACCACACCGTCGGGCAGCACACCACGCACCGGGTCGACGATGCGGTCGCGGTACGCCGCCGCCGCGGCCTGCGGGTCGATCTCCAATGCCGCCAGCCGTGCCACCGCGGGGATCGCGACGATACGGTTGCCGATGGTCACGCCGAAGACCTGCCCGACGTTGGACGCCGGGTCGGTGCTGACCAGCAGCACGCGTTGCCCGGCTTCGGCGAGCTGGATCGCGCTGGCACAGGCGATCGAGGTCTTGCCGACGCCGCCCTTGCCGGTGAAGAACAGAAAGCGCGGCGGCTGCTCCAGGAACTTCATCTGCTCCCGCGCAGGCGTCTTGCCGCTCAGCAGCACTTCGGTGCTCCCTTGTCGGTGGTCATCGCGGTGGCGGCGGGTGGGTTGCAGCAAGGGCTCACTGGAGAGGCGGACACCGCAATGGCGGCCAAGCTGGCGCTGGCCGGCACCGCCGCCGGGCCCACCTTCTCGCCAGCCGACGCAGCCGGCTCGAGCAGACGCTGCGCAAGGTCCCGCATGGCGCTGGCCGGTGCGTTCTTGACCTTCTGGGCCAGATCGACCGCGCGGCGCATATCGGCGGCGCTGACGCCGAGCTTCTTCGCCTCGGCGTAGTGGAACTTCAGGCAGGGCTCGCAGTTGGCCGCGATGGCGGCTCCGATGGCTACCAGCTCGGCCACCTGGGCGCTGAAGATCGAGGGCGCGTCTGCCGCATCCGTCGAGCCCAGCCAATGCGCCAGTTCATCGCGCGTCGGGTAGCGGCCCGAAAGGACGATCTGCCCGTCGCGCACGATCAGTGGCAGCGCGGTCTCGCCGCTGCGTTCCAGCGCGCCCTTGACCACTGCACTCTCGGCAAAGACCATCGGTTGCTGCGCCAGATTGAAGCGCTCGATCTTCGCGCCCCGACTCTGGGCCCAATCGACGTCTGCAGAGAAACTGACCAGCGCCTGGTCCACCTCGACGCCGCAGACACCGGTACTGCAGCAAAGTGCGGGATCGAATACCTGAATCGTCGTCATGCCGGAGCTCCATCGATGTTCAAGAGAAGGACCAAGACCACCGCGATGACAGGCTTGGGCTGGGCGTGCCTGCTGAATCAGCTGTGGCCGATGCCGACCAAGGCTGCATGCAGTGCCGTGCGGTCCATCGCCTCCAGCGGCAGCGCCAGCAGCTGCAGCACGCGGTAGCCGATGGCCAGTCTTGTCAGCTCGAAGGCACGCCGCTTGCCGGCGTCGCCGCCCTCGGCGTTGGACGGATCGGGGTAGCCCCAGTGCACCTTCACCGGCTGACCGCCCGTTCCGCCGAAGAACACCGGGCAGGTTTCGGCGGCAGCGCTGTCGCACACCGTGATCACGATGGACAGCGGCGGCGCGCCATCGCGGCTGAATTCGTCCCAGCTCTTGCTGCGGCAGGTGCTGGTGTCGATGCCGGCGTTGTTCAGCGCCTCGATCGCGAACGGGTTGATGCGGCCGCTGGGCGCGCTGCCGGCGCTGTGGGCTTGCACGTCACGGCCGAGCTTCGTGGCCCAGTGGTTGAGCATGCCCTCGGCCAGCACGCTGCGGGCCGAGTTGTGGGTGCACAGGATCAGGACATGGACGGTCATGGCGGGCGGGGTTTCAGCAGGTCGAGCAGTCGGGGGCGGCAGTGCTGTCGCAGGCCATGCCGTGGCAGCAGTGCGCGGTGAGATAGGCCAGCAGCTCGTTCATCTGCTCGAACGACGGCCGGTAGATCAGGTTGCGGCCGTCGCGCTGCTGCGTCACCAGGCCGGCGTGCATCAGTTCCTTGAGGTGGAACGACAGTGTCGACGCCGGCACATCCAGCGTGGCCGCCAGTGCACCCGGCGTCATGCCTTCGGGCCCGGCGCCGACCAGGGCACGAAAGACGCGCAGCCGCATGCCCTGGGCCAGGGCGGCGAGCGATGCGACAGCGGATCTCTCGTCCATCATTGGTCCCTCAACAGCGCGCCGGCAAGCTGACCGGTGCGAAATAGCGGCGCTTGAACGCGAGCGCGACGTGCACCAGCGCGATCATCACCGGCACCTCGACCAGCGGCCCGATGACCGCCGCAAAGGCGACGCCCGAGTTGATGCCGTACACCGCGATGGCCACCGCGATCGCCAGCTCGAAATTGTTGCTGGCCGCGGTGAACGACAGCGTGGCACTCTTCTCGTAGTTCGCACCGAAGCGTCGACTCATGAAGAACGAGAACAGGAACATGATGATGAAGTACAGCAGCAGCGGGATCGCGATGCGCACGACGTCGAAGGGGATGTCGATGATCAGCTTGCCCTTCAGGCTGAACATCACGACGATGGTGAACAGCAGGGCGATGAGCGTGATGGGTCCGATCTTCGGCACGAAGCGCGTGTGGTACCACTCCTTGGTGACGAAGCGCAGCATGATCACGCGCGTCAGCACGCCGGCGATGCAGGGGATGCCCAGGTAGATGAAGACGCTTTCGGCGATCTGGCCGATGGAGATGTCGACCACCGACCCCGACAGCCCGAACAGCGGTGGCAGCACCGTGATGAAGAACCAGGCATAGACGCTGAAGAACAGCACCTGGAAGATCGAATTGAAGGCCACCAGGCCGGCGGCGTATTCGGTGGAGCCCTTGGCGATCTCGTTCCAGACGATGACCATCGCGATGCAGCGCGCCAGGCCGATCATGATCAGCCCGACCATGTACTCGGGCTTGTCGGGCAGGAAGATCACTGCCAGCGCGAACATCAGCACTGGGCCAACGATCCAGTTCTGCACCAGCGACAGCCACAGCACCTTGGTGTCGCGGAAGACGTCGGGCAGTTCCTCGTAGCGCACCTTGGCGAACGGCGGATACATCATGAGGATCAGGCCGAGCGCAATCGGGATGTTGGTGGTGCCGACGTTGAATCGGTTGATTAAGTCCTCGATGCCGGGCACCAGATAACCCAGGCCGACGCCCAGAGCCATGGCGGCGAAGATCCAGACGGTCAGGTAGCGGTCCAGGAACGAGAGCTTCTTGGTCAAGGTGCTCATGGCGGGCGAACGGTGAGAAGCCAGTCCGGTCCATCAATTCGATGGTTCCATTCTGATCGAATTGACCGTAAGATGCAATCCCTTTTCACAACCGGTCGCCGCCTGCGCTGGCGCCGACAGTCGCCGAAACGCTGCCAGCGCAGGCCCCTTCCTCGCAGATCACGCCAGGTCGAAGCGGTCCAGGTTCATCACCTTGTTCCAGGCCGCCACAAAGTCCCGCACGAAGGCCTGCTGCGCGTCGCTGCACGCATAGACCTCCGCAAGGGCGCGGAGCTGGGAGTTCGAGCCGAAGACGAGATCGATGTCAGTGCCGGTCCACTCGAGCTCGCCCGTCGCCCGATCGCGTCCCTCCAGCACGCCGTCCGATTCGGCGGACCTCTGCCACTTCGTGTTCATGTCGAGGAGATTCACGAAGAAGTCATTGGTCAGTGTCTCGGGCCGATTGGTGAAGACACCATGCCTGCACTGGCCGACGTTCGCACTCAGGGCGCGCATGCCGCCGACCAGAACCGTCATCTCGGGGGCGGTCAGCGTCATCAACTGCGCCCTGTCCACCAGCAGCTCGGCCGCCGATCCCTCGAGTCCCTTGCGGGCGTAGTTGCGGAACCCCTCTGCGGCCGGCTCCAGCATGGCGAACGAGTCGACATCGGTCTGTTCCTGCGACGCGTCCATGCGCCCCGGCGAGAACGGAACCTTCACGTCCTGGCTGGCCTTCTTCGCGGCGGCCTCGACGGCTGCGCAGCCGCCCAGAACGATCAGGTCGGCCAGCGAAAACCTCTTGCCGCCGGACTGTGCGCTGTTGAAGTCCTGCTGGATCGCTTCCAGCTTGTGCAGCACCGTCGCCAGTTCAGCCGGCTGGTTGACTTCCCAATCCTTCTGCGGCGCCAGGCGGATGCGCGCGCCGTTCGCGCCGCCGCGATTGTCGCTGCCGCGGAACGTTGCAGCAGACGCCCAGGCCGTCGTGACCAGTTGGGAGATGGACAGGCCGCATGCAAGGATCTTGGCCTTCAGGGCGGCCATGTCCTGTTCGTCGATCAATTCGTGATCCACGGCGGGAATGGGGTCCTGCCAGATCAGCGCTTCCTTCGGCACCAGCGGGCCCAGGTAGCGGGCGACCGGGCCCATGTCACGGTGTGTCAGCTTGAACCAGGCGCGGGCGAACGCGTCTGCGAACTGATCTGGATTCTCGAGAAAGCGCCTCGAGATCTCTTCGTAGACAGGGTCGAAGCGCAGGGCGAGGTCCGTCGTCAGCATGGCCGGCGCGTGACGCCTGGACGGGTCGTGGGCAGCTGCTCAGCCAGCGGGCCCGGGCGTTTCAGAGCCATACAGAACGCAGCCGGCGCCACCCTTCTTGGCGCGGTACATCGCGGTGTCGGCCATCTCGACCAGCTGGTCGCCTGCCGTGCCATCGGACGGATACAGGGCGATGCCGATGCTGGCCCCGACGAAACGTTCGACGCCGTCGATATCCATCGGCCGGGCGATCTCCTTGTGCAAGGCGGTGGCCACGCGCCAGACGTTGGCCAGGCCCTTCGGATTCATCAGCAGCACCAGAAATTCGTCGCCGCCGTTGCGGCAGACCGTGTCATCGTCGCGCGCGAACCGCTGCAGACGCTCCGCTACCTCCTTCAGTACCCGGTCGCCCGTGGCGTGCCCGTGCTCGTCGTTGATGACCTTGAATCGATCGAGATCGAGGAACATCACCGCCAGCGTCCACCGATTGCGCTCGGCCAGCGCAATGCCGTGGGCCAGGCGATCGTCGAACAGGCCACGGTTGGGCAGGCCGGTGGCGGCATCGTGCATCGCCCGCAACGTGGCCTGCTTCTCTTCGGCCTGCGCGGTCGCCAGGGCCGTCTCGGTTTCGGCCAGCGCCGCCCGCGACCGGGTCAGCGCGATTTCGACCTCCTCGAGATCCTCGATGCCCTGCGCCAGGTGGTCGGTGACCTCGCTCAGATCGTCGGCACACTCCTGCACCTTGGCCTCGACGCGCTCACCCTTCTGCAGAGCCTCCCCGGCCGGCAGAGTGGTGGCTCCCTGCTCGATGCTCTTCTTCACGCTGTCGTTGGCAGCGCCCAGATCCTTGGCGCAGGCCTCGACCTTTTCCTTCACGTCATGGCTCTTCTCGAGCGCCGCGTTGAGGGCCACGGGTGCTTCGGCGCTGGCGCGGGAGCGCGGGTGGTCCGGTGTCATGCGTGGTGCTTGTGCCTGTGGAAAGTGCGATGACCGACCGCAGTCCGGACGCACCATATTCATCATCCGGCCTTTCGGCCCCGTCGACGGTGCGCTGGCGCACGCTGCACCCGATCCAGGCGCAGAGGGTGCCAGCCGGGAAAAGGCCGCGCGCCCGGCGCGCGTTGCTGCCGGCATGCCGTAGGACAAGGACGACGGCCGGTCCCGGCGTCGTCTGCTGGGCAGGGCAGTCGTCGAAGGCGACACTGGCGCGGCACATCCGGACGTGCCGCGCCTTGGGCGTCATCGCGTGCCCAAACCCGCGCCCGGAGTCGCCGGCATCGAGTCCCACCCCCACGCAAGGAGAAGTCATGCAAATACGAACCCGGTTCCTGGCCCTGTCGGCCATCACCCTGCTGCTCGCTGCCTGCAGCAAGGAAAGTGTCCAACCGCCCCTGCCCCCGGTGGCGGCCAGCCCGACGGCAAGCGTCGGCATGGTCCCCCTGAGTGCCTCGCAGGGTTCCGACGCATCGGTGCCGTCGGCGACGTCGGTTTTCGCCGCGGAACCCCCAGCGTCCACGGCCGAGACCGCGTCGACCCGGACCAACGCCACGCTCTCCGACGCGCAAGAAAAGACCGCCATGCCGATGGCCGGCCAGGCCGACTCCCACTCCGCCCCGAAGGCCACGGACAAGAGCGCCAGTTCCCCGTAGTCGCGCACTGCGCCCCTCCTGCGCACGGCGCAACCCCGGCGCCGTCCGCAGCCGACCCTGCAGGCGGCTCGACAGCGCCTTCAGCAGACCCGGGCCGAGCCGCACATCCGGCTGCGGGGTTTGGGTCTTGTGGACAGGCGCCTTTCAAACACGCGGGCCGCCAGACTCAATCCACACGCCGCGCCCTGTCGGGCCGCGCACCACCGCGCCGCTCGACGGTCTCCATCATTGCTGCCGCCGGCCCCAACGTTCCCGGCCGGCGACAGGCGTCGTACCGGAGGGCAATCGATCTCGACCGTGCCGCTCACGGAAGCTTGTAGCTGCCCTTGGCGTGCCGGCAAGCCTGCATCGTGCCCTCGCGGATCGGCTTCACCCGCGGCAGGGACTCGACCACCCCGCTGCCGGTGATGCCGGCGTACTTGCCGGTACCGCCCAGAATCTCGAACACATAGCCCTGCGGGCCCATGCTGTCGGTACCGAAGAGGCGATCACCTGCGCTGTCTCGGTGAACACAGTGGCCTTGGCTCCTGGCCTTGCCGCCGCGGTACTCGAAGGTGCCGCTGCATTCCAGACTCATCGTCTCGACCGGGCCGCCCGCCGAGTGCGACACGCCGGTCACCAAATATGTGCCCGCAGTGAACTCCGGCGTGGCGATGGTGGTGTGGACCGGGCCGCCAAAGCAGTGCGTCCACTCCCAGGTGCCCTCCTTGGGCATCTGCGCCATCGCTGCTGCCGGCATCAGGCACAGCGCCGCCAGCCAGGCCGCCGTCGAAATGTTCCTTACACTCATGGTCACCTCCGTAGGTCAATGGGTGCCCGTCAGTGTGCCGACGGTCCGTCTCGCCGAGCGTGAGCAGGCCGTTAGCGCATCGTTATGATGGTCCGGTCGGAACATGGCGGGGCTGCGATGCCGGCGTGGACGTTGCGTTTGCTGGGCCAAACAACGATCGAATCGTCACAAGGCGTGCGGCCGCTTTTGCTCGGTCGCAAGGGTGGCGCGCTGCTCGCTTGCGTGGCCAGCCATGGAAGCGCCGGCGTCCCGCGCAGCCGACTGCTCTGCCTGCTCTGGGACCACACCGCCCTCGAAGATGCCCGCAACGCGCTGCGGCAGTGTCTGCACCAAGTGCGCACCGAGCTCGGTGAAGCTGCCGAGATCCTGTCCAGTTCGGCCGACCGTCTCGTGTTGCAAGAGGACCTGTGCCGCGTCGACGCGCGCCAGTTCGAGGCCCTGGCCTCGCAGACGCGGGAAGCGGCATTGCGCGCTGCCGCGGCCCTGTACCGCGGCGAATTCGCCGAGGGGATCGAGGCGGGCACCGAATTCGGCCTGTGGGCCCAGATCGAGCGCCAACGCCTCGATGATCTGGCCCACGGCGTGGTGGCACATCTGAGCGAACTCAGGCTCGACGACGCCGCGCTCGACGACGCGATTCGTCTCGGATGCCGGCTGCACGCAGCCGACCGCGCGCACGAGGGGACCGCGCGCGCGCTGATGCGCCTTTACGCGCGTGCCGGGCTGCGCTCGAAGGCGGTGGAAGTGTGGATCGACTGCCGACGCAGCCTGCGCGATGAACTGGGCGTGGAGCCGAGCGAGCAGACGGGTCAACTGGCCGCTGAGCTGATGGACGACGGCGCTTGCGCCGAATCGCGCAATGCGCGGCGCGGCCCATCGGCATGGCGCTCGATTGCATTGTCTGATCCGGACGCCGCGCGGCGCTCGAGCGAGGACGCGCAGCTGCTGGATTTGATGCTGCGCGGATGGCAACTCTTCTCGACCTATACGGCCGACGGACACGCGAAGGCAAGGACGGCCTACGAGAAGGTGGTCGAGCTTGCGCCGAACCACGCCGAGGCGATCACACTGCTGGGCTGGACCCACTGGTTCGATGCAATCAGCGGTTGGTCGACGGACCCGCAGGCGAGCGAACGGAAGGCGGCCGAACTGGCCGCGCGGGCACTGGACTGTGGCGGCGGCATTGCGCCGCCCCACGGCCTGATGGGCAAGGTGCTGCTGTGGCGAGCGCGGCATGCCGAGGCGCTCATGCATCTGGAGCGGGCGGCGACTTTGGCCCCCACGTATGCCTACATGCAGTTCCACATGGGCGATGCGCTCGTCTGGTGCGGCCGTCCCGCAGACTCGTTGGTGTACATCGACCGAGCGCTGAAGCTCAACGCGAACGACTGCGGTGTGTTCCTCACGATCCGCGGGATGGCACAGTGGATGGCGCATGACGCTGCGCAAGCGCGCGCCACCTTCGAGAGCGCCATTCGACGCAACCCGTCCTATCCCTGGGCGCACGGCATGCTGGCCGTGGTACATCACGAGGCGGGGAACTTGGCGTCCGCACGCCGCGAGGCCCACGCCGGGCACCGATTCAATCGACGCTTCAGCCTGCATTTCGCCGAGCACGTGATGCCATTCTTGTTGCCTGAGCACCGCGAGCGCGTTGTTGAAGCCTGGCGGGTTGCGGGCCTGCCGAACGAGGAATCCGCTCGGCACTGAGTGGCGCCGGAGGCCGGCGGCCGGCGGCCAGCAGGCCGGCTGGCCGTGAATGACCGCAGCCGCAAAGCTGACCGCTGACAACATAGCGCAGACCATTGTGCTGAGCCTCACGGCGCCCAGGCCACGACCATCGACTGTTAGCGGTCTTGGGGGCGGATTGGCCGCCCCGGCGAAAGCCGGCGCCGTGGCCGCATCGCCACACGATGTCCCAGAGGCGGTTTAGGACACGTCTAGGACACTGAAACGAAAACGGCGCCCGAGGGTGCCGCCAAGTATTTGATTCAATTGGTGTTATCTGGTGGGCGGTGCAGGGTTCGAACCTGCGACCCCTGCCGTGTGAAGGGTGGGAATGTGGACAATCCAGGACGCCGCTGGACATCATCTTCATAGGTAAAGTTGTCCTGGATCATCCGTCGAAGTCTGGGTATGATTTTCATACTTTTTTCATACTTCGCTGCGAGGGCGCCATGGGCACGATCAATCTGGGCAAGGTCGAAGCGCGCAACCGCCTGGCGCCGCGCCGCGACCCCTACTGGCAGCGCATAGAGGCGGGCTGCTTCCTCGGCTACCGCAAGATGACCGCCGATGCCGCCGGAACGTGGCTGGCCCGCAATCGCGACAACACCACCGGGAAGCAGCTTCAGAGCCCCTTGGGCGAGTTCAGCGACTACCCGGCGCATGCCCGCTTCGACATCGCCAGCAAGGCAGCCCGGGACTGGTTTGCCCACTTGGGCCGGGGTGGCAAGGCGAAGGCAATCACCGTGAAGGTGGCCTGCGCGAACTACGTCAAGCACTTGACCAGCGCGGGCAAGGCGCAGGCCGCTCTGGACACCGAGAAGCGCTTCGCCCGTTGGGTGGATGACCACAAGATCGGCGGCATCACACTGCAGAAACTCAAGCCCGGCGACATCGACGGGTGGCGTAAGGGACTGGCCGCAACGCCCACCATTCCGCACGACAAGAAGAGCAAGACGCCGACACGGGCACGGAGCGCGAGCACGCTCAACCGCGACATGACATCGCTTCGCGCGGCACTGAACCTGGCCGTCGAGAACGGCGACGCCACCAGCGACGCTGCGTGGAAGGTGAAGCTGCGGCCCGTGAAAGACGCCGACCGCCGCCGCGACGTGTACCTCGACCTGACACAGCGCCGCGCACTGATCGCCAAGGCGCCTGCCGACCTGGCCGTGTTCCTGAGCGCCCTGTCGCTGGTGCCGTTGCGCCCCGGGGCCATGGCCGCGCTGGTGGCCGGCAGCTTCGACAAGCGCTTGTCCACGTTCACCATCGGCAAGGACAAGCACGGGCAGGACCGCAAGATCACGCTGCCGCCGGCCACCGCCGCCTTCTTCGCCGAACAATGCAAAGGCAAGCTGCCCACGGCGCCACTGCTGGCCCGGGCCGATGGGTCGGCGTGGAACAAGGATGCGTGGAAGTACCCGATCAAGGACGCCGTGATTGCGGCCGAGTTGCCGGCTGCCGCCACGGCCTACGCGCTGCGGCACTCCACCATCACCGACCTGATTGCCCTGCACAAGCTCGACACGCTGACAGTGGCGCAGTTGTCGGGCACGAGCCTGCTGATGATCGAGAAGCACTACGGGCACCTGTTGCGCGAGCACGCGGCGAAGGCGTTGGCATCCCTCACGCTGTAGACGACGGGCGCCGCCAGTAGGCACAGGAGAATTAATCCAATGGATTACACTCCACCCTGATGCTGCTGACCGTCGCCGAACTGCCCGAGTACCTGCGCGCGGCGACCAGGCTGCTGGCCGACGCCGACCGCCGGGCCATCGTGGACCACCTGGCGACCTACCCCAAAGCTGGCGACCTGATCGAAGGCACTGGGGGCGTGCGCAAGCTGCGCTGGGCGCGCGACGGCCGGGGCAAGAGCGGCGGTGTGCGGGTGATCTACTACTTTCACAGCGAGGCGATGCCGCTGTATCTGTTGACGATGTTTGCCAAGAACGAGCGCGCCAACCTGAGCAAGGCCGAGCGCAACGCGCTGGTCGGCCTGGTGAACGTGCTGGTGCAGATCTGGCTTGAAAGGTGACGTGATGGGCAAGGCATTCGAGAGCATCAAGCAGGGCCTGACCGAGGCCATCGGCCACGCCAAGGGCACGCAGGCCGGCGTGAAGGTGTGGCGCCCCGCGCCCGTGGACGTGGCCGCCGTGCGTGGCCGCCTGGGCTTCACCCAGGCGCAGTTTGCGGCGCGCTTCGGCGTGTCGGTGGCGACACTGCGGCACTGGGAGCGTGGCGACCGCAACCCCCAAGGCCCGGCGCTGGTGCTGCTGAACCTGATCGACCGCGACCCAGCCGGCGTGCTGCGGGCTTTGTCCTGACTACCTCAGGCGGTGGCGCGGCAATCAGCCGCAACGAGGATGGAGCGACCCGATGCCTGTCTACTCCGGCTCGAACCCCTGACTCGTGAACTTCAAGGTCCGGCTGTTCTCCGTCACGGTCCGCACGACGTTGTCCGGCGCGCCCCCCGGTATGGCGGCCTCGATCTCGATCGTGACGGTCACCTCGGCGCCGACCAGACCAGCAAGGTGCGCGATCACCTCGTCGGCGATTCGGCTTGCATCGCGGCCGACCCGGGCGCTGTCGAGCTTGGCCGTGCCGTGAAAACGCTTCGGCTTGGGAGCCGCTGGCGGCACCGGCGGCTTGCCCGCCACCGTCTGAACCAGTCCCGGCGATGTCATTGCAGCCCCGCCTGGGGTTGCTCCGCCACCCAGCAACCCTGAGTTTCCCAGTGCCACCGACGCGGCCTTGTCGGCATCGATCTGTGCCCGGGCCACGCTCGGTTTCACCAGCAGACCCGAATGCTGCGCGTCGGCAATCGACACCATCTCGCCGGCCCGCAGTCCTCGGAATCGCGCCGCACCCTCATCGTGGCTGTCGGCAAACGCGAAGCCGTCCTGCTCCCACGTCAGCAGCGAGAGACCATCGCGAATCGAGTTGACCAGCACCGACGAGTCCGTCAGGCGCGGCAGGTACAGGTAACGACCAAAGTCCTCGGCCAGCTGCCTGATGGAGACACTGTCACCGCGCCAGAGCGGCACGCGGTCGAGCTCCATGCGCAAGCGCGACGGGGCAAAACCGGTCAGCAGAAGCTCGTCGCTGCGCAGCTTCTTGCTCGCCCGCACGGCCAGAGCGTCTTGCCCCGAGAGCCGTGTCGCCTGCCATTCAACGGCCGCCTGCGGCGTTGCCTGCACCGGCACGAGCAGCCACTGATAGGTCTCCGGCACGCGCGCCGTGATAGCGCTGTCCGCCGCCTTCAACTGGGTCTGCGCCTGCTTCACCTGCTGCGGGTCGAGGTTCAGCGTCTGCTGCTCGTCGATGATCGATGACCACGCCAGATACTTCCGCGCCGCTTCGTCCAGGTCCTGCAACCGGGTCTTGTCGGCCGCCAGGAAGACCAGCGAGTTCCGATACAGGCGCGGCGTGTTGCCACGCGATTCCAGCATCGCCTTGGCCGCCAACTCGGCCGCGTTGCCCGACTCCTTGCTGTAGGGCTGGTCCGCGGACAAGACGACCAGTCGCGCATCCAAGTCGTCCAGCACGTCCTGGCTGGTCTGTGGCATGGGATGAATGCGGATGAAGTCGCCCGTCCGGCGCAGGTCTTCGCGCAGGCGTCGGTCCAGCTCATGCACCACCTTGTCGGGCTCGCGTTTGAGTTGTTCGGCGCGGTCCTCGGCCAGCTTGGTCACCGTGGGCTGCGTCGAGTACCAGTAGCGCGGTCCATCCTGGTAGAGGTAGGTCGCAGCGCCGGCCAGCCGCCGCAGCGCGTCGCCGAAGACAGCCGGCGACTCGCCCGGCATCACGCAGCCGAGCTTCACCCGTCGATCCTCAAGCCCGCGGTGCGCCGCCTGCGTCAGCGGCGCCGACCCCAGGTAGATCGCGCGTGCCACACGCCGGCAGGCCGAGAACTTGCCAAGGTTGGGCAGCTCGCTGTCCAGACGCAACGGCAAAGAACTCGGCCCGTCCACGTCCTTCTCGATCACCGGCACCCAGTTGTCCGACAGGTAGCGCGTCAGCTCCGACTGCACGCGCGGGTCGTCGACTGCGATATTCGCCGGCAGGATCAGCGGGCTGCGGTCGCCCTTCTCCCACAGGCTGTGGATCACCGCTGCCATCAGCCGCAGCACGCCGCGCGTGCGCTGGAACTTGATCAGTGTCGACCAGTCCGTATACAGGCGGTCGAAGATTTCGGGGTGGATCGGGTAAGCCGCCTTCAGCCGCTTCTCGTAATCGCCGTCTCCGCACTCGGGCGGAAATTCGGTCTTCTGCGTGCGGTAGAAGTCGGCAAAGGCACGCGCCACCACGTCCCGGTCCCTGAACTGTGCCGGGTCCGACAGCGGCTCGAACAGCCGTCGCCGCACGATCTCGAAGCCCTCTTCGGCACTGGCCGGCCGCCACGACGATTCCACCCGCCCCACCACGTTGCGCAGCCGGTCCAGCGCCTCACGCCCGCGTGTGCCGCCCACCTCCACGTCATCCGACTGCGTGTGCGGCGAGCCGGTGGTATCCGATCCCGGCAGACTGATGACCAACAGGCAGTTGTTCGCCAGCTTGGCCGATTCGGTCAGCACTTGGGCAAAGGTGAACTGAGTCTCGAAGCCACCCGCCGGCAGGTCGCTCTGGTCGTGCAACTGGCGCGCGTAGGCCACCCATTCGTCGATCAGGATCAGGCACGGGCCGTACTCGATGAACAGCTCGCGCAGCACGTCGCCCGGGCTGGTGGCCTTCTCGTCGTCGGCCTTGATGCGCGCGAACGCCTTCTTGCCGCCGAGCTGCCAGGCCAGTTCACCCCACAGCGTGCGCACCACCGTGCCGTCGGCCTTGGTGGACGGGTTGCCCGGTGAGATCTTGTTGCCCACCAGCACCACACGCCGGGCGTTGGTCAGCTTGGTCGCCTCGGCGGCCTTCATCACCGCGTCGATGCCGGCCAGCTCGGTCGGCGCCACCCCCGAGAACAGGTGGTACAGCGCCAGCATCGAGTGCGTCTTGCCGCCGCCGAAGTTGGTCTGCAGCTGCACGACCGGGTCGCCACCCTTGCCAGCCAGCCGCCGCACCGCGCCGACCAGCATGCCCTTCAAGCTCTCGGTCAGGTACGTCCGGCGAAAGAACTCGACCGGGTTCTTGTACTCGTCGGTGCCCTGGCCCAGATGTACCTGCCACAGGTCGGCAGCGAATTCGGCCTGCTGGTAGCGGCCGCTGGCCACGTCCTTGTGCGGCGTCACCACCTCGCGCCAGGGCTTGAGGTTGCCGGCCACCGCGGTCTCGATCGCCGTGCTCGCGGTCTTGCGCTTCTCGGCGCGCGCCTGTTCGTCGAAGCGAACGCGCAGCAACTCCATCTTCATCTTCTCCACTTCTTCCGCCTGCGTGGAAGAAATGGCAAGCAACAACCGGTGCACCGAGTCCAGCGCACGGTAGGCATCGTCGCCGGTGAACGGGTCCTGGTGCGCCCAGCGGTTGCGCACGTCGCGCAGCTCCTGCACCAGCGATCGCTCTGCCCGGCCCAGGGTGCGGCCGAAGACATCGTTCCAGGCGTCCCACATCAGCTTCAGCAAGACGGCAGCATCCCACTGCGCGATCGGGCGCGTGCCGTTGATGCGGTCCTCGGCCGGCAGCAGCCGTCGCGCTTCGGCCAGCGCCTTGTCCTTGTGGGCGTTTGCGAATTCGCGCTCCACATAGGGCGCCAGCCCCGTGCGAAACAGGTCCAGCGCCTTGCCCACGCGCTCTTGGTTGGTGATGGCCATGGGTGGACTGCTGCTATTCGTTTGATTGAAGTGCAGCGCGAAGCTGCGCGGCGAGCGGCGGTAGTCCCTCGTTAACCGACTCCCACAGCACGTCCGAGTCGATGTCGAAGTACGCATGCACGAGTCGGTTGCGCATGCCAACGATCGCACCCCAGGCAATGTCGGGGAGCGCCTCGCGCGTCTGTATCGATATCTTGGCCGCCGCTTCGCCGACCACGGTAATCGCGTGCACCAGGGCGAAACGCAACATCACGTCGCCGTCCAGGTCGGCGCGGCTTCTGCCGGCACAGAACCGGAACGCCTGCTCGCAGGCATCGAACATGTGCCGCAGGCGCACCACGTCGTTCTCAGGCAGCGACATACAGTTCCTCGGACTCGCGCTGCACCTGGTCGCGGAAGTAGCGGCTCAATTCCGCCGGCGTGCGCAGATCCACCTTGCGCCCACCGAGAAGGGCCGAAAGCTCGATCTCGATGTTGGCCAGATCGAAGTACGTCGTTCGGGCATCCGGCAGGAACTCCACCAGCAAGTCGACATCGCTGTCTGGCCGCGCGGTGCCCTTCAACTGCGAGCCGAAGAGCGACAGCCTGCGGATGCGGTGGCGCCGGCAGATCGGTGCCAGTTCAGCCGCCGAAACGTCAATCAGCCCCATGGTGTTCTCCTTGTCCCTTGCAGCACGGCTCAAACCAGCAAGTCGGCACGCGCGCCGACTTCGACCTCGATGCGCCCCACCATGACCCGGTGCACGCCATCCAGAAAAGCCCGTCCCGGCACCGCGTCGCCGTCAACCCGAACGCCGTGCGCACTACCCAGATCGTATAGCCAGACATCGTTCGGAAAGTTCGCGATGAGCGCATGGCGCCGGCTCACCGAAGCGTCGTCCAGCGCGATGTCGTTCTTCGCCCATGACCCGATGGATACCAGCGGTGCCGCGCTTTCCATCTTGGCGCCGCCCGGCACACGAATCGACAGCGGATTGGCCTTGCCGGCCACGTCGAAGCGGAACTCCTGAAAGACCAGCTTGTCCGGCAGCGCCGGCCTCCCCGTCGTGGCCCAGCTTCGCGGCGTCTCGGTGGCCACCGCCAGGTTGTAGGCCAGGAACGGGTTGGCGCGCGCGCCGGCCGACGCCTCGTCAAGATCGGTCGCCGCGCATTCGCCCGCGAGCAGACGGCAGATGAACCGGTTGTTCTCGAAGCACGGGTTCCCCGGCCGATGCGCCATCACCTGCTGCGCCAAGCCCTCGGCTACGTCGTAGCGCGCACTGAGATAGAAACACTTCAGCAGCAGGTTGCAGGCTTCGAAGTCGGCACCGTGGCGGTCCAGGTGGTCGCTGAGCAGAGATATCGCGATCGGCAGGTGCCCTTCCTCCAGCTGTAACCAGCCCAGTTCCTTCTGCACATGGATGCGCGGGTTGACATCCAGCGCGCGGCTGAAGAACTGCCTGGCGCTTTGCGTGCGGCGGATCAGCAACTGGCAGCGCCCGGCGGCCAACAGCGCGGCGGTGCAATCGGGGCTGAGCAGCAGCGCCTGGTTGGCGAGCTTTTCGGCCAGCTTCCATTGCTTCCGCGCCAGATGCCGTTCTGACTTCTCGGCCAGCGCGTGCGCCTTGATGTGGTTGCCGTTCAGCACGAAGGGCACGCGCTTGCTGGCAATGGCTTCGCCGAACTCCTCCATGCTCTGGAAGCGCAACTCGGGCGTCGGGTGGGTGGCGCGCAGCAAGACCTCTTGCACCCACCTCGGGAGGCTGCCGGGCACCGTCTGGTGCGCCATCCTGGCCGCTAGCGCTTCTTCGGGTGACAACAACTCGAACGGGTGCTCGCCGGTCAACATCTCCACCAGCGTCAGGCCCAGCGCATAGACATCGACGCGGGGGTCGGTCTTGGCCGGGGCCGGCCCAAGTAGCATCTCGGGCGGCAGGTACATCCGGGTGCCGGTGTTGCGGTTGGCGACACCGAAGTCGCCGAGCTTGATGGCACCGTCGCGCGACAGCAGCACATTCGCCGGCTTGATGTCGTGGTGCACGATGCCCTTGCCGTGCACGGCAGCCAGCGTGTCGCACAGCACCGCGGCCCAGCGAAAGACCTCGTTCTCGCCCATCGCGCCGGTGGCAGCCAGCCGGTCGGCCAGGCTGCCGCCGGCGCAGTACTCCATCACCAGCACGCGCTGGTTCGCATGGCTGAAGTGATGATGGAAGGCGACCACGCCCGGGTGGTTGAACTGCGACAGCGCCACCATCTCCCAGATCAGGTTGTCCTCTGCCGCAGCCGGGGGACCGGAGAGCGCCTTGAGCGCCACGTAGCGCCCCGGGATGGCCTCGTCTTCCGCCAGGAACACCTCGCCGAAGCCGCCGCTGCCCAGGCGCC
This sequence comes from Rubrivivax sp., assembly GCA_030680415.1. GTDB lineage: Bacteria > Pseudomonadota > Gammaproteobacteria > Burkholderiales > Burkholderiaceae_C > Rubrivivax. Next base: position 21,000 of record JAUXVE010000047.1, read on the forward strand.
CTGTCACCAGGTATTTGGCGTCGAGGCGGTCGCCGATGGAGATCACGGCGCCGCGCGACAGCAGTGCAGCCTGCGCCGGGACGGCCGCGCCAGCGCGATCTCGGCGCTCATCGCTCGGCTCCCGCCATCAGTTCAGGACAAAGGAAATTCACGGTCAGCCCATGGGCGTCGAGGGCATGGCGCGCCAACCACCAGTCAGTGTCGCACGCATTGAGTATCGGCGGCGCATCGCCCGCTGCCAGCGCAACGGCAGCGAACTTCCTGTCGCTGCGATCGAACTTCGCCAGTTGCTCATCTGCAGGGAACTCTGCAAACCCGCGCTTGGGGTGAGGCGTGATGTGCACCACAAGGCAATGCCGAGGATCGGCCTGCCGCTGCCAAAGCCACTTGAAGAACGCATCGCCCACGCCGGGCTGCCCGGCGAAAGAGCAATGCCTGCGATATTCGGCGAGGATGTGTTGTGCATCGTCGATGACGACCAGCCCCGTGCGGGCCTCCGCCAGCGCATCGATGCAGGCGCCAATGCATTGCACTTGGGCGGGCTCGTGCTTGCCGTTGGCCACGACCAACACATTCGTATCGACAACAACACTCACTTCGCGAGCCCACCGCGGCGACGCAGGATCGCCTTCTGCATCGCGGCGATCTCCTCGAACTCGTCGCCAAAGAATCCGTCGGGCCAGTTCTCGATATTGCCGTACATGTCCACCTGAAGCGCGGTCAGATGAGAGACCCCCGCTTCGATCTCGCAGAAGTAAAGGGCTGTGTCCTGAGCCACAACCTTCTCCTCGGCAATGTTGCGTTGGAGGCGCCGCAACAGGTGCTCGCTGTGGCTCTCGACGATGATCTGAATTCCCCTGCTCTTGATAGCGTCGATGAGCACGTCCGCCAGACCTGCCTGCACGCGGGGATGCAAGTGGATCTCGGGCTGTTCCAGCAGCAAGACCGAACCCGGCGGCGCGTAGTAGCACAGCGCGATAACCGGCAGGATCTGCGACACGCCGAAACCCACATCGGTCAGCAACACCTCCTTGGCCCCCGCCTGGCGACGCACCCAGACCTGGAACAGTTTGCTCCCGCTGGTGACCGGTCGCACCTCGAAGCGATCGATCAGGCCGAGCCTCTTCAGCCACGATGCCACCACTTCATCCAGTGACTTGCGCTTGACGCCCTTTCCGAACGAATACTTGATGCCCTGGTCACGCGAGGCCAGCAAGGCTTCAACGACGCGCTCGCCGCGCCGCCCCATATCGGACGGCTGCGATCCGCCCCAGGCGTATTCGCGTTTGGGGTACTCGCGCAACGGCCCTAGGTAAAAAGTGCATGCTGCCTGCCGCTCGAAGGCGAGCTCGAAGTCCGACAGGAAGGCAGCATTCTGAAAATAGCCCCGCACCTGGTCGGGGAATCCGTAGCACTTCGCCGGCTGCGGCAGATTCCAGACTCGTCCCTTCACGCGCTTGAACGCGAACCGCTTGTGCGTCGTGAACAGCTCGTACTCGCCGGCGTGGCCCGCGATCGGTCGCATGCCGAAGTCCGAACCATCGAAGCGGTACGTCATCGCCTGCACGGTCGGCCGTCCGCTGGCCGACGAGCCGTTCTTATCCCAACTCACCGACACTTCGACCTCGATCGCTTTCGCTTGGAGCGAGACATCCTTGCGACTGCCAGGATCCGCGACAACCAGGGGCTCGGGCAACTGCCATGCGAGCCGCCAGCGCAAGGGCTGGGTCAGGTCGTGCTGGTGAACAACATCGGCAAACGTTCCCAGTTCGACCAGACTACGCGAATCGCCCAGTTCCAACACGAGGTTGCGGTCCGGCGACTCCGCCGTCTGTTTGAGCATCAGCAGGAACTGCATCAGGCTGGTCTTGCCCGAGCTGTTGGTCCCGAATAATCCTGTCAGCGGCGCGAGCCGGATGGGCCCCGTATCGCGCCACGACTTGAAGTTCTGTAGCGACATTGAGGTGATCACGGGCGTTCTCCGTTTGCGGCAACGACGTTCACGGTTCTTCCTCGAAAAGCGGAGTCTGGTCTCGCGGCACTGCCGATGGGCTCTGTTGTGCCAACCGCACGATCTCGGGCCAGCTTTGCACCAGGCCGTTGTACGACAGCGCCTCGGCCGCGCGCTTCTTGCGCTCACACAGCGTGTAGAGGCGGTAGCAGAGTTCGCGTGCGATCTCGGCCTTGGCGCTGAGCTTGGCGACGAGTACTGCCGCTGCGCCTTCGCCGCCTGACTCCAGCGCGCGGATGAGTTGGTGGACCATCTCCCACGCCGTCAGTCGCGAATCCGTGGTCGGGTCCCAGTCGGCCGGCAATTCGTCGGGCTTCAGCAGGCGCACACGGCTGCTCTTTGACGACACGATGCCTGCCTGCACCATGCCGCCGACGCTGGTGTTTTTGGACTTGGAGAGCTGTTCGGCCACGCCGTACTCGCCCTCGGCAAATCCCACCTGGTCGAACCAGGTCAGCGCCCAACGGCTGTCGGCGTCGAAGTCGCCCTCCTGCTCGGCCAGCGCCTCGTCGAGGGTTTGGTTAATCAGTGTCAGCGCCTCACGCACGGTGAGCGGCTTGCCCTCGGCATCGAGCACCTTGGCGTAGCGGGTGTAGACCGCCATGCCCGGGCCGATGGCCGCCTGCGCGAGGTCCACGGGCGCGATGTTGCCGCGCTGGAGGTGGGCGAGCGCGGCGGGCAACTCGGCCTTGAGCGCATTGACGAACTCGCGGCGCGTGGCAGCCAGGGCATTGGCCGCGCGCGGGCGGCAGACGAGGACGATGCTGGAGGCTAGTGCATTTCGCAGCGTTTTGAGGGCACCTCCCAGTTCTGTCCGCATTGGCCAGGTCCCGCTAACAGCGAACCCGGCATGAATGACGGCATCTAGGAACGTTTCCCATCCGGTAGATGCTGTACCTTCCTCCCCATCTGTCTCAGCCTGTCTAAATGCGTAGTAGATGCTAATTGGGTACGCAGGGTGAGCGCGTTCGGCGAGCCGCTGCATTGCATGGGTCATGCCATCCAAGAAGAAGGCCCCCGCTGATGCTTTGTCAGAATGTCGGTAGGCAAAGGCAACGAGCTCGTCAGACTTTGGAGCGGCTACCGTGGGAAACAGGTTGGGAAAGATGGGCTTCAGAGAGTGGCGCAGCCATACGTAAAAAAAATCAGAAAGGTCAGCGTAGGGTACGTTGTCGTAGTAGGGCGGATCGGTACTAACGACCGGCTGCATGCCCGACATATCGTCCGAGTTCTGCGCCGCGGCCTGCCAAGCGCGCCCTCTTGACCCGAAACCTAAACCTGCTAGTACCTTTGCGCAATCCGAGTAGGCGCCTTTCCAATCTCCACCGGCACCAGCAAACGGGTTGCACTCCGGATAGTCCCAAACCATCTGAATTGCCTGCCTGCCGAACGTCCGACCAGTTTTTCCCTCCGCGGCTCTCCATACGCCCAGCGTGCAGTGATAGGACGTGATCTTCGAGACGGTCTCTCCCAAATAGGTCGTTACCGCATCTGCGTAAGCCCGTGCGCCCATTCCATCAGCCTCGATTCCCTTGTCATCATCGTTGAACTCGGCTAAACGGGCGTCACTCAGCACACGTTCATGGGCCTCTTGAACAAGATCCGAAAACGTCGTAAGCATTTGCAGTTGGCGGTTGCTGAATAGCTGCCAAAACTGATCCATGCCGTAAGGTCGCACACCGATGTACTGGGTGCTGCCAGAAATCTCGATCTCCGGCTTCCACGCCGGTGATACCGTGTGCGCGACCGCTTCTATCTCCGCGCTTGGGGACAGATAAAGCCTCCCGCGCTCGCCCTCAGCAACAATCGCCATCAAACGGGCACCCATGTTCCCGGCCTTGCCCTCCGCCTTGATGTAATCACCAGAAATCGGCGCACCTGACATTAGGCAGAGAAAGTTCGCCCGCGCGAGCTTCGTGCCATTCCTCGTCGCTTCAGAATCCTTCGGCTTACCCGCCTTCACCAATAAGCGGTACCCGCCATTCTCGAACACCGGCTCGACATACGCCTCCTTGCCAGGTTGGGTGGACAGCATGAAGGTCGAAGCGAGGGGCACGTCCACCTGCGCGAAGGCCGGGTTCGGGCTCTTCACCGTGCGCGCCCAGAGCCAGGCGATCACGGTGAGCTTCTGACCCGCATACTTCTTCAGGTCCGGCCGCACACCGACCATCTCGGCGGTGACCTCGACCTCCGGGTAGAGGTGGCCAATGCGCTTCTCGGCCTCGTCGCGCATCCACTGGCCGTAGTAGCGCACGTCCTCGGCGAGGCCCTGTGCGCCACCCCAGCTCTTGTCCATCTGCGCGACTTGCTTCTGCGCGTCGGGGTTCACCGGCGGCTGGCCTGCGAACTTCGGCGGGATCTCGATCATCGCCTTGTTGATCAGCACCGCCACCGGGTTCAGGTCGCTGGCGTAGCTCTCGAGCCCGAGCCGCTGCGCCTCCAGCGGCAGCGCGCCGCCGCCGGCGAAGGGGTCGTGAAAGGCGGGCAGCTTGTGGCGGTCGAACAACTCCTTGGCCCGCGGATGGTCGGCGTTCTCGGCGCAGGCCCGCCGCCAGCTCTGCCAGATCTCGTCGCGCGCCGCCTGCAGCACGGTCTCGTTGGTGGTGTTCTCCCACAGCACCAGGTCTTCGATGATCTTGAACAGCCGCTGCCGCTCCTGCTCGGCAAGCATGTCGTCCAGGGTCGGCGCCGGGCCGGGCTCCGGGACGGAGAGGTTCGTGCCCTTGGCCTTTCGGGCGAGCTCTCGCGCCTCTTCCCACACCTTCAACCGGGCCTTGAGTGCGGCCTCTGCCTTGCGGTGCAGCTTCGGGTCCGCCCGCAGCACGTCCACATAGGCCGACGGGTCGTCCACCATCTGCGAAAAGATCACCGCCCGCGCCGCCGCCAGCGGCCGCCGCGCCCACCACAGGTGCAGCGTGCTCGGGTGGCCATGCCGGATCGACTTCTCGCGCGCGCTGGCCTTGTTGATGGCTTCCAGAGGTAATGCGACTTCGATCAGTTTCTTCTTGTGCATGTCCTGCGTTCTCGGTCAGGCGAAGTCGGCACGCCACAGGTGGACGGCACGCCGCGCCATCTGCGCCTGGCGTGCATCAAGTCTGGCCGGGGTCCATTCATCGCCGACCGAGTCGGGCAGGCTCTGGCTGAGTTGGTAGCGGCTTTGCCGGTAGGCGTCGCGCTTGGCGGGGAAGTCGGCGTTGCCCACTTGGCGGTTCAGCGCCGGCTCCAGCCAAGTGAGATTGCCCAATCTGTCGATCGAACGCTGCCAGGAGTCGCGCGGGAATTCGGCCTCCCAGGCCGCCGACGGGTCTTCCGGCAGGATGTGTTCCACGGTGCCGGGGTCGGCGTCGGGGTCGCAGGCACGGCCCGAAGCGTCGGATTCCAGGCGCGCCAGGATGTAGCGAATGAGCTTCTTGCCCTGACCGGCGCTGTCAGGCGCCAGGCGGGCGAAGTCCTGCTCGAAGCGGGCATCTTCCACGTAGACCACGCGCATGGCGCCGAAGACGTCGGCCGGCGTCGGCAGGCGCCCTTCCAGCAGCCCCTTCGCCGCCTCGTGGAACATGGGCTCCAGCGCGTTGGTGTTCAGCCCGCTGACCGCGCTGTAGCGAAACAGCACCACGGCCAGCAGCTTGAGCACGCGTGCAAAGTCGCCAGGGTCCAGTCGCTCCCACGCGGCAAACACCAACGGGGTCATCTGGCGGACGCGCAGCACGTTGAGCTCGCGCACATAGGGGGCGCAATCTCGCCGGTCGATCCAGTAAGCGTGCTGCGGGTCGAACAAGGCGGCGAAGACCTCGGCGCGCCGCTCCAGCGCTTCGAGCAGGGCAAACACGTCCTGGCCGCTCTGCACCCGCTCACGAACGAGTTTGAAGAGTCGCTGCGTGCGCACACGCGGCAGCTCGCACTGCAGGTGGTAGCGCAGGAATTCGGGAAAGCGCTCCTGGAGCACCGTGGCCATCAGGGCCTGCCAGCGACGTTGCAGCGCCTGCAGGTCGGCGGTGGTCCGCAGGCGCGAGAACAGGTAGTTCTTGAGCAGGTCGGTGGCCGAAAGTTCGAGCCCGCGTGCGTTCAGCGTCTCGAACACGGTGTAGGCGTTCAGTTCGTCGTCCACGGCGATGCGGATGAACATCAATTGCCGGCCCGCGGTTTCGGACAGCAGGCGGGCGAGCCGCTCCCCGTCTGGCGCGGCCGCCGACCAGTTCTCGACCTGGCGCTTGAAGTAAGAGAAGCATTCCCACAGCAGGCGGTTCGACCTGGGCAGGCCGCGCGCATTCAGCGGGCTGCGCAGTTGGACGAGGTAATCCTGGTAGAAGGCGTTGTCGGTCTCGTTGAGCGTGAGCTTGCTCGCTTCCACCAGCGAAGCCGGGTCCTTCTCGCCGAGGAAGCGCGCGCGCAGTGCTGCGGAGCGCTGCCGGTTGTCCTGCACGTCAACGCCGGCTTCGGCCAAGGCCAGCAGCCTGCCGATGACAGCCAGCGCCAGCAGGCTGAGGGTGGCAATGCGTTGCTGGCCGTCGATGACCGCGAACTCGCGGTCGGACCGCCCTTCGACGACGAGCGCGCCCATGTAGTGCGTGTCGTCGGGCCGCTCGGCCAGATCGATGATGTCGGTCCACAGGTCTTCCCACTGCTCTTCGGTCCACGAGTAGTCACGCTGATAGGGCGGCACCTTGTAGAGGCGGCCGTTGCCGATCAGCTCGAGGAACGTGGACGTACTGGTGTTCAGCAGGTTGGCTTTGGCCATGGTTCGGTCTCCTGCCGAGCCCGCAGCTGCGTCACTGCGGCTGCCCGGCCCGGGCGATGATCTCGGCGAGATCGTAGTTCACGCTCGTCACGCCGAAGTCGGGCTCGCGCTGGAAAGGCTGGCGCAGGTAGTGGGAGCGGTGCGTGTCTTCACCAGTGAACTCAACGATGGCCAGGATGAAGTCTTCGGGCTTGTTGAGTGAATACAGGATCTCGTTCTTCGTGACCGTGATCGTCGGCGCCCCCTCGACTCGCCCCTTGACCTCGATGAACCGCAGCTTGCCCGTGCCGGGCACCCGGCTCTCGATGTCGTAGCCGAGTTGCTCAAACTCCCGGTCGGTGGGGTCGAAGCCGAGGCTGCGCTCGACCTCCATGACGACAGCACGCGCCCTGGCGGCACTGGCCTGGGTGTCGGCGGAGGCTGCCGGGGCCGCAGGGGCCTTTCCCGTCATCGCCGCCAGCAAGCCGGCGGGCACCACCAGCAGCCCGCCCAGCGCGACCGGCGGCAGAGGTGAAAGCTGCGCTTCGCGTTTCAGGTCCTGCAGCCGCTTCTCCAGCCGCCCCTGCAGCAGATCGGCCCGCTTGCGGGCCTCGCCTGAGTTCAGGCGGGCGTTGGGCCGGCCGGCGTGCTCCTGCAGCTTCAGTTGCTCGGCCCGGTGGTCCCAATAGGTGATCTCCTTGGTGAGCCGGTCTTTCACCGCGGCTTCGGTCTTGGCAATGAGCGCGATCTTGCCGCCGCGAACCTCGGCCAGGTGCTGCGGCACCACGTTCGCTACTGCATGGCCCAAGGCCTTCTGCTCCACTTCACGGCTGATCCAGGCGCACTCGGGCCGACCCAGGATGGCGTCGACGCCGGGCTCGCCCTCGGCCAGCGGCCGGTAGTCCAGGTAAGGCGCATATTGGATGTTGCGCATGGCGCCGTCGGCAGCCAGTTCGACGTACAGCATCCGCCGCGAGATGACGCGGCGCTCGCCGGTGCGGGTGAGGCTCGCGTCCTGGATCGAATGCTCCAGGAAGAAGAGCATGCGCGGCCGCGTGCCGGAGTCGCGCTCGTCCACCAGCACCGTCCCGCGCTTGAGCAGGTCGCGGTGGCGTTCCAGGGTGAGGTCGATCACCGAGTCGAGCAGCGGATGACCGGGGCAGACAAACGCAGCGAGTGGCTGCCCCTGTGGTGTGACCAGCGCCTTCTCGAAGGCGATGCGTTCGTAGCGTGGCTGCACCGGCTCGCCGGTGCCGATGAGGCGGTCCCGGTTGCGAACCGGCGCCGGCACATGCGTCACCTCGTAGCGCCGGGGCTCGCGTTGCTTGGCAGTGCCGCCCAGGCGACGGAAGGCTTCGTGGAAGAACGACTCGATGTAGTGCGGTTGCAGGCGCCTGGCGTCGGCACGCTCCATGTCCTCGCGGATGCGCTGGACCCGGCTCACGTCCATGACATCGTGGGCCAGTGCGCGCTCTTCGAGCAGATTCTGCAGATGGCTGCGGTCTAGCGCCTGGTCTAGCACTGTGGTCAGGTAGGCCTTGACCTCGGGGCGTTCTCCGTAGCGGATGGCCTGGATCATCAGGTCGCGCAGTGACTTGCCCTCGAACTGCAGCTTGCCCAGCACGTCGAACACCTGGCCGCCCAAGGCCATGCGTGCCTGTTCCAGCTTTTCCAGCAGCTTGCGATAGACGTCGCCCTCACGCGTTTCCTCGGCCACCAGATTCCACAGGTGGCAGACCTCGGTCTGGCCGATGCGGTGGATGCGGCCGAAGCGCTGCTCGATGCGGTTGGGGTTCCACGGCAGGTCGTAGTTCACCATCAGGTGGGCGCGCTGCAGGTTGATGCCCTCGCCGGCCGCATCCGTGGCGAGCAGCACCTGCACGGCGGGGTCGTGCTTGAACGCTTCCTGCACGTTCAAGCGCTCTTCGCGGCCGATGCCGCCGTGGATGATGACCACGGCTTCCTTGCGGCCGAGCAGCGTGGTAATGCGGCTCGCCAGGTAGTTGAGGGTATCGCGATGCTCGGTGAAGACCACGAGCTTCTGGTGCGGTGACGGCACCGGCCGCGGCACGGCACCCGAGCCATAAGGCGCGTCCGGCTCCGCCGCGCTCGCCGCCATCGCCCCAACCGTGAAGATCTCGTCGAGCAGGCTCGCCAGCTCGCGCCACTTGGTGTCGGCGCCGCTGCGACGAACGCCAAGGGCGAGCGCTTCCAGTCCCTTGAGGGTCTCGATCTCGGCCCGCAACTCGGCGATGGTGCGTGCAGCGGTCGCCTGGTCGAGGATCTCTTCCTCGGCGGCCTCTACCTCGCTGTCGGGCGCGTCTTCCAGGTCCTCGACATCCTCGGCATCGAGCACCGGGGCGGTAAGCGCCACGATCGGCGTGGGCTGGCCGCCACGCTGCAGCACTTCGAGCTCGCGCAGTCGGCTCTCCAGCCGTTCCCGCCGCCGGCGCAAGGATTGATAAATCGCCTCGGGCGACGAGGCGAGGCGGCGCTGCAGGATGGTGAGCGCGAAGCCCACCGTGCCGGCACGCTTGTCGTTCTGCAGCGCATCGGCACGGTTGAACTCCTCGCGCACGTAGTCGGTGACTGCCTTGTAGAGCTGCGCTTCTGCGTCCGAAAGCTTGTACGGCACTGTGTAGGCGATGCGCTGCGGAAACAGCGGCCTGCCGTCGAACTTGAGCAGACCCTCCTTCACCATCCGGCGCATCAGGTCGGACACATCGGCCACATGGACGCCATCGCGGAAGCGGCCTTCGAAACGATCGCCGTCCAGCAGCGCCATGAAGAGCTGGAAGTCCTCTTCCTTGCCGTTGTGCGGCGTGGCCGTCATCAGCAGGAAGTGTCGGGTCAGTGTGGACAGCAACTGACCGAGGCGGTAGCGCTTGGTGTACTTGATCTCGCCGCCGAAGACGGTGGCCGACATCTTGTGCGCCTCGTCGCACACCACCAGGTCCCAGCGGCAATCGGGCGCCTGGAGCTTCAGTTGCACATCCTCATTGCGCGACAGCTTGTCGAGCCGGGCGATGACCAGGTTCGTCTCGATGAACCAGTTGCCGGTGCGTGCGGCTTCGAGCTTGTCGTTGGTGAGGATCTCGAACGGCAGATGGAAGCGCCGGTAGAGCTCGTCCTGCCACTGCTCCGCCAGGCTGCCGGGGCACACGATCAGGCAGCGCTGGAGGTCGCCGCGGGCGATCAGTTCCTTGATAAGCAGGCCGGCCATGATCGTCTTGCCGGCGCCGGGGTCGTCGGCGAGAAGGAAGCGCAGCGGCTGCCGCGGCAGCATCGACTCATAGACCGCGGTGATTTGGTGCGGCAGCGGGTCGACGACCGACGTGTGGACGGCCAGCACGGGGTCAAACAGATGCGCCAGCCGAATGCGTTGCGCCTCGGACACCAGGCGGAAGAGTGCACCGTCGCCGTCGAAGCTCCAGGGGCGCCCATGTTCGACGACTTCGAGGCGGGGTTCGTCGTGACGATAGAGCAACTCATTGGCGACCCGCCCGGTGGGCGCCTTGTAGGTCAGCTCCAGCGCTTCGGAGCCGAACCACTGCACGCTGACCACCGTGACAAGTGCGGCGGGCAGGACGCCACGGACAGCGGCGTTGGGCTGGAGATCCTCAAGTTTCATGGCTGCCCGGCGCAGGTTCGGGAACTCGAGCTTGTTCGGACCATGTTGGCTGCCCGCCCTCTGGTGGCTTGCGCCGCGTGGTTACAGGAATGCTGCACTGTACAGTGACGTTCCATACCGTCCATAGCAAACGCCATGAGCAACTTCGACCCCTTGACCCTGGCGTGCGAAGACTGGTTCGCCACCCCGCTGTGCGAACTGCCTGATGCGCTTCGCCAAAGGGTCGAGAAGGAGTTCGCCCCGATGCCGTGGGACCACCTCTCGGCCGAGCAGCGGCGGAGCGTGGCGCTTCAGCTGGACTACCAGCATGACCCGGCGACCGAGAAGGCGCGCGAAGACTGGTGGGTTTTCTTCAATCGCATGTCGGCGCTTGAAGCCGAACTCGCACGCGAAGGTGCAAGCGACCGTGTGAACCTCGACGAACTGTTGGATGGCAGCGGTCGGCTGAAGAACATCCGCGACCAGATTCGCCGAATGAAAGCGCGTGAACGGCACGCGAAGGACAACTACTACCCGCAGCGCAGAGTCCCCGTGCCAGAGCTCGCGCCAGGCAAGTACATGGCCTACCCCAAGGCGCTTCATCATCTGAGGGAAAGGCTGGGGTCGACTCCCGAGGAGCTGGCGGCTTGGGTTTGGCTTGGACCCGACACCGGTGGCCTGGCGGCGTACTTGAACGTGAATGAACTGGACCCACCTCCGCGTTTCAACTTTGGCGTGCTCCCCCTCTTCGGCACCGCGGGCGAAGAGGATGCTGACTATGTGGCCCCGTTGATGGGGTGCTGGTTTAGCTCAGACGATGTCGCGAACTTTCAGCCGGCTGATCGATTCATCACAGGCAAGGTGCTGATCGAGCGCTGGAGCTCGATACCGGGGCTCAAGGTGGAGCCGTTCATACGAGCGAAGATCCAGGAGTCGAGGCTGCTGGACCTGCACCCGATCTATGGCGGCACGCAAGCCGGCAGCTCAAACGCCGACCATCTTCCTCCCATGACCGAGGGGCTCTTTCGACTGGCCGACGTGGAGGAGATCGAGGCTGAGGACTTTGGGGACTTACCGGATCTTGGTTCGGACGCGAACCCGCCGGAAGCGGCAACGGAAGCGGCGCCGACGCCGGAACCGCGCACTTGGCAGACGGAGTTTCTCTCACTGGCGAACCTCGCTCCGGAAGAGATCCGCATAGCTCTCGTCGGAGACACGGCGGAGGCAGGGCTGGCGGGCAACAACATGCTTGAGGTCTCGGCGCGCGACGTCACCAAACGCATTCCACTTGCATCGCTCGGCCTGACCGACCGGCGCAGCGGATCGTTGAACAGCCAGGGGGCGATTCTGGTCGGCATGGCCGGTGGTATGAAGCTGGCCGCGTCAAACGAGAACAGCGCAAAGATCACCAGACTCCGAAAGGTGTTCCGCTCGTGCTTCGGCGTCCAGGATCCTGTCTTCCCGTACAACGATACCGACGGGTGGGCACCCCGGTTTCAGATTGTGGACAGGCGTGGGGCTTCAGCGGACCGCGCCAGGCTTGACGCCGAAAGCAAGACTGTGTCGCTTGATCAACTCCTTGACGGTGGGGCACGGGGGGTCGCCGGCAGCTTGATCGCGGAGGACGACTCTGAGGCAAAGGGCGACGCAGCGGATCAGTGGCTGAGGGAGAACGACCCGAAAGCGAAGTGCTGATGGAGCATCGCTTGTCATGACAACTGTGCATTTGTCATAGCGACTTGCTTTGTCGAGTCCCCGCGCCAGCATTGGCGCATCGGGCGATTCAGTGACATGTCATGCGTAGAGGAATGCGGAGACGTTCCGCACGGCTCTACGAGGTGCAGCCATGTCCAATGCCAGCAATCGCAACAACGAGTCGGCCCCCGTCGTGCCGCCGGCTCAGTTCAGCTTCCTCCGCATACCCCTCGTACTGAAGCGCCGAGGTGTGTCGCGCAGCGCTCACTACGCCGACATCAAGGCTGGGCTGTTTCCGAAGCCGGTCCCAATCGGACTGCGGGCAGTAGCGCATCCCGACTACGAAGTCGATGCGCTCAACGCCGCAACGATCGCCGAAAAGTCCGACGCCGAGATCCGCGCCCTGGTCGTGAAGCTGGAAGCGGCCCGCAAAGCGACGAAGTAGCGGTGGCGGCGATGAGCACGCCCGTGACAGTTTCGCCGGCCGGCGCCGCGGGGACCGACAAAACCGATGAAACCTACGCCGTCGACAACGGCGCGTTTCTGATGGCGATCTTCGGCAGCACGCCGGCCGAGACGCGGCCCCTCGTGGTTACCTTCGACGGCGATCCCACCAAGGTTGCCGCCAAGTCCTGGTTCGGCCGGCCGTGGCAGGCGGAGCGCGCGGAAACCACCAGCCTGCCGGCCGGCGCCAACAACTACTTCAGCCTGGCGACCTTCAGGCCCGACGAGGCCGGCCAATACCGGCGGCAGAAGGCGCGCTTCTCGGCCCTGCACGCCGTGATGCTGGACGACGTGGGCACCAAGGTGGCCATGGAGAGGCTGACGCTGCCGCCGACCTGGCTGCTGGAAACATCGCCGGGCAACTATCAGGCCGGATATTTGCTGCGAGAGCCGCTTGCGGATGGCGCCGCCGCAGACCGCCTTATGAATGCGGTGGTGGCCGCCGGACTGTGCGACCCCGGCGCGAACGGACCGCGGGCGCGGCTGGCCCGGCTGCCGGCGGCGGTGAACGGCAAGCACACACCACCCTTCCCTTGCAGGCTGGCCGAGTGGCGGCCCCAGCTGCGCTACTCGATCGAAGAGCTGGTCGATGGCCTCGAATTGGAGATGCCGTCGGCGGGCCGCCCACAGCGGCTCAAGACGCGCGCCACGCAGGACCGGCCGGTCGATGGTGATCCGGTGTGGATACCGCGCCCCGACGAGAACAGCGTGCTCGTCGCGTTGCGCAACCACGGCCTGTACAAGGCGCCGCTGGGCGACGGCAAGCACGACATCACCTGCCCCTGGGTGCAGGAGCACACAGGCGCTGCGGACGGCGGCACGGCCTACTTCGAGCCCGACGACAGCTGGCCGATCGGCGGCTTCAAGTGCCTGCATGGCCACTGTGCGCACCGGCATGTGCGCGACCTGCTTCGCTTCGTGGCCGTCCAGGTGGGCGATGCGCGCATGAAGCCCACGATCCGCGTAGTGGCCGGCGAGATCCACCGCGTGGTGGACGCGGCCGAGCGCGAACTGGCCCATTCAGGCCGCCACTACCAGCGCGGCGGGTTGATCGTGACCGTGGTCACCGACCCCGGCACGCGCGAGACCCGCGTGCAGGACATCAGCCCCCCGGCACTGGTGCGGGCGCTGGCCGGCGCAACCACCTGGGAGAAGTACGACGCTCGTACCGAAGACTGGGTGCGCACGGACCCACCGCAGCGGCACACGGCGGTGCTGTTCGACTCCACGAGCTATTACCACCTGCCCGTGTTGAACGGGCTGACGCGGCAGCCCTATCTGCGGCCTGATGGCAGCCTGATGTCGGCGGCGGGGTATGACGCGGCCACCGGCATGTTCGGCGTGTTCGACGCCCGGGAGTTCTCCGTTCCAGCGAAGCCGACCCGTGCGCAGGCGGTGGCCGCGCTGGCGCTGCTGAACGGCCTTCTGACCGAGTTCAGCTTCGCCAGTGACACCGACCTGGCTGCTGCCCTGGTGGCGATGCTCACCGCGGCAGTCCGGCCCAGCCTGGTCCATGCGCCCATGTTTCATGCTCGGGCGCACATGGTCGGCTCGGGCAAGAGTTACCTGTGCGAGTTGATCACGGCCTTCGCCACGCCGCAGCGCAGCACGCCGACCACTTTCCCCGGCGACGACGAGGAGTGCCGCAAGCTGCTGCTCGCGGAGCTGCTGCGCGCGCCGGCCGTGGTCGAGTTCGACAACCTCACCGGCGACCTGGTGGCGCACAAGAGCCTGTGCACGGCGCTGACCTCGGAGCACATGAGCGGCCGCATCCTGGGTGTGTCGAAGACGGCCACGGTCAATACGCGCGCCTTGTTCCTGTCCAGCGGCAACAACGTGGGGCCGGTGCAGGACATGACCCGGCGCTGCATCACCATCCACCTGAGCCCTGATTGCGAGGTGCCGGCGGCGCGCAGCTTCACGCGGCCCGATCTGGTGCGCGACGTGCTGCGTGAGCGTGGGCGGTATGTCTCGGCGGCGCTGACGATCGTGCGCGCCTGGATCGCGGCCGGCAAGCCGATGACCGAGTGCAAGCCGCTGGCGGGCTTCAGCGACTGGTCAGCCCTGTGCCGGCAGCCCCTGCTCTGGCTGGGCCTGGCCGACGCGACGGCATCCGTGTTCAAGGCCATGGCCGAAGACCCGGATCGCGAGACCCTGGGCCGGTTGCTGACGGGGTGGCAGGCGGCATTCGGCAAGACCGCGGCGATGGTGCGCGATGCCGTGAAGCAGGCATCGGCCATCGAGGGACAGCATGCCGAGCTGCGGGAGGTGCTGCGCGACATCGCCGATGAACGCGGCGAGATCAACCGCCGAAAGCTGGGGTGGTGGATCCGGCGGCACTCCGGGCGCATCGTCGATGGCTTGCGCTTCGTGCGCGCCAGCGGCAACCGCTCGGCGGAGGCCTGGCAGGTGGAGTCGGTTTCGCCGGTTTCGCCGGTTCCCCTGCTGCCGTCCACGAAAGGTGTCGGCGGCACCGCGGCTGCCGACAACGCCTACGCCCGCGCCAGCCGCGGTTCATGAACGTGGTGACCAAGCCCACCCATGCGTAAGCGCCACCCGAACCCCCGCCTGGCCAAGATCCACCGGAACTACACCGTGGAAGAGGTGGCCAGCCTTTTCGGCATCCACCGCAACACCGTGCGTGAGTGGGTCAAGCGTGGGCTGCCGACCAGCGATGGCCGGCGCCCGATGCTGATCCTGGGCCGCGACCTGGTGGCGTTCCTCAGCGCCCGCCGGGCGAAGAACAAGCGCACCTGCCAGCCCGGCGAACTCTATTGCGTGCGGTGCCGCGCGCCGCGGGCGCCGGCTGGTGACATGGTGGACTACGTGGCCTTGACGGCGACGCTGGGCAACCTGGCGGCCATCTGCTCCGTCTGCGAAACCATGATCTACCGGCGGGTCAGTCTGGCCAAGCTGACCTCCGTTTGTGGGAAGTTGGACGTCACGCTGCCGCAGGCACTGGAACACATAGGCGAGCGCGCGCAGCCCACCGTGAACAGTGACTTGGAATAGGGAGCCTCAGGCCATGGCAATGCACAACGCCGACAACGAGCGAGTCAAGCGCAAGTACCTCGCCTTCCTGAAGCAGGCCAAAGGGCAGAGCGAGCAGTCGGTGGACGCGGTGGCCAAGGCGCTGGCGCGCTTCGAGGCCGACACCCGATACCGCGATTTCAAGGCCTTCCACTTCGAGCAGGCCGTGGCTTTCAAGAAGCATCTTGCCGAGCAGACGAGCCTGAGCACCGGCGGCAAGCTCAGCAAGGCCACGCTGCACGCCACGCTGGCGCACCTGAAGCGCTTCTTCCAGTGGCTGGCCGACAGGCCGGGCTACAAGTCGCTGCAGTACTCGTATGCCGAGTACTTCAACCTGTCGGAGAAAGACACGCGCGTCGCGACCGCACGCCGTGAGCGGCCGGCGCCGACGCTGGAGCAGATCCGGCACACCATCGCCCTGATGCCCGGCCAGACCGAGATCGAGCGCCGGAACCGCGCGCTGATGGCCTTCGCGCTGCTGACCGGCGCGCGCGACAGCGCCATCGCGTCGATGAAGCTCAAGCATGTGGACCTGGCCGCCGGCAGCGTGTTCCAGGATGCGCGAGAGGTGGATACCAAGTTCAGCAAGAGCTTCACGACCTACTTCTTCCCCGTCGGCAGCGAGGTACGGCAGATCTTCGATGCCTGGGTGAGCTACCTGCGGCAAGAGAAGCTCCGGGGCAATGAGGACCCCTTGTTCCCTGCGACGCTGGTGGAAGTGGGTGAGTCCAGGCAGTTCGAGGCCGTGGGCCTGGCGCGCAGGCACTGGAGCACGGCGTCGCCGATCCGCACGATCTTCCAGGGGGCTTTCGAGGGCGCGGGGCTGCCGTACTTCAACCCGCACAGTTTCAGGAACACCCTCGTTCAACTCGGGCAGACCCTGTGCCGCGACGCGGAGCAGTTCAAGGCGTGGAGCCAGAACATGGGCCACGACGGCGTGCTGACCACGTTCCTGAGCTACGGCGCCGTGGCGCCGCGGCGGCAGGGGCAGATCATCCAGGCGCTGGGGCTGGGCAATGGTCAGCCGACCGGGCAGGCGGAAGTCGTGGCGCAGGCAGTCGTGCAGGCAATGCGTGGAGCCGGCTTCGTCAGTCAGCAAGGCTGACTCAAGCGGTGGCCGACTGACCATCGCTGCCGGCGTTCCGTGGAAGCGACGAGCGACCGCGCCTGAGCGAATGTCAGGTCGAGGTCACAAAGCCGGTGCTGGCCGACGATTGCCGGCGGACCGTTCACGACCCCTATGCATAGGACTCAACTATGCGTAGTTGCCCGTCAAGGGGCGGTCGCTGACCAAGCAGGACGCGGGGAGTGAACCGGGCGGCGAGCGCATAACCGACATGGGGGCAAACCCACCCCCCGAACCGGTGGCTCGACAGGGCTGTCGGTGCCATTGCAGTTCCACTCTCCGGCCCAGCTTCGGTATAAGGTGAGAGCAGGGTCGGTCGACCTTGATCGATCACCCTCGATGCCATCCTTCCCGGGTCGCTACAGGAGACAAGCCCCATGAAGATGCTGAAGACAGCTCTCGCCGCCGCCGCCGTTGCCTTGCTGACCGCGCAAGTGGGTGTGGTCACCGCCGCTGCACCGGCGGCCTACTATGTGGACGAGACCAAGCTGCCGTTCACGGCGCTGGCCGGCGCACAGGCGCTCTGGGGCGTGCACAACGGTGCCGGATATCGCATCGAGGTGCCGGCCAACTGGAACGGCCGGCTCGTGATCTGGGCCCACGGCTACCGAGGCACGGGGCTGGAGCTGACGGTCGACAACCATCCGCTGCGCAACTTCCTGGTTTCCCAGGGCTACGCCTGGGCGGCGTCGAGCTACAGCAAGAACGCCTACGACCCGTCGCAGGGCGCCAAGGACAGCCACGCGCTGGCGCAGTTCTTCAACGGACGCGTCGGCAAACCGGTGAAGACCTACATCGGCGGCGCGTCGATGGGCGGCCACGTCACCACCGTGATGGCCGAGCAGTGGCCGCGCAGCTACGCCGGCGCGATGCCGATCTGCGGCGTCATGGGCGACTACGAACTGTTCGACTATTTCCTCGACTTCAACGTCGCGGCGCAGACGCTGTCGGGGATGAACCAGACCTATCCCTTCGGCCCCGACTACCTTGGCACGGTCGTGCCCGCCACGAAGGCAGCGCTCGGGCCAGCCTTCCCATTCGACCTCAACGCGGCGGGCCAGAGCCTGGCGGGCCTGGTGCAGATGCGCAGCGGCGGCGTGCGGCCGCTGTTCCAGCAGGGCTGGTTGTTCTGGAACGGCGTGGCCGGCGACTTCCTGTTCGGCCTGGGCGTGGGCGACGGCACGTTGCCGCGCCAGCCGGGCGTGGCGGTGCAGAACTCGGACGTGACCTACCAGTTCGACGCCGACCCGACGCTGTCACCGGCCGAGACTGCGTTCAACGACATGGTGCAGCGCGTCACCGCCGACCCGCAGGCGCGTCGCCGCAACGGCCTGGCCAACGTGACGCCGACCCCCGGCGACCTGAAGATCCCGATGCTGACGCTGCACACGCTGGGCGACCTCTTCGTGCCCTTCCACATGCAGCAGGAGTACGCCCGGCGCGTCGCCGCCAAGGGCGCGTCCGACCTGCTGGTGCAGCGCGCGACGCGGGACTTCGGCCACTGCACCTTCACCCCGACCGAACTCGTGACGACCTTCGTCGACCTCGTGGCCTGGGTCGAAGGCGGCGTCAAGCCGGCCGGCGACGACGTGCTCGACCCGGCCGCGGTGGCGGACCCGGACTTCGGATGCACCTACACCGACAAGACCGCGCCGCGACTGTGGAACTCGCCAGGCCTGGGCTTCCTGGCGCCGCCGGCCTGCGCGCCCTGACGGGCTCCCGGGCGCGGTGACCGCCGCGCCCGGACCGGACACCCCGATCGCGCCGGCCCAATTTGCACGCGCGCAGGCCCGGGCCAGCGGACCTTACCCCAGGGGCCGCGTGCGCCCGATGTGCGGCACCGTCAAGTCACGGCAGGTGTCCGCCGGCCACCGGTGTTTCCTGCGTGCACATGGACGCGAAGCTCTCGCTTCGCTGACGGCCCATGTCGAGCTCATCAACGCCCACAACCAGAACGACACTGCGACCTGCAGTCACGGCGCTGACAGCAGTGCGCGTCAGATTCTTCGGCAGTTGCAGTTGCTCCTTTGGTGGCGGCTGCGCACGCTGCCCCCGGTGCGTGAAAGCCTCTTCGATCGCCAGCCGTTCCGGGATCGCCAACGATCCTTTGCTCACTGCCGCCGTACGGGCAGTGATCGATGGCGAGATCCAACACATTCCTGAGCAGCCGGGCCAAGCTCGACAACCGAACTGCTCTAGACCGGCCCGCCGCCAGCGCCCGCTCATGGCCGGGAATGACCTGTGGCTTGCCGCCGCCGAATGTCATCTCGCAGCAGTTGAGCGGTCATCCGTCGCAGGCCGGTGACGCGGCCCGACGCATCGCGGTGCCGGGCATCCCAAGCACTGCACCGTGCGTGTGGTTGAGATGCAGGGCCGTGGCCTTGGCCTCGACGGCGCTACAGAGCGCGGAAGTCCCCAGCAGGTCGCAAGGCCAATGCCCTGCCGGGGGAGTCTGCGAGCCCCGTTTTTCATACCATTTTCATACCGCCAACGAAAACGGCGCCCGAAAGCGCCGTAAGTCATTGATTTTCTTGGTGGGCGGTGCAGGGTTCGAACCTGCGACCCCTGCCGTGTGAAGGCAGTGCTCTACCGCTGAGCTAACCGCCCGGAATTGCTGGCTGCGCGCGGGAATCGCAGCGTTCCGGAAAGCTTTGAATTATGCCATCGCTTCAAGCCACGGCTGCCGCGCGCCACACGGTCTTGCCCTTGCTGGCCGTGTCGATCTCGGCCAGCACGGCTTCGTGGGCGGCGCTTTCGTCGGCGCTGGCATGCAGCACCAGCAGCTCGAAGCAGCGCAGATCGACGGACTCGTCGGCATGGTGCCCCGCGGTGTCTTCGGCGCCGTCGATGACCAGCGACTTCTGGCCGCGCGTCATGCGCAGGTAGACCTCGGCCAGCAGCCCGGCGTCGAGCAGTGCGCCGTGAAGTTCGCGCTGCGAGTTGTCGACCTCGAGCCGCTTGCACAGCGCGTCAAGCTTGTTGCTCTTGCCGGGAAAGAGCTCCCGCGCCAGCGTCAGGCTGTCGGTGATGCGCCCGGCGTGCTGCGCAAAGCGCGGCAGGCCCAGGCGGTCGAGTTCGGCGTCGATGAAGCCGATGTCGAAACCGGCGTTGTGGATCACCACCTCGGCGCCGGCCACGAAGGCCAGCAGTTCTTCGGCCACCGCGGCGAACAGCGGCTTGTCGGCCAGGAAGCTATCGCCGATGCCGTGCACGCGCACGGCGTCCGGGTGGCTGGGCCGCTGCGGGTTGACATAGTGGTGCAGGCGGCGGCCGGTATGGCGCCGGTCGATCATCTCGATGCAGCCGATCTCGATGACGCGGTCGCCGCTGGCGACTTCCAGACCGGTGGTCTCGGTGTCCAGGAAGACTTGTCGCATGGCCGCTATCGTACCGGCGCCGGCGAGCGCCCGCACCACCACCACAGCAGTGCGCCGCCGGCGATCATCGGCAGGCACAGCCACTGGCCCATGCTCATGCCGCCGGCCAGCAGGCCGAGGAAGTTGTCGGGCTCGCGGAAGTACTCGGCCACGAAGCGCAGCACGCCGTAGCCGAAGACGAAGGCGGCGCCGACCTGGCCCCGCGCACGTTCACGCTGGCCGTACCACCACAGCAGGGCAAACAACAGCAGTCCCTCCAGCGCGAACTGGTACAGCTGCGAGGGGTGGCGCGGCAGGTTGCTGCCGCTCTGCGGGAAGACCATGGCCCAGGGCAGCGAGGGGTCGGCGGCGCGGCCCCACAACTCGCCGTTGATGAAATTGCCGATGCGCCCGGCCGCCAGGCCGGTGGGCACGCAGGGCGCGATCACGTCCATGACCTCGAGGAAGGGGCGCATGCGCGAGCGCGCGAACCAGACCATCGCCGCCATCACCCCGAGCAGCCCGCCGTGGAAGGACATGCCGCCCCTCCACACCATCAGGATCTCGGCCGGATTCGCCAGGTACTCGCCCGGCTTGTAGAAGACGGCATAGCCCAGGCGGCCGCCGATGACGACCCCCAGCACGCCCAGGAACAGCATGTCCTCGACGTCGCGACGCGTCCAGCCCGCGGCCGCGAAATGCGGCAAGCGCACGCGCCGCATGGCCAGCCACAGGAACAGGCCGAAGGCAGCCAGGTAGGTCAGGCCGTACCAGTGGATCTGCACCGGCCCGAGGGCCAGCGCCACGGGGTCGAACTGGGGATGCACGAGCATCGGGAGGCTCCTCTTGTCAGCCGGCATTGTCCATGGCGCCGGCAACGGCTCGATACACTCCCGGCCAAGACCCGAAAGACCCCACCCGGAGAGACCGCATGAGCTTCAACCGCCGTTCCAGGAACATCACCGAGGGCGTGGCCCGCGCGCCCAACCGGTCCATGTACTACGCCATGGGCTACCAGGAGAGCGACTTCGGCAAACCGATGATCGGTGTCGCCAACGGCCACAGCACGATCACGCCGTGCAATTCGGGCCTGCAGCGGCTGGCCGACGCCGCCATCGCCGAGTTGAAGGCCGCCGGTGCCAACCCGCAGGTCTTCGGCACGCCGACGATTTCCGACGGCATGGCCATGGGCACCGAGGGCATGAAATACAGCCTGGTGTCGCGCGAGGTCATCGCCGACTGCGTCGAAACCTGTGTCGACGGCCAGTGGATGGACGGCGTGCTGGTCATCGGCGGCTGCGACAAGAACATGCCCGGCGGCATGATGGGCATGCTGCGCTCCAACGTGCCCGCCATCTATGTCTACGGCGGCACCATCCTGCCCGGCCGCTACAAGGGGCAGGATCTCAACATCGTCAGCGTCTTCGAAGCCGTGGGCCAGTTCAGCGCCGGCAAGATGAGCGAAGAGGACTTCTGCCAGATCGAGCGCCACGCCATCCCGGGCAGCGGCTCCTGCGGCGGCATGTACACCGCGAACACGATGTCGTCGGCCTTCGAGGCGCTGGGCATGAGCCTGCCCTTCGCCAGCACGATGGCCAACGTCGAGGACCCCATCGTCGAGCACACGCGGCAGGCCGCGCGCGCGCTGTTCGAGGCCGTCAAGGCCGACTTGAAGCCGCGCGACATCGTCACCCGCCGGAGCATCGAAAACGCGGTGGCGGTGATCATGGCCATCGGTGGCTCGACCAACGCGGTGCTGCACTTCCTGGCCATCGCGCATGCCGCCGGCGTCGAATGGACGATCGACGACTTCGAGCGCGTGCGCCGGCGCGTGCCGGTGCTGTGCGACCTCAAGCCCAGCGGCAAGTACCTGGCGATCGACCTGCACCGCGCCGGCGGCATCCCGGCGGTGATGAAAGTGCTGCTGGGCGCCGGGCTGCTGCACGGCGACTGCCTCACCATCACCGGCAAGACGGTGGCGCAGAACCTGGCCGAGGTGCCGCCGCTGCGCGCCGACCAGGACGTGATCCGCCCGCTCTCGAACCCGATGTACGCCGAAGGCCACCTCGCCATCCTCAAGGGCAACCTCAGCCCCGAAGGCTGCGTGGCCAAGATCACCGGCCTGAAGAACCCGGTGATGTCGGGCCCGGCGCGCGTGTTCGAAGACGAACAAAGCGCGCTGGCAGCCATCATGGGCGGCCACATCAAGGCCGGCGACGTCATGGTGCTGCGCTACCTGGGCCCCAAGGGCGGACCGGGAATGCCCGAGATGCTGGCACCCACCGGTGCGCTCATCGGCCAGGGGCTGGGTGAATCGGTGGGCCTGATCACCGACGGGCGCTTTTCCGGCGGCACCTGGGGCATGGTGGTCGGCCACGTGGCCCCGGAGGCCTATGCCGGCGGCCTGATCGCGCTGGTGCACGAAGGCGACACCATCACCATCGATGCCCACCGCCTGCTGCTGCAACTGGAGGTGGACGACGCCGAGATCGCACGCCGCCGTGCCGGCTGGCGGCAACCGGCGCCCCGCTACACGCGTGGCGTGATGGCCAAGTTCGCACGCAACGCCGCCAGCGCCAGCCGGGGCGCGGTGCTCGACCTGGACTGACGCAGGATTCGCCTGCACTGCCCGCCCGGGCGGGCCACCGGGCAGGCCCGGACGGCCGCTACGGCCGCTACGGCCGCGGGTCGCGCCGCGGCGGATCGGGCTCGCGTGGCGGTGGTGGCGGTGGCGCATCGGCGCGGTGTCCGCGGGCTTCCTCGGGCGCCCGCTTCACCTGCTTGTGGCGACGCGTGTCCAGGCCCAGCGCCTCCAGCGCACGGTCGCGGCGCTGTGCCTTGCGTTCGTCCATCTTCTGCATCGCGCGGCGCTGCGTGAGGCCCGTCGAGTCGGCGAACTGCCACCACAGCACCGCCGCGACGAAAGGCGCCGCAACGATCCACCAGGACCAGTCCGCGGTGGGGCCGATTTCGGCCAGCTTGGCCACCAACAACAGGACCCCGATGACGACCAAGAGCATGGTTGACCTCCCGCACCGGCACGTGGCCGTCGCTGAGCGGCCACTGTAGCGCACCGGGCAGCCAGCGCCGGCCCGCGCTGTTGCGCGGCCGGTAATCAGTTGGCCTGGATCAGTGGGCCTGGCCCAGCTGATCCAAGATGGCCGGGTTCTCCAGGGTGCTGGTGTCCTGGGTGATGGCTTCGCCTTTGGCGATGCTGCGCAGCAGGCGGCGCATGATCTTGCCCGAGCGGGTCTTGGGCAAGTTGTCACCGAAGCGGATGTCCCTGGGCTTGGCGAGCGGGCCGATCTCCTTGGCCACCCAGTTGCGCAGCTCGGTGGCGATCTTCCTGGCCTCGTCGCCGGTGGGCCGGCTGCGCTTGAGCACGACGAAGGCGCAGATCGCCTCGCCGGTGGTGTCGTCGGGGCGGCCCACCACGGCGGCCTCGGCCACCAGTTCGGTGCAGCTGACGAGCGCCGACTCGATCTCCATCGTGCCCATGCGGTGGCCCGACACGTTCAGCACGTCGTCGATGCGGCCGGTGATCGTGAAGTAGCCGGTCCTGGGGTCGCGGATCGAGCCGTCGCCGGCCAGGTAGTAGCCCTTGAGCTCGGGCGGGTAGTAACTCTTCCTGAAGCGCTCGGGGTCGCCCCAGATGGTGCGGATCATGCTGGGCCAGGGCTTCTTGATGACCAGGATGCCGCCCTGCCCGTTGGGCACGTCGTTGCCGGTCTCGTCGACGACGGCCGCGATGATGCCCGGGAAGGGCAGCGTGCACGAACCCGGCACCATGGGCGTGGCGCCCGGCAGCGGCGTGATGACGTGGCCGCCGGTCTCGGTCTGCCAGAAGGTGTCGACGACGGGGCAGCGGCCGCCGCCGACGTGCTGGTAGTACCACTCCCAGGCCGCCGGGTTGATGGGCTCGCCCACCGTACCCAGGATGCGCAGGCTGGACAGGTCGCTGCGTGCCGGGTGCACGGCGGCGTTGCCTTCGGCGGCCTTGATCAGCGAGCGGATGGCGGTCGGCGCGGTGTAGAAGACGGTGACCCTGTGCTTCTCGATCGTCTTCCAGAAGCGCGCCGCGTCGGGGTAGGTGGGCACGCCCTCGAACACGATCTCGGTGCCGCCCAGCGCCAGCGGGCCGTAGGTGATGTAGGTGTGGCCGGTGACCCAGCCGATGTCGGCGGTACACCAGAACACGTCGTCGGCCTTGAGGTCGAAGGTCCAGGCGGTGGTCAGCGCCGCGTGCAGGAGGTAGCCGCCGGTGCAATGCTGCACGCCCTTGGGCTTGCCGGTGGAGCCGCTGGTGTAGAGCAGGAACAGCGGGTGCTCGGCGCCCACCCATGCCGGTTCGCAGGTGGTGGGCTGGCCGGCCATTTCTTCGTGCAGCCAGCGGTCACGCGCCGGATTCCAGGGCACGGCCCCACCCGTGCGCTTGTAGACGATGACGTTGGCGATGGTGTCGCAGCCGCCCAGCGCCAGCGCCTCGTCGACGATGCTCTTCAGCGGCAGCTGCTTGCCGCCGCGCAGCTGTTCGTCGGCGGTGATCACCATCACCGCGCCGGCGTCTTCGATGCGGTCGCGCAGTGCCTGCGCAGAGAAGCCGCCGAAGACCACCGAGTGCGTGGCACCGATGCGGGCGCAGGCCTGCATGGCGGCCACGCCCTCGACGCTCATGCTCATGTAGATGACGACGCGGTCGCCCTTCTTCACGCCGCGGGCCTTCAGCACGTTGGCGAACTGGCACACCCTGGCCAGCAACTCGCTGTAGCTGACGCGGCTGACGGCCCCGTCGTCGGCCTCGAAGATGATGGCCGTCTTGTCGCCCAGGCCGCGCTCGATGTTGCGGTCCAGGCAGTTGTAGGACACGTTCAGCGTGCCGTCCTCGAACCATTTGAAGAAGGGTGCGTTGCTGCTGTCCAGCACCTGGGTGAATGGCGTCTTCCAGCTCACGAACTGCCGCGCCAGGCGCGCCCAGTAGCCTTCGTAGTCGCGCTCGGCCTCGTCCACCAGCGCCTGGAAGGCGGCCATGCCCGAGACGGTGGCGTTGGCCACCAGCGAGGCCGGCGGCTGGTGCGTCTTGAGTTCGGTCGGTTGGTCGTTCGACATGCGTGTCTCCTGCGGACTTGAAAGGTACTGGCGGTCATTGGAAACTACGCCCGCGCTCTGACAGACCCCTTACGAGGCGCGCGCTTCGAAGTGGTGGGGAACCTACAATTCGAGACGAGGGGATTCGCCCTGATGTCCCCGGCCCCCGCCGCCCTCCCGCCCCTGAGCCCCCAACCGCATGACGGTCCAATCACCGGTCGAGCGCAGCCGCCAGCGCGCGCTGCCCAACTTCATTTTCGCCAGCCGCTGGCTGCAGCTGCCGCTGTACCTGGGGCTCATCGTCGCCCAGTGCGTGTACGTGTTTCACTTCTGGGTCGAGCTCACGCACCTCATCGAAGCCGTCTTCGGCAACGAGAATGCGCTCAGGATCCTCATCACCAGCATCGGCTACAAGGCCGGGGCCGACTGGGTGCCCCAGCTCAACGAGACGGTGATCATGCTCGTGGTACTGGGGCTGATCGACGTCGTGATGATCAGCAACCTGCTGATCATGGTCATCGTCGGCGGCTACGAGACCTTCGTCTCGCGCATGAACCTCGAAGGCCACCCCGACCAGCCGGAATGGTTGAGCCATGTCAACGCTTCGGTGTTGAAAGTCAAGCTGGCGACGGCCATCATCGGCATCAGTTCGATCCACCTGCTGAAGACCTTCATCAACGCCGAGAACTACACCGAGAAAGTGCTGCTCTGGCAGACGCTGATCCATATCGCGTTCCTGTTCTCGGCGCTGGCCATCGCGCTGGCCGACCGGCTGATGGCGCCGGTGGGCCAGGAGCGTCACGACTGATCTACGGAGCTTGCCCATGCCCACCCTCATCCGCCACGCCGATCTCGTCGAAACCGTGGCCGCGGCACTGCAGTACATCAGCTTCTACCACCCGGCCGATTACATCAGCCACCTCGCGCGCGCCTACGAACGCGAAGCCTCGCCGGCGGCCAAGGACGCCATCGCGCAGATTCTCACCAATTCGAAGATGTGCGCCCAAGGCCAGCGCCCGATCTGCCAGGACACGGGTGTCGTCAACGTGTTCCTGAAGATCGGCATGGACGTGCGCTTCGACGGCTTTCCAGGCTCGGTGGAGGACGCGGTGAACGAAGGCGTGCGCCGCGCCTACCTCGACCCCGACAACCCGTTGCGCTGCTCGATGCTGGCCGACCCCTTGTTCGAGCGCAAGAACACCAGGGACAACACGCCGGCCGTCATCCACATGACTGTGGCGCCCGGCGACAAGCTCGACGTCACCGTGGCCGCCAAGGGCGGCGGCAGCGAAAACAAGAGCAAATTCATCATGATGAACCCCAGCGACAGCCTGGTCGACTGGGTCATGAAGACGGTGCCGACGATGGGCGCCGGCTGGTGCCCGCCGGGCATGCTGGGCATCGGTGTCGGCGGCACCGCCGAGAAGGCCATGCTGCTGGCCAAGGAGGCGTTGATGGAGCCGATCGACATGTTCGACCTGCTCGCGCGCGGGCCCGGCAACAAGCTGGAGGAACTGCGCATCGAGCTCTACGAGAAGGTCAACGCGCTGGGCATCGGCGCCCAGGGCCTGGGCGGCCTGACCACGGTGCTCGACGTGAAGATCGCGCTGTACCCCACGCACGCCGCCGGCAAGCCGGTGGCGATGATCCCCAACTGCGCCGCCACGCGCCACGCTCATCTGGTGATGGATGGTTCGGGCCCCGTCTACCTGGACCCGCCGAGCCTGGACCTGTGGCCCGACGTGAACTGGACGCCGGACTACCAGAAGAGCCGCAAGGTCGACCTGAACACACTCACGCGCGCCGAGGTGGCGAGCTGGAAGCCCGGCGACACGCTGCTGCTCAGCGGCAAGATGCTCACCGGTCGGGATGCCGCGCACATGCGCATCCAGGCCATGCTGGCCAAGGGCGAAGCACTGCCGGTGGACTTCACCGACCGCGTCATCTACTACGTCGGCCCGGTGGACCCGGTGCGCGACGAGGTCATGGGCCCCGCCGGCCCCACCACCGCCACGCGGATGGACAAGTTCACCGAGATGATGCTGGCGCAGACCGGCCTCATCGGCATGATCGGCAAGGCCGAGCGCGGCCCGGCGGCCATCGAGGCCATCAAAACGCACCAGAGCGCCTACCTGATGGCCGTGGGTGGCGCCGCCTACCTGGTGGCCAAGGCCATCAAGCACGCCAAGGTGGTGGGTTTTGCCGACCTCGGCATGGAAGCGATCTACGAATTCGACGTCGCGGACATGCCGGTGACCGTGGCCGTGGACAGCCGGGGCACCAGCGTGCACCAGACCGGGCCGAAGGAGTGGCAGTCGCGCATCGGCAAGATCCCCGTGGCCACAGCCTGAACGCGGCGCGGCGGCAAGTTCCACCGGCTGCACGAAGCCGCCATTCGCGCCGGCGCGCGCCGCGGTCACAATCGGCAGCGCGCTGATGGAGCACGGACAAGGAGACTTTCGATGGCCTACAACCGAATCCAGGCCGCCAGACTGCTGGCGGCCAGCGAGTTGCCCGTGTTCGAGGCCAGCCTGGGCGATGCGCTGTCCACGCTGACGGCACCCAGACTGAACGCGCTGATCAAGCGCGCGCGGACCATGCGCGACAAGGCCCAGGATCTGCTGCGCCGCCAGCGCGTGGCCACCCGCACGCGCACGGGCACCAAGGTCGGCACCAGCGGTGCGGCCAATGAGCGCACGGCGCAGAAGGCGCAAGCCCTGGACGAGGCGCTCAAACGCTTCGAGTCGCGCGTGGCAAAACTCGACGCCGCCGCGGCGCGCGCCGCCGACGCCGCACGGCGTGCACGCGAGCACTTGGCCGCCGAGAA
>JAUXVE010000119.1 GCA_030680415.1 Rubrivivax sp.
GTCGATGCGCTGCTGGGCCAGCAGCAGGTGGTGGTGAAGAACCTCGAATCGAACTACCGTCGCGTCGACGACGTCTCGGGCGCCACGATCATGGGCGACGGCCGCGTCGCATTGATCCTCGATGTCGGCGCCCTGGTGCGCCGCTCGCGCCACTGACGGCGAGGGTCAACGCCAGCGCCGGCGGCGCGGCGGTGCAATTGCCGGGCTAGGTCTTCGGCAAGGTCACGCCGCGCTGCCCCTGGTACTTGCCGCCGCGGTCCTTGTAGCTGGTCTCGCAGACCTCGTCGCTTTCGAAGAACAGCACCTGCGCGCAGCCCTCGCCGGCATAGATCTTGGCCGGCAGCGGCGTCGTGTTGCTGAACTCCAGCGTCACGTAGCCCTCCCATTCGGGCTCGAAGGGGGTGACGTTGACGATGATGCCGCAGCGCGCGTAGGTGCTCTTGCCGAGGCAGATCGTCAGCACGTTGCGCGGGATGCGGAAGTACTCCAGCGTGCGCGCCAGCGCGAAGCTGTTGGGCGGGATGATGCAGACCTCGCTCTCGATGTCGACGAAGCTCTTGGGGTCGAAGTTCTTCGGGTCCACCACCGTGCTGTAGATGTTGGTGAAGACCTTGAACTCGGGCGCGCAGCGGATGTCGTAGCCATAGCTGCTGGTGCCGTAGCTGACGATCTTCTGCCCGTCGGGCGAGCAGCGCACCTGGCCCGGCTCGAAGGGTTCGATCATGCCGTGCTCCGCCGCCATGCGGCGAATCCACCTATCGCTCTTGATGCTCATGCCTGCCCTTTGAAACCTGCACGGATTCTAGAAGCCGGCCACGCCCTGGGTCGGGCCCGCACCGGGCGCCGCGCCACTCAGCCCAGCAGCTCGCGCAAGGTCGCCGCAGCGCGCTGGACCTGGTCGGCGCTTACGTCCAGGTGCGTCACCGCGCGCACCGTGCGCGCCGCGAAGGCGTTCAGCAGCACCCCGCGCTGGCGCGCGCGCGCCACCAGCGTGGCAGCGTCGGGTGCATCGGGGGCCAGGTGGAAGACGACGATGTTGGTCTGCACCGTGGCCAGGTCGATCAGCACCGCCGGGCTGCCGGCCAGCGCCTCGGCCAGCAGGCGGGCGTGGCGGTGGTCGTCGGCCAGGCGGGCGCGGTGGTGGTCCAGCCCGTGCAGCGCGGCCGCAGCGTAGATGCCGGTCTGCCGCATGGCGCCGCCCAGCATGCGGCGGTGGCGGTCGGCGGCATTGATGAGCGCGCGGCTGCCGGCCAGCAGCGACCCGCCCGGTGCGCCCAGCCCCTTCGAGAACGCCACTGCCACGAGGTCGAAGGGCGCCGCCAGCTCGGCTTCGCTGCGGCCGCTGGCCAGCGCCGCGTTCCACAGCCGCGCGCCGTCGAGGAAGCTGGCCATGCCGCGCTCGCGCGCGAGCGCGCAGATGCGCACGGCCTCTTCCTGCGGGAAGACGACGCCGCCGCCGCGGTTGTGGGTGTTCTCGATCTCGACCAGCGTCGTCGGCGGGAACACCGGCAGCCCGCGCGGCTTGATCGCGGCCTCGAAGTCTTCGGCGGTGAACAGGCCGCGCTGACCGACCTCGACCAGCTGCACGCCGGCGTTGGCCGCGGCGCCGCCCGTCTCGTGCCAGCCGGCGTGGGCTTCGCGGCTGGTCACGACCTCGTCGCCCGGCCGCGCCAGCACGCGCAGCGCCACCTGGTTGGCCATCGTGCCCGAGGGCAGCCACAGTGCCGCCTCCTTGCCCAGCAGCCGGGCGCAGCGTTCCTGCAGCTCGTTGGTGCTCGGGTCCTCGCCGTACTGGCTGTCGCCCACCGGCGCGGCAGCCATGGCTGCGCGCATGGCGTCGGTAGGGCGGGTGACGGTGTCGGAACGCAGGTCGATGGGTTCGTTCATGGGCGGCTCGCGGGGTTGCAGACCCGCATTGTCTGCGCCGAGGGCATTGCTCCCTCTCCCGCCTGGGCGGGAGAGGGTGGGGTGAGGGTGGGACGGCAGCGCGGCGCCGCCGCCCGGCACCGGATCGAATTGACCACCTTCTTCCCCCTTGTTCCGGCGACCGCCCGCGAAGGGAATGCGCAAGGCGCTAAAGGTTTCCCGACAGCTGACGAAAACGAGCTCAACGTGCCTGTCAAGTGCAGGTGCGGGGTCCGGACCACAACGGGGTCCAGCGGCCGCAGCCAGAGACGACTCTGGGTATGCGCACCGCCGGCAGCGGGAGGCCCGGGCGAGTTTCGCAGCGTCACGGTCGCAAGGCCGTGTGTTGCGGGAGTTGCAGGCAGGCGGCGTTTGCCTAGAAATCGCGGCCGCGTCGCCTGCCAGGCATTTGCCTGTGGTCATCAATCTTTTTGGAGAATTTCCATGTCCCTGTCTGTCAATAGCAACGCCGTATCGCTGAATGCACAACGCAACCTCGGCGTCAATCAATCCAGCCTGGCAACCTCGATGCAACGCCTGTCCTCGGGCATGCGTGTCAACAGCGCCAAGGACGACGCCGCCGGCCTGGCCATCAGCGAGCGCATGGGCGCCCAGGTGCGCGGCCTCAACGTCGCGGCGCGCAACGCCAACGACGGCATCTCGCTGGCGCAGACCGCCGAAGGCGCACTGGGCAAGGTCGGCGACATGCTGCAGCGCATGCGTGAGCTGGCAGTGCAGTCGGTCAACGCGACCAACAGCACCTCCGACCGCACCGCATTGCAGGCCGAAGTGGGCCAGCTGAAGGAAGAGATCCAGCGTATCGCCGACACGACCAAGTTCAACGGCACCAAGCTGCTCGACGGTTCGTTCACCAACCAGGCCTTCCAGGTTGGCGCCAACGCCGGCGAGACGATCACGTTGGCCGGGGTGGCCGATGCCGACCTGGTGGCACTGGGTACGCTGCAAACGGCAGCCGACACCTATACGCAGACGCTGGGCGCCGCCACCGCGACCGCCTTTGCCACGGGCATGTCGATCGACATCAACGGCGTCACGGTCTCCACCGCTGCCGGCGCCGCCGACGCACCTGCCGCCGCCGTCGCTTTCAAGGCCGCCTTCGACGCCGCCAAGACCGCCAACCCGACCGAACTGGCCAACGTGACGATGAGCGCCGGCGGTGCCATCACCTCCACCGATGCCACACTGGTGCTCGCCAACCTGACCAACGTGTCGGGCGTCTCGGCCGGCACGACCAACGGTACGGTCACCGCCGGCACCGCCGAGACCGGCATCGCCAACCTGACGATCGCCACTGCCGATGCCGCGGCCTACGCCATCACCGCCATCGACACCGCTCTGTCCGCCGTCAACACGGCACGCGGCACGCTGGGCGCGGTGCAGAGCCGATTCGAGAATGCGGTCTCGAACATCCAGGTCACGGCCGAGAACCTGTCGGCCGCGCGCGGCCGGATCGTCGACGCCGATTTCGCGGCAGAAACCGCGAACATGTCGCGCGCCCAGATCCTGCAGCAGGCCGGCACCGCGATGGTCGCGCAGGCCAACCAGCTGCCGCAGCAAGTGCTGCAACTGCTGCGCTGAGCGTTGACCGCCAGGCGCCGCCGGCCCACCAGGGCCGGGAGGCGCCAGGAAGGGCCCCATGCCGAACGGCTGGGGCCCTTTTCCTTTGTCCGAGATGGTGGCCAAAAGCGGCTTTTATCGAGCGACCCCCGGCATCGGTCCGGCCAAAGAATCCTTCCACCCATCCGGTATGCCGGCAATCCGCCGGGAGTCATCGATTTCTGAAGGAAGACCACCATGCCACAGACGATCAACACGAACATCGTTTCGCTGAACGCACAGCGCAACCTGAACCTGAGCCAGTCATCGCTGGCCACGTCGATGCAGCGCCTGTCCTCGGGCCTGCGAGTCAACAGCGCCAAGGACGACGCCGCCGGCCTGGCCATCGCCGAGCGCATGAACACCCAGGTGCGCGGCCTCAACGTCGCGGCCCGCAACGCCAACGACGGCATCTCGCTGGCGCAGACCGCCGAGGGCGCGCTGGGCAAGGTCGGCGACATGCTGCAGCGCATGCGCGAACTGGCAGTGCAGTCGGCCAACGCGACCAACAGCACCAGCGACCGAGCGGCGTTGCAGGCCGAGGTGGTGCAGCTCAAGGAAGAGATCCAGCGCATCGCTACCACCACGAGCTTCAACGCCACCAAGCTGCTCGACGGTTCGTTCACGGCGCAGAACTTCCAGATCGGCGCCAATGCAGGCGAGACGATCGTGTTGTCGGCCATCGTCGACGCCGACCTCGATGCACTGGGCACGCTGCAGACAGCACCCGACACCTACACGCAGACGCTCAGCGCCGCCACCGCGACCGCCTTTGCCACCGGCATGTCGATCGACATCAACGGCGTCACGATCTCCACCGCCGCCGGCGCGGCCGATGCGCCTGCCGCCGCCGTGGCCTTCAAGGCAGCCTTCGACGCGGCAAAGACCGCCAACCCGACCGAACTGGCCAACGTGACGATGACCGCCGGCGGTGCAATCACCTCGACCGATGCCACACTGGTGCTCGCCAACCTGACCAACGTGTCGGGCGTCTCGGCCGGCACGACCAACGGCACGGTCATTCCCGGCACCACCGAGACCGGCATCGCCAACCTGACGATCGCCACCGCCGATGCGGCCGCCTTCGCCCTCTCCGCCATCGACACCGCGCTGGAGTCCATCAACTCCGCCCGCGGCACCCTGGGTGCGGTGCAGAGCCGCTTCGAGAACGCGATCGCCAACATCCAGGTCACGGCCGAGAACCTGTCGGCGGCGCGCGGCCGCATCATGGACGCCGACTTCGCTGCCGAAACCGCCAACCTGTCGCGCGCCCAGATCCTGCAGCAGGCCGGCACCGCGATGGTCGCGCAGGCCAATCAGTTGCCGCAACAAGTGCTGCAACTGCTGCAACGCTGAGCAATGGCGCTCGCCTGGCCGTGGCTGCCGCAAGGCGTCGCGGCGCGGATCAAGAACCCGGCCCGTCTGCCGATAAGCCGTTGAGACTGGGAGTTCGGCATGGCCATTCAATCCGCGGGCGTAGGCAGCGGCCTCGACGTCAACTCGATCATCACGCAGTTGATGGCGATCGAGAACCGGCCGCTGAACCGCCTGCAGCAGACCGCGAGCACGACCCAGACCCAGCTGTCCAGCTATGGCGCGCTGAAGTCGCGCATCGCGGCCCTCGGCGACGCCGCCGAGAAGCTGGCCGCCGCGGCGACCTGGACGAAGACCAAGCCCACGTCCAGCGACACCGCTGCGCTGACGGTCACGTCGAGCGACGGCGCTGCGCCGGTGAACCTGCAGATCGAAGTCAGCCAGCTCGCGCGCGCGCAGTCGATCGCCACCACCGCGCTGCCCGCGGCCAGTGCCAACGTCGGCACCGGCACGCTGACGATCGAGTTCGGCAGCTGGAGCGACGGCTTCGCCGCCTTCACGCCGACGGCCCCCGCGAACAGTGCAACGATCACCATCGGCAGCGGCGAGGACACCCTGGCCGGCATCCGCGACAAGATCAACGCCGCCGACGCCGGCATCACCGCGGCCATCCTCAACGACAGCCAGGGCTCGCGCCTGGTGCTGCGTTCGACCGCCACCGGCGCCGAGAGCGGGTTCCGCATCACGGCCGCCGACGACGATGCGAACCCCCTCGACGACAACGGCCTGTCGCGCCTGGCCTTCGACCCGCCGGCCGGCGCACCGGCCAGCGGCAACCAGCGCGCGGTCGACCTCGTCGGCAGCGTCAACGGCGCACCGGTGTCATCGGCATCGAATACCCTGGACGACCTCATCGACGGCGTCACGGTACAGGTGGCCAAGACCACGACCGGCACGGTCGACGTGAGCGTCGGGCCCGACACCGCCGCGATGAAGACGCTGATCCAGCAGTTCGTCAGCGCCTACAACGAAGCGAACAAGTATCTTTCCGACCAGACGCGCTACAACGCCGACACCAAGACATCGGCCACGTTGCAGGGCGACCGCATCGCCGTGAGCCTGCAGGGGCAACTGCGCGCCCTCGTCGCAACGCAGTCCAGCGCATCGTCGGTGTTCGGCACCCTGTCTTCTGTCGGCATCGCGCTGCAGCGCGACGGCTCGCTGAAGGTCGACGACACCAAACTCACCGACGCCTTGACCCAGCTGCCGGAACTGGCCAAGCTGTTCGGCGCCGACGGTGGCGGCGACCCCTTGGCCGTGGGCATCGCGCGCCGCTTCGATGTGCTCGCCGATTCGAACGCCGGCACCGGCGGCTCTCTTGCATCGCGCGAGGAAGGCCTGAAGCAGCGGCTGTCGCGCAACCGGACCGAGCAGGAGCGGTTCAGTGACCGCATGACGATGGTCGAAGCGCGCCTGCGCGCGCAATACACCGCGCTCGACGTGAAGATGGCGCAGCTCAACGGCCTGAGCACGTACGTCACGCAGCAGGTCGAGATGCTGAACAACAGCCGAAACTACCGCTGACCCCACGCGGGACGCGCGCCTGTGGGGCGCAGCACCAGCACGCCGGCACTCAAGGGTCGTACAGTCGGTCAGCCGGCAGATGGGCGCGGCCAGTCAGCTGCCGCGCCCGGGCACCGTTTCAGGCAGTTCAGGGCGCTCGCCCGGCGCCAGACAGCGCCGCCACGCGTCTTCGCTCATGGGCAGCAACACGTCGGCGTGCTGCGGCTGCTCGGCGGCCAGGTCGAGCAGCAGGTCGCCGACGGCGAAGAAGAAGTCCGGCACCTCGGCGCAGCGCCCGCGCTCGGCAGCGGCCAGGTCCATGGCCTGGCCATGACGCTGGAGCCGCTTGAGTGCAAACAGCCGGCGCACGACGAGATCGGGCCACCAGGGAAATGTCTGGCGTGACAGGGCTGCGGCACGCGCGAAAGCCGCCTCGGCGTCGGCATGGTCGTCGTAGACGCTGCAGTCCTTGCCCAGCTGGTACCAGAGGTAGGCGTCGGCGGGTTGCTCGGCGACCGCCTGTGTGGGCAGCGTCCGGTTGCGGCCCCGTTTGGCGGCCAGCCGGGCCGGCAGCCAACCGTCGTGCCCGATGCGCACGGCCGAGCGGCGTACGGGCAGCGAATGACTCACCTGTTCGTGGATGCGGCCGGTGTAGCGCAGCAGGCCCGGAAACACGCGGCTGAGCCAGCTCGTGGCCGCCGCGCCGGCGCTGCGGTGGCGTCGCGAGAAGCGGTGTCGAGCACGTGCATCGCGTCGACGAACGGGGCCACGCTGCGCAACAGGCGTTCGATGCGGGGCGCTTCATCGCGGGCGATGACGATCAGGGCAAGCCGTGCGCTCACTGCGTGCATCGTTGGTTGCCGGGGCGGCGCACGAATCGCTTCAGCATGGCTCGAACTGTGCACGCCGAGCCAACGGGCCATACCCGCAGATACTGGCTGAGAGCCGGTCTCCTTCGCGACCGGGCGGCGCCCGCGAGCGCCCTGGGCGTCGTGCAAGCGGTGTAGCTCCGCTCATCCCCGCACTTAAGCTGCCCACCCGGCCGGCCGATATGTAGGCAAGCCCACCACCAACGCACAGCGCGCACACCCATGTTCTCGAGCCCCGCTTCCCTCCAGAGCAGCGCCGCACGGCACTGCGGCATGTACCAGCAGGTCAATCTGGACAGCCAGCTGCACGGCGACGCTTCGCCGCACCAGATGGTGACGATGCTGTTCGACGGCCTGTTCGAATCGCTGGCGCATGCCCGCGGCGCCTTGCGTGCCCGCGACATCGAAGCCAAGGGGCGCGCCATCGGCCGGGCCGTGCGCATCGTCGACGAAGGCCTGCGCTCGGCGCTCGACCTGCGGCAGGGGGGTCCCCTCGCGCGCGACCTGCACGATCTGTACGCCTACGTCGCGGCGCGCCTGACGCAGGCCAACCTGAAGAACGACGAACGCGCGCTCGACGAATGCGCCGCGCTGATGACGCCGGTGCGCGAGGCCTGGACTTCGATCCGCCCCGCCGTCGACGCACGCCATGGCGCCTGAACGCCACTTCACGACCTCATCGCACAGGGCCCTTCCGATGCACCCCGAATTGATGAACTACTACGAAGCGATCGAACGGGCCAGCGCCGACATGCTCTCGGCCGCGCGCTGTGGCAACTGGGACCAGGTCGTCAAGCTGGAAGGCGCCTGCGTGCTGCTGATCAGCCAGCTGAAGAACGCCGCGCGCCATGCGGCGCTGGATGCGGAGACCGCGAAGGCCAAGTCGCGCATCATGCAACGCATCCTCGTCAACGACGCCGAGATCCGGCACCTCGCGGAACCCTGGTTGCAGGACCTCGAGAGCCGGCTCTCGCTGCGCCAGCCGACGCTGCACTGACACGGGCGGCGCGATGTTCGAGGACACCCGGCCCGCCGAACT
>JAUXVE010000120.1 GCA_030680415.1 Rubrivivax sp.
GTCGATGCGCTGCTGGGCCAGCAGCAGGTGGTGGTGAAGAACCTCGAATCGAACTACCGTCGCGTCGACGACGTCTCGGGCGCCACGATCATGGGCGACGGCCGCGTCGCATTGATCCTCGATGTCGGCGCCCTGGTGCGCAGGTCACGCCACTGACGGCGAGGGCAAACGCCCGATGGCCGAGGCCGCACGTCGAGCTTAGACGGCTCGCCCGTCGCGGGTTGCTCCCGCCGTAAGCAGCTTTCGTCGTCGTGTCGTTCCGGTCCTACTAGGGGCAGACCGTCGGCCGCGCAGCGCGCTCGACATTCACTGTGACCCCCGAGTTCACGCCAAGGGGTGAGCGGAAGTTCACGAACACCACGCCGGAAAAAACCTCGAGGTCGCTGAAGTTGTAGACAACGGAGGTGGTGGTGCGCTCGGTCGTGCTGGGCACCGGTGTGCCGCTGCCGACGCTGACCGTGAGTCCGGCAGTGGGCGTGGTTGCGGTGATCACCGTACCGGCGGCCATGGGGTTCAGTCGCGGACGCAGGCTCTTGTCCACGCTGCCCGGATTGGCGTCAGCGACAAAGAAGCTCAAGGTCTCCGTGATGCCGCCGTACCAGGTGTCGTCCTGCACCGGCGTGAACAACGCCGTCTGGGTGGGCAGCGGGCCAACCTGCATCTCCAGGCCCGAGGCGCAGATAGGCCCGCTCTCGCCGTTGGTTGCAAGACCACGCGTGTTGGCCCATAGCGGTCGCGCGGCCGATGTCGACAGCACGGTCTCGGTGGCGCGCCGCACGTAGACCTGGCCGGCGCCGCTCCAGACGCCGTCGCAGGTGTCCGGCATGCTGGGGATGCTGGCGTCGCGCGATAGCAGGCTGTTTCCCGGCGCAGCGCAGGCCGACGCGTTGTTCACTGCCAGAGGCACGAATTCGTCCTCCACGTCGTCGTAGTTGCCGTCGAAGTTGCGGTCCTTGAAGATGTTGCCCAGGTCCTGGAACGGCTCCAGCGCGTCGCGCACGTTGTTGCCGTTGAGGTCGAGGAACGACTCCTCGCCCAGGGCATAGGCGGTGATCGTCACCCGCCCGTCCACCGGCCGCGGTTCGGAGGACACGAAGTTGGCCGTCGTGCGCGCGATGCCGCTGACAAGTTGGGTCTGCTTGATCGCTTCGATCTGGCCGCCCTCGGTGACGAAGTTGATCGAGGTGCCCGTGGGCACGGGGTTGCCGCTGCGATCGGCGGCGATGATCTGGTAGGTATTGGGCGTACCGTCGAAGTCGTAGCCTTCGATGTTCTTCGTTCCCTGCGAGAGCGAGAAGTTGAGCTGCGAGGGCAGGCCCACGGCGACGCTGAGGTTGCTGGAGACCGTGGAGATCGTCGAGCCGACCAACGTGGCCACCACGCGCACCGGCGTCGGCAGCGTGCCCGAGTTCACGCGCACGGTGACGCGGCCGAGTGCGTCGGACGCGCGCACCACCTCTGCCGTGCCCCCTTCCATGGTGACGCCGCCGGTGAGCGTGAGCAAGCGCATGGCGACGTTGACGTTGGGCAGCGCGCTGCCATTGGCGTCGCGCACCTCGAAGGTGACGATCGATGCCTCGGTGAACCCCGATCCGCGCAGGAAGATCGTCTCGGGTGCAGACGAGATGAAGGCGAGACTGGCGACGGCTGGCGAAGCGATGTTCAGCGTTGCCGTGCGCGAGTTGGCCGTACCATCGATCACCGCTTGCAGGGTGTCCGAGGCCTGGATGGCGCCACACCCGTTGTCACGGTACTGCAGAGTAACGGTGGTCGTGGTGGCGGTGAATCGGCTCGGCGACAGTGTGGCCTTTCCTGCCGACACGCATGCCGACGACACGCTGACCTGGACCGGCGCTCCGACGCTGGCACCGTCCAGGACCAAGGTGAAGCTGGTCTGGCCGTAAGCGCCGATCGACGGTGTGACGGGATCGAACGCACTGATGGTGACGCTGGTCGCCTGCACCGTGAAGCCGGCGTCGCGTGAGACCGTGGTGCCGCCGAAGGACGCACTGGCCGTGACGACGTCGGCCCCGGCGCCGGTCGTGCTGGTGGGCGACAGGATCACCACGGCCTGCCCGGCGGCGTCGGTCAGGGCCGTGGCGACATTGGGTACCGCCAATCCGCGCTGAACATCGAAGCTGATGACCTGGCCACCCACGCCTTTGCCGGCGGCGTCCTTCAACACGGCCGTGACGATGGCCGGATTGGCCGAACTGATCGAACTCCTGCTGAGGGTGATCTCCATGGCCGGCACGCCACCGCCCGTGTCCTGGACCTGCAGCGGCGCCGTCTTGATCAGGTTGCCGCTGGTGGCCGTGACGGTGATCGTACGGTTGCTTCGATCCGAGCCGATGCCCACCGTCGCAGTCACCTTTCCGCTGGCGTCGGTGGTGGTTGCGCCGGGTGTGACGACGCCGTCGTTGTCGACACTGAAGCTGACCGGTACCCCCGGCACTGTGTTGCGGCTGCTGTCGATGGCGGTGGCAGTCGCCAACACCGTCTGGGTTCCGTCGTTCGACACGCCGTTGGCACTGAGGACCAGGACGAGATCCGTTGCGGACGGGCTCGCGCCCGGGTCGATGCTGCCGCCGCCGAACGACGACGTTCCGGCTGACCCGCCGCCGCCCCCGCAAGCGGCCAGCATCAGCAGGGCCATCATCGAAAGCAAGCGTTGAAGCATCGTCATAGTCGGGTTTCCTGGGGCGAGGCCGAAGGGTGGCAGTGCGGGCGCGTGGCCAGCGGCGGGCACTTGCCCGCCGCGGCGAGTCGTCAGCGTGCCGCCGAACGGTCGGTCACGATCTTGGGGGTGATGAAGATGAGCAGTTCGGTCTTGCTCGTGCTCCGAACCCGGTTCTGGAACAGCAGCCCGAGCACCGGGATGTCGCCCAGC
This sequence comes from Rubrivivax sp., assembly GCA_030680415.1. Classification (GTDB taxonomy): domain Bacteria; phylum Pseudomonadota; class Gammaproteobacteria; order Burkholderiales; family Burkholderiaceae_C; genus Rubrivivax. The sequence continues at coordinate 2,891 of JAUXVE010000120.1, forward strand.
AGCGGCACCTTGTTGACTTCGTTGCGCTCGTCCTGCGTGAAGATGCCGCCGATGACGACGGTGCCGCCGTTCTCGACCAGCACTTCGGTGTTGACCTTCTTCGTGTTGATGGCGGGCCCGGCCGGTGTCGCTGCGCCGCGACTGTCCTTGCTGACTTCCAGTGTCAGGATGACGTTGCCTTCAGGCGTGATCTGGGGCGTGACCTCCATGCGCAGGCTGGCCTTCTTGAATGCCACCGAGGTGGCGCCGCTGGAAGTGGCCTGCTGGTAGGGGAGTTCCTCGCCTTGCTCGATGCTCGCCTTCTTCTGGTCGGCGGTGATGACGCGCGGGCTCGAGATGATGTTGCCCCGGCCTTCGGCTTCCAGCGCGGAGAGTTCGAGGTTGAGGAAGCGGTTGGCGGTGGCGCCGAACAGCGACAGCGCGAAGGTCGCCGCCGATGCCGTGGCGAAGCTGCTGGTGTTGGCCGGCAGGCTGACGAAGGGCGTGTCGCCATAGCTGTACGGCTGACCTTGCAGCGTCGTCGAGCCGATGGCGTTGTAGTTGCCGCCGACGGTGATGCGGTTGTCACCGCCCACCCCCCAGCCCGGCGTGCCGCCCTGGATGCCGCGGCGGTCGTTGCCGCCGAGCCGGATGCCCAGCGAACGACCGAAGGTGTCGTCGGCCTCGACGATGCGCGCTTCGATCAGCACCTGGCGCACCGGGATGTCGATCTTGGCGATCAGCGTCTGGATTTCCTCGAGCTTGCTCGGGATGTCGGTGACGAAGAGCTGGTTGGTGCGGCCTTCGAAGAGCACGCTGCCGCGTGGCGACAACAGGCGCGTGTTCTGGCTGCCGGCGCCGCCGCTCTGGCCGAGCGCCTGCCCGGTCAGGCTCTTGGCGACGTCTTCGCTCTTGGTGTAGTTGAGCTGGAACGACTGCGTGCGCAAGGGCTCGAGTTCGGCCACCTTCTTCTTGGCTTCCAGGTCGACCTGCTCCTTGGCGGCGAGTTCGTCCTTGGGCGCGATCCACAGCACGTTGCCGTTCTTGCGCACGCCCAGGCCCTTGCTCTGCATGATGATGTCCAGCGCCTGGTCCCAGGGCACGTCCTTCAGGCGCAGCGTCACGGTGCCGGTGACGGTGTCGCTGGTGACGACGTTGAAGTTGGTGAAGTCGGCGATCACCTGCAACAGCGCGCGCACCTCGATGTTCTGGAAGTTCAGGCTCAGCTTCTCGCCCTGGAAGCCGGGGCCCTGGGTGAGCTTGTTGGGGTCGATCTTGAGCGGCCGCACCTCGAGCACGAACTGGTTGTCGCTTTGGTAGGCGCTGTGCTCCCAGGCGCCGATGGGGTCGACCACCATGCGCACGCGGTCGCCGCTCTGGAAGGTGGCGATGCTGCGCACCGGGGTGCCGAAGTCGGAGACGTCCAGCCGCCGGCGCAAGGTGTCGGGCAGCGTCGAGCGCAGGAACTCCACCACCAGGCTCTGGCCCTGCTGGCGGATGTCGACCCCGACCTGCGTGCTGGGCAGGCTGACGATGACGCGGCCGGCGCCGTCGGCACCGCGGCGGAAGTCGATGTCGCGCAATGCCTGCGAGACGATGTTCTGCGCCGGGGCGAAGGTCGCCGGCTGTTGCTCGGCCGCGGGCGCGGCGGCGGCCAGCGGCGAGCCCGAAACGTCCAGCACCACCAGCAGTGTCTTGCCCTGCAGCTGGGCACGGTAGCCCGAGGCCTGCTTGAGGTTGAGCACCAGCCGCGTGCGGTCGCCGCCCTGGGCCACGCTCACCGAACGCAGGTTGCCCTGGTTGACTTCGACGTTGTTGCGCCCGATGGCGTTGCCGACACCGGGCAGGTCGATGGCGATGCGTGGCGGCGCCTGCACCGAAAAGCCGGCGGGAACGGCAGCCAGGGGCTCGGATAACTCGATGCGGACGACTTCGGTGCCGGCCTGCTGGCTGCTCGTGATCGACTGGATGACGTTCTGCGCCCAGGCGGCACAAGGTGCGGCGGCGGCGGCCACGGTGGCCAGGGCGGCAAGTGCGGCTCGCCAGTGAAACATGGTGGGGGTCTCCTGGGTAACTTGTTGGCCCCCGAAGGCGCCCATGGCGCCCTCCCCCCGGGGGGGCGTGAGCCAGCTTCGGGCGGCCGTGCGCAGGCTCGTCCTCATCGCGCCTTCTCCTGCAACTGCAACGTTCCTGGGCGCTCGATCCATTCGCCGGCGGCGTCCTGCACGATCTCGCGCAGCGCGATCTCGGTTTCGCCGATGCGTGTGATGCGGCCGTAGTTCTGGCCCAGGTAGTCGCCCACCTTGACCTGGTAGAGCAGGTTGTCCACCCGCAGCAGCGCAAAGGGCCGGCCCTGTTTGGTGACGCTGCCGACCATGCTCATGCTGTCCAGCGGGTAGGCCTCCAGCGGCTCCTTGCGCCGGTTCAGCTCCGACGCCAGCGCCGAATTCGGCTGCCGCGCCTCCTGCTTGAGGGCGACGGTGAGCTTCTGGGTGCTGAACGGGTCTACCGACTGTGCCGAGCTGTAGGGCTCGGGGTTGAATTGCTTGGGCGACTGCAGCGGCGGCACGTTGGGCTTGACCTCGCGACGTTCGCGCTCCATCCATTCGCGCAACTGGTCGTGGTCGGCGCTGCAGCCGGCCAGCACGGCAGTGGCCAGGACGGCTGCAGCCCAGGGCAGGGCCCTCACTTCCTGGCCCCCGCTGACTTGGCGGCGGCAGCGGCCTTGCGTTGCTCGGCGACCTCGTTCTCGTCGAGGTAGCGGTAGGTGCGCGCGGTGGCGTCCATCGCCAGCGTGCTGCTGCCGTCGCGGGCCTGCACCGGTGCGATGCTGATGTTCTGCAGCGTGACGATGCGCGACAGGTTGGCCACGTCGGCGGCAAACGAGCCGATGTCGTGGTAGCGGCCGCTGACGCGGATGGCGATGGGCAGCTCGGCGTAATAGTCCTTGACCTGCACCTGGCCCGGGCGGAAGAGCTCGAACTGCAGCCCGCGGCCGAGGCCGGCCTGGTTGATGTCGGACAGCAGCGCATCCATCTCGGCCTTGCCGGGCAACTGCTTCTCGAGTTGCATGACGTATTCCTGCACCTGCAGCTTCTGCTTGCGCAGTTCACCCAGGTTCACGGCCTGGGCCAGCCGGTCGCGATAGCGGGCCTGCAACTGGGGTTCCTGCTGGCGCGCCGCCTCGAGCTCGTCGGTGGCGTCGGTCAGCAGCAGGAACCAGCCAGCCACCACCACTGCCAGCGCTGCCGCCAGCCACGCCGCGGCCTTGGGCAGCAGCGGCCACTGGCCGGGCTCGTTGGTGTTGAGGTTGCGGAACTGCGCCGTCGCCTGGCCGAGCAGGGTGCCGACGTCGAAGTTGATGGTCGATGCCTTGGCCATGTCGCCCTCAGGTGGTCTTGGCAGGCGCTGCCGCCGGCCGCGGCGCGGCGCCAGAGGCGGCGCCCGAGGCGGCGATCGCCTGAGGGCGCTTGAGCGTCACGCGCATCGAGAATTCGAACAGTCGGCGCTGCTCGCGGTTGGCGGTGGTCGCGGTCACGGCCTTGATTTCCACCAGCTCGGGCCTTTCCAGCCATGCGGAGTTGTACAGGGTGTTGCGCAGCAGCTCCGAGACGCGTTCGTTGGTCTGCGCCACGCCGTTGATGGTCACCACCTGCGCGTTCTGCTTGATGGCGGTGAAGTACACCCCTTCGGGCGTCTGCTTGACGAGTTCGTTGAGCAGGTGCACGGGCACGTTGCGGTCGGTCTGCAGGTCTTCGACGGCCTTCTGGCGCGCCTTCAGCGCCTCGATCTCGGTGCGCAGGGTGGCGATGTCCTTGATCTGGACGTCGAGCCTGGCGATCTCGGCAGTCAGGAAGTCGTTGCGCGACTGCTGCGCTGCAGTCATCTGCTGCAGCACCGAAAACCACAGGCCGACGACGGCGGCACCGGCCACGGCGCAGGCGCCCAGGCCGACAAAAAACGCCCGTTTGCGCTGGCGGCGCCTTTCTTCGCGGTGCGGCAGCAGGTTGATGAGGATCACAGCATGAACCTCCGCATCGCCAGGCCACAGGCGGTGAGGTAGGACGGCGCCTCGCGGCGCACGCGGCTTTCGCGCACCGCCGAACCGAGTTGCATGTGGTCGAAGGGGTTGACGACACTGGAGGCAAAGCCGGTGAGGTCGGTGACGCGATCCTTCAGCCCCGGCAGCGTGGCGGTGCCGCCGGCCAGCATGACGTAGTGCACCTTGTGGTGCGGCGTGCTGGTGAAGAAGTACTGCAGCGCGCGCCCGATCTCCTGCGACAGGCTGTCGACGAAGGGCGCCAGGATGGCCGCCTCGTAGTCTTCGGGCAGGTCGCCGCTGAGCTTCTTGGCCTCGGCCTCCTCGAACGAGAAACCGTACTGGCGGCTGATGAGTTGCGTGAGTTGCGAGCCGCCGAAGGCCTGGTCGCGGTCATACAGCATCTCGTCGTCGCGCAGCACCTTGAGGCTGGTGGTGTCGGCGCCGATCTCGAACAGCGCCACCAGGGCGTCCCGGCCTTCGTTGGGCAACGCGGCAACGACACGACCCATGGCCATGCGCGAGGCGTGCGACTCGATGTCCAGCACCGCCGGCTTCAGGCCCGCGGCCTCGGCCAGACCCTGGCGGTCCTGCACGCGATCCTTGCGGCTGGCGGCAATCAGAACCTCCACGTCACCGGCGGAGGTGGGGCTGGGACCGATGACGCAGAAGTCGAGGCTGACCTCGTCGAGTGAGAACGGGATGTACTGGTTGGCCTCGCTCTCGACCTGCAGTTCCATCTCCTCTTCGCGCAGGCCGGCGGGCAGCATGATCTTCTTGGTGATGACGGCCGACTGCGGCATGGCCATCACGACCTGCTTGCTCCTGGTGCCGCTCTTGACCACGACGCGCCTGACAGCGGCGGCGACCTCGTCGAACTTCTCGATCTGGCCGTCGGTGATCCAGCCCTTCTCGAACGGTTCGGACGCGAAACGCTCGAGCACATACTCGCCGGCCGCGGTTTGACCGAGTTCGACCAGCTTCACGCTGGACGAACTGATATCCAGCCCGATCATGGGTGGGTGTTTACGACCCAGCAGAACATCCAGAAAACCCAAGTTAAGTACTCCCCAGCCACGTGACCCGGCCACAACTGCAACGCGACAAGGCTCCCCTGCTTGTTAAGAAGTTACTTCAATGCTAGCAGTAAAGCCCTTGTGCACCAAAGTAAAAAGCCGGCTGAGTACCCCCTGTTTCGTTGCTCGAGGTTGACGCTTTGCAGTGCGGTTGAAACAAGCGGCAAGCGGGCCTCAGGATCAACCGCCGCGCGTTGGCCAGCACTGTGGACAATCTCACGAACGGGGTGCTGCGACCCACCTGCCGGCATGTGGCGGCCCTGCGGCGGCCCCTTCCTATAATCCTTCGACCCGGATCCCGGGATCTTCATGGCCCAGAGCGAGTCCGAGCCCCTTTCTTCAGCCCTTCCTGCCCACAAGAGCCGGCCTGCCGGCTGGGGTGGCGTCGTGCTTCGTGGCCTGGCCTGGGCCTCGGGGCTGGCCGCGGCAGGGATCGCGACCGTGCTGCTGCTGGTGGGCCTGGCGCTGGCGGTGGCGTATCCGAACCTGCCCGGCATCAACAGCCTCATCGACTACCGGCCCAAGCTGCCGCTGCGCGTGTTTTCGGCCGACGGCATCCAGCTCGGCGAGTTCGGCGACGAACGGCGCAACTTCGTGCCCATCGCGCAGATGCCGCAGGTCATGAAGGACGCCGTACTGGCCGCCGAGGATGCGCGCTTCTACCAACATGGCGGCGTCGACTACAAGGGGGTGGCGCGCGCCGCGCTGGCCAACCTGCGCGACGCCCGCAGCGAAGGCGCCAGCACGATCACGATGCAGGTGGCGCGCAACTTCTACCTCAGCACCGAGAAGACCTTCACGCGCAAGATCTACGAGATCCTGCTGGCGCTGAAGGTCGAGCGCCTGTTGTCCAAGGACCAGATCCTCGAGCTGTACATGAACCAGATCTTCCTCGGCCAGCGGGCGCACGGCTTCGCGGCGGCGGCCGAGATCTACTTCGGCAAGAAACTCAAGGACGTGACGGTGGCCGAGGCGGCCATGCTCGCCGGCCTGCCCAAGGCGCCTTCGGCCTACAACCCGATCGCCAACCCCAAGCGTGCGACGCAGCGCCAGCGCTACATCATCGACCGCATGTTCGAGACCGGCTTCATCACCGAAGCCCAGCACGACGAGGCGCTGCTGCAGGTGCTGCGCTATCGCACGCAGTCCGAAAGCGCCGTGCACGCCGAGTACGCGGCCGAAACGGCGCGCCAACTCGTCTACACGCAGTACGGCGAGGAAGCCTACACCCGCGGCCTGAACGTCTTCCTGACGGTGAAAGCCGTCGACCAGTTGGTGGCCTACCGGGCGCTGCGCAGGGGGCTGATGGACTACGAACTGCGCCAGCACTATCGCGGGCCCGAGGCCTATGTCGACTTGCCCGCCGACGCCGCAATGATCGATGGCCGCGTCGCCGAGGCCCTGAACGACTACCCGGACAACGGCGAGTTGCGCGCCGCCGTGGTGCTGGAGGCCGCACCGCGGCGCGTGGTGGCCATGCTGCAGTCGGGCGACACCATCAACGTCACCGGCGATGGGCTGCGGCCGGTCGCCTCGGGGTTGTCGACCAAGGCTCCCGCCAAGGTGCAGATCCGACGCGGCGCCGTGGTACGGGTGATGAAGAACGCCAAGGGCGACTGGTTGTTGACCCAGTTGCCGGAGGTCGAGGGTGCGGTGGTGGCGATGGACCCGCGCAGCGGTGCCATCCGTGCGCTGGTCGGCGGCTTCGACTTCGGCAAGAGCAAGTTCAACCACGTCACCCAGGCCTGGCGGCAGCCGGGGTCGGCTTTCAAGCCCTTCATCTACTCGGCGGCACTGGAAAAGGGCTTCACGCCGGGCACCGTGGTCAACGATGCGCCGCTGTTCTTCGACGCCAGCGAAACCGGCAGCCAGCCCTGGGAGCCGAGGAACTACGACGGCAAGTTCGAGGGCCCGATGCCGCTGCACGCGGCGCTGGCCAAGTCCAAGAACATGGTCTCCATCCGCGTGTTGCAGGGCACGGGTGTCGGGTTCACGCAGGAGTGGCTGCAGAGCTTCGGTTTCGAGGCCGCCAAGCATCCGGCCTACCTGCCGATGGCGCTGGGTGCCGGTTCGGTCACCCCGATGCAGATGGTCACCGCCTACAGCGTGTTCGCCAACGGCGGCCACTGGCTGCCGCCGGTGTTGATCGATCGCGTCACCGACAACAAGGGCCGGGTCCTGCTCGAGCGCAAGCCACTGCAGCTGGACCCTTCGATGCGCACGCTGCCGGCGCGCAACGCCTTCGTGATGAGCACGCTGCTGCAGGAGGTGACGCGCAGCGGTACAGCCGCGCGCGCGCAGGCCACGCTCAAGCGGACCGACCTCTACGGCAAGACCGGCACCACCAACGACGCCATGGACGCCTGGTTTGCCGGCTTCCAGCCGACGCTGGCGGCGGTGGTGTGGATCGGCTACGACAACCCGCGCAAGCTGGGCGACCGCGAGACCGGTGGCGGTCTGGCGCTGCCGGTGTGGATCGAACTGATGCAGCATGCCCTCAAGGACGTGCCGGTGCAGGAACTGTCGCCGCCCGAAGGCGTGCTGCAGTCTGCCGGCTACTGGACGTACGAGGAGTTCACGCAGGGCCGCGGCGTGCGAAGCGTGGGCCTGGCCGACAAGATCCCCGAGCCGCCCACGACCGAAGAGCGCCGCAGCATCCTCGACCTGTTCCGGCGCTGATCGTCAGAACTGCAGCACCTTGCCGGCCTGCTGGCTGGCATGCTGCGACAGCGCGGCGTAGAACTCGCTGCCGTCGCGCGTGTCGAGCCAGTGGCCATCCACCCAGCGGTAGTGGTAGCCGCCGGCGCGCGCCGCCAGCCAGACCTCGTGCAGCGGCGGCTGGGTGTTGACGACGATCTTGCCGCCGTCGGCGAAGCTCAACTCCAGCAGGCCGCCGGTGCGCTGGGTGTCGATGTCGACGACGTCTGCGTCCAGCCAGCGGTCGGTGGTGGCTTCGATGCGCGACAGCAGCGCCGCGGTCTCGCGGTTGTAGTCGGCGTCGCTCAGCGCAGGCGTGGCGGGGGCCGTGCTCATTAGAATCCTTGCATGCGAATGGCGACGAAATCGAGTGTAGCGGTGGTGGCGGTGACCACCCTGCTGGCATGGGGCAGCGGCTCGCTGCTCGCCGGCTGCGGCCAGAAGGGGCCGCTCACGCTGCCGGCCGCTGCGGCGGCGCCCGCCGCCGCTTCGGCGCCTGCGAAGTGACGCTGCCCGGCACCCCGTTCCTGGCACGCGACGGGGCCGTGCTGCGGCTGGAGGGCCACGCCCTGGCCGACCTGGCGCGGCGCCACGGCACACCGCTGTACGTGTACTCCCGCCGCGCCATGCTCGCCGCGCTCGAGACCTACCAGCGGGCGCTGCGTGGCCGGCCGCACCTGGTGTGCTACGCGATGAAGGCCAATTCCAGCCTCGCCGTGCTGCAGACCTTCGCCCAGGCCGGCTGCGGCTTCGACATCGTCTCCGGCGGCGAACTCGCGCGCGTACTGGCCGCCGGCGGCGATGCCGCGCGTGTGGTCTTCTCCGGCGTGGGCAAGACGCGCACCGAGATGCGGCAGGCGCTGCACGCCGGCGTGCGCTGTTTCAACGTCGAGAGTGTGGCCGAGCTCGACCACCTCAACGAAGAAGCGCTGGCGCTGGGGCGGCGCGCGCCGGTGAGCTTGCGCGTGAATCCGGATGTCGACGCCGGCACCCACCCTTACATCTCCACCGGCCTGAAGGACAACAAGTTCGGCATAGCGCATGGCCAGGCGCTCGCCGCCTACCGCCACGCGGCCTCGCTGCCCGGGCTGCAAGTGGTGGGCATAGCCTGCCACATCGGATCGCAGATCACGCAGCTCGAGCCCTACCTCGACGCGCTCGACCGCGTGCTCGACCTCGTCGAGGCCGTGCAGGCCGCGGGCATCGCCATCCACCATGTCGACATCGGCGGCGGCCTGGGCATCACCTACACCGACGAACAGCCGCCACGCGCCGACGAACTCGTGGCGCGCCTGCTGCAGCGGCTGGATGCCCGCGGCCACGGCCAGCGCGAGCTGCTGCTGGAGCCCGGGCGCTCGCTCGTCGGCAATGCCGGGGTGCTGCTGACCGAGGTGCTCTACCTCAAGCCGGGCGCGGATGAGCACGCCGGTGGCGGGGGCAGTGGCAAGAACTTCTGCATCGTCGATGCCGCGATGAACGACCTCATGCGCCCGGCCATGTACGACGCCTGGATGGCGATCGAGCCCTGCGTGCAGGGCGACGCGCCGGCGCGGCGTTGGGACGTGGTGGGCCCGGTGTGCGAGTCGGGCGACTGGCTGGGGCGCGACCGCCAGCTGGCGGTGGCGCCCGGCGACATCCTGGCGGTGCTGTCGGCCGGCGCTTATGGCATGGCCATGGCCAGCAACTACAACACGCGGCCGCGGGCGGCCGAGCTCATGCTCGATGGCGAGCAGGTGCATCTGATACGCGAACGCGAGGACGTGGCGTCGCTGTTCGCCGCCGAGCGCCTGCTGCCGACAGGCTCCTAGATCCGCCCTTCCTGCACCGCGTGGCAGGCCACCTGCACGCCGTGGAACAGCATCAACGCCGGCCGCTCGGCCGCGCAGCGTGCATTGGCATGCGGGCAGCGCGGGTGGAAGGCGCAACCCGATGGCGGCTGCAGCGGGTTCGGCACCTCGCCCTGCACGGGGGTCCGCGAACGGCCGCTCATGTGGATGTCTGGGATCGCGTCCAGCAGCATGCGCGTGTACGGGTGGCGCGGGTGCGCGAACAGCTCGGCCTTGCCCGCCAGCTCCACCAGCCGCCCCAGGTACATCACACCCACCTGGTCGGCGACGTGCCGCACCACGGCCAGGTTGTGCGAGATGAAGAGATAGGTCAGGCCGCGTTCGCGCTGCAGGTCCTTCATGATGTTGAGCACCTGCGCCTGCACCGACACGTCCAGCGCCGACGTGGGTTCGTCGCAGACCAGGAATTCCGGCTGCGTGGCCAGCGCGCGGGCGATCGAGATGCGCTGGCGCTGCCCGCCCGAGAACTGGTGCGGGAACTTCTCGCAATCGGCCGCCGCCAGCCCCACCGACAACAGCAACTCGCCGACGCGTGCGCGCAGCGCCTGTGCCCCGGGAACGAGGCCGTGTTCACGCAGCGGCTCGCCGACGATGTCGAGCACCTTCCAGCGCGGGTTCAGGCTGGCGTACGGGTCCTGGAAGATCATCTGCATGCGCCGGCGCAAGGTGCGCAATTCGCCGGCGTTGCGCGCGGCATCGGTGGCCTGGCCGTCGAAACGAACGTCGCCGCGCGTCGGCTGGTACAGGCCGACCAGCAGCCGCGCCACCGTGCTCTTGCCGCAGCCCGACTCGCCGACCAGGGCCAGCGTCTTGCCGCGCTCGATCGTGAACGAGACGCCGTCCACGGCGTGCACGAACTGCCGCGCCTTGCGCTCGACGACGCGGTTGAGCCAGGGCGCCGAGACGTCGAAGGTCTTGACCAGGTCGCGGACTTCCACCAGCGCGGTCATGACTTCACCCTGTCTGGCGCCACCAGCCAGCACGCCGCTCGCGTGGCGCCGGCGTCGAACAGATCCGGGCGCTCGCGCCGGCAACGATCCATCACCTGCGGGCAACGCGGGTTGAAGGCGCAGCCCTCGGGGATGGCGTTCAGCCGCGGCATCGCACCGTCGATCTGCAGCAGCCGCTCGCGGTCTTCGTCCATCGCCGGAATCGAGCCCATCAGGCCCGTCGTGTACGGGTGGCTGGGGCGGTGGATGACGTCGCCCACCGGTCCGATCTCGGCCACCCGGCCGGCGTAGAGCACGGCCACGCGGTCGCAGGTCTCGGCGATCACGCCCATGTCGTGCGTGACCAGCATGACCGCCGCGCCGTGGTCCTTGCACAGCCGCTTGAGCAGCGAAATGATCTGCGCCTGCACCGACACGTCCAGCGCCGTCGTCGGTTCGTCGGCGACGATGAGCTTGGGCTCGGCAGCCAGTGCCAGCGCGATGACGACGCGCTGGCGCATGCCGCCGCTGAACTGGTGCGGGTACTGTTCGATGCGCTGTTCGGCGGCCTGGATGCCGGTCTCCTGCAGCAGCCGGATGGCGCGCTGGCGCGCCTCGTCGAAGCTCACCGGCAGGTGCGTCTGGATGGTCTCGGTGAGCTGGCGGCCGATCGTGTACAGCGGGTTCAGCGAGGTCAGCGGGTCCTGGAAGATGGCGCCGATCTGGCGCCCGCGGATGGCGCGCATCTGTTCGTAGGGCAGGTTGTCGATGCGCTTGCCGGCAAGGCGGATCTCGCCGCCGGCGATGCGCCCCGGCGGCTCGAGCAAGCCGATGATGGCCGCGCCGGTGAGCGACTTGCCGGCGCCCGATTCACCCACCACGCCGAGGATCTCGCCGGGCGCGATGTCGAAGGAGATGTCGTCCAGCGCCAGCAGCGTGCCGCGGCGGGTCGGGAATTCGACGCGCAGGTTCCTGACTTCGAGCAGAGGGGCCACCATGAGCGTCAGCGCAACCGCGGGTTGAGCGCGTCGCGCAGCCAGTCGCCCAGCAGGTTCACGGACAGCGCGATCAGCACCAGCATGGCGCCGGGAAAGATCGTGATCCACCATTCGCCCGAGAACAGGAAGTCGTTGCCGATGCGGATCAGCGTGCCCAGCGACGGCGATGTCGGCGGCACGCCGACACCCAGGAAGGACAGCGTGGCCTCGGTGAGGATGGCGGCCGCAACCTGGATCGTGGCCAGCACCAGCACCGGCCCCATGACGTTGGGCAGCACGTGCTTGACCATGATGCGGTAGGGCGAGACGCCGATCACGCGCGCGGCCTGCACGTATTCCTTGTTGCGCTCGACCATCGTCGAGCCGCGCACCGTGCGCGCGTACTGTACCCAGCCGCCCAGCGAGATGGCGATGATCAGCACGCCGAAGGCCAGCGTGTCGTGGGCGTTGGGGAACATCGCTCTGCCGACGCCGTCGATCAGCAGCGCGATCAGGATCGCCGGGAACGACAGCATCACGTCGCACACGCGCATGATGAAGGCGTCGATCTTGCCGCCGGCGAATCCCGACAGCAGGCCCAGGCCGACGCCGACGATCATCGACAAGATCACCGACGCCAGCCCCACCAGCAGCGAGATGCGCGCGCCGTAGAACAGCGCCGACAGGATGTCGCGCCCCTGGTCGTCGGTGCCCAGCAGGTAGCGCCGGCTGCCTTCGTCCATCCAGGCCGGCGGCAGCCGGGCGTCGGACAGGTTGAGCGTGGCCAGGTCGAAGGGGTTGTGCGGCGAGACCCAGGGCGCGAACACCGAGGTGAACACGCACAGGAACGCGATCACCGCGGCGACGATGGCCATCGGCGAGTGGCGGAAGCTGTGCCAGACGTCGCCGTCGAGGAAACGCGCCAGCGCGCCCGGAGTGGCAGAGACTGCAGTAGGGGTCATGGTCTCAATGCCGACCCGCCGGGCCTTCCAGGCGCAGCCGCGGGTCGACGGCGAAGTACAGCAGGTCGACGACGAGGTTGACGACGACGAAGATGAGCGCGATCAGGCACAGGTAGGCCGCCATCACCGGGACGTCGGCGAACTGCACCGCCTGGATGAACAGGAAGCCCATGCCGGGCCACTGGAACACGGTCTCGGTGATGATGGCAAAGGCGATCAGGCTGCCGAGTTGCAGCCCGGTGATGGTGATCACCGGCACCAGCGTGTTCTTCAGCGCGTGGCCGAAGTACACGGCGCGGTCCTGCAGGCCGCGCGCGCGCGCGAACTTCACGTAGTCGGTGCGCAAGACCTCCAGCATCTCGGAGCGCACGAGCCGCAGGATGAGCGCGAGCTGGAACACGCTCAGCGTGATCGCCGGCAGCACCAGGTGCTTCCAGCCGTCCACCGTCAGCAGCCCGGTGGTCCATGGCCCGAGCGCCACCGTGTCGCCGCGGCCGAAGCTGGGCAGCCAGCGCAGTTGCACCGAGAACACCAGGATCAACAGGATGCCGATCAGGAAGGTCGGCAGCGACACGCCCAGCAGCGACAGCGTCATCACCAGTTGCGAGCCGAAGCGGCCGCGCCGCAGCGCCGCGTACACACCCAGCGGCACCCCCGCCACGAGTGCGATCACGGCGGCGGCGGTGGCCAGTTCCATCGTGGCCGGGAAACGTTCGGCGATCAGCGCCGACACCTTGCGCCCCTGGCGCAGGCTGAGGCCGAACTCGCCCTGTACGGCGTTGCCGACGAAGCGCGCGAACTGCACCGGGAAGATCTCGTCCAGCCCCAGGTCCTTGCGCAGTTGGTCGCGTTGCTCCTGCGTGGCATCCTGCCCCAGCAGGCTGGTCACCGGGTCGCCGACGTACTGGAACAGCATGAAGGCGATGAAGGCCACCGTGAGCATCACGATGACGGCCTGCAGCAGGCGGCGGAGGATGAATGCGAGCATCGGGGAAGGAGGGGCTGCCGTGTCGCCCGCGGTGGATGCGGATATCGGCCAAAGCTGCGGATGATCCGCAAATCACATGCCGGGCGCAAAGGGGAATGCCCGAGGCACCGGGTATGCACCGAAGTCGATCTGGCGGATGCGAGCGCGCTACGGGCCGGGGCGTTGGCGCGCGCCCATGAAAAAGGCCGCCCGCAGGCGGCCTTCGGGAGAGCGGTGGAAACCGATCAGAAGCTGTGGCGGACGCCGAACTCGTAACCGGTCGACGAGAAGCCCGTCACCGGGGCACGGGCCTTGCCGCCGCCGCCGGCCACGAAGCCGAGACCGGTGTCGTTGTCGACGACCGAACCGGTCGCGTACAGCGCGGTGCGCTTCGACAGGTCGTACACATAGCCCACGGCAAACTGCGTCGACTTCGGCTTGGCACCGCTGGCGAACTTGATCTCGGTTTGCGCGCCGCTGAGCTTCAGCGTGCCTTTGCCCAGCGGCACGGTGCCGCCGACGAGGAAGTTGTTCAGCTTGTTCGACCCGGCCTTGTACTCGTGGTACTGGCCCATCAGCGTCATGAAGCCCATGTTGAACGATGCGCCGACGTTGCCGGCCTTCGAGGTCGGGCCGCTGGCGGGATGCGGGGGCTTGGTCTCGCCATAGGCGACCGCCACGTTGACCGGGCCGGCAGCATAACCGATGCGGCCACCGACATATCCGATGTCGCTGCCGGCTGCTTCGCCTTCGTCGAGGCCGACCTGGACCTGGCCATACAGGCCGCCCATCGCCGGCAGGAAGTAGCCGACCGTATTGTTGGTGCGGACAAGCGTGCTGTAGACGGACGCACCACCGATGAGGTTGAGCTGTGAGCCGACGCCGACGTTGCCGAACGGGTCGAAGACCGCGTGGTTCCAGAAGGATGGGGTGTAGTCGCGGCCCAGGCGCAGTTCACCGAAGCCGCCCATCAGGCTGACCGTGGAACGTCGCAGCCAGGTCTGGCCGCCGGCGGTGCCGTTGTCGGGCGTCATGTCGCCTTCGATCCAGAAGCCGGCACGCAGCCCGCCGCCCAGATCCTCGACGCCGCGGAAACCGAGGCGGTTCGACGCATTGCCGCCGGTGGCCATCGACGTGCGGCTGCCGTTGTCGTTATCCACCGTGCGAATGCTCACATCGACGACGCCGAACAGGGTGACCGACGATTGGGCCGAAGCGACGCCCGCAAACGCTGTCAGCGCTGCCAGGGCGAGCAGAGATTTTTTCATTGCAACTATCTCCTAGGTTGAAAAAGAGGTCCCGATCGGTGAGATCACCCAGAGTCGGGCTGATCAGGCCAACATCCTCATCGGAAGTTGACCGTATTGCACCAGACCCCCCGGTCGATTGCCAAGCCTTCCCCCACAAAAGGCTGTTGCCTGTTGTCAGGCAACAACGGGCCGCAAGCAAAGGCACGCCGTCACGATGGGGTATTCTTCACGCTGATGAACCTGACCGATCGTCTGCTCGTGAGTGTGGACAACGCTCTGCGCACGGTGTCTGGCGCCGTCCACGCAGCACGCCCGAACCCGGCCGGCCGCGTGCCCGACCACGATCTGGACGCCGGGCAACGGCGCCTTTCCGGCGCCTTGATGCGCGTCAACCACGTCGGCGAGGTCTGCGCGCAGGCTCTGTACCAGGCGCAGGCCCTCACTGCGGGCAGCGACACACTGCAGCACGAGATGGTCCAGGCCGCTCGCGAGGAGACCGACCACCTGGCGTGGACGCAGCAACGCCTGGCCGAGTTGGGCGATCGTGTCAGCCTCCTCAACCCGCTGTGGTACGCCGGCGCCTTCGGCATCGGCCTGCTGGCCGGGCGCCTGGGCGACCGCGTCAGCCTGGGTTTCGTCGTCGAGACGGAGCGCCAGGTCGAGGCGCATCTGGCCGGGCACCTGAGCCGGCTGCCGGTGGCCGACGAGCGCTCGCGGGCCATCGTCGAGGCCATGAAGGAAGACGAGCGCCGCCATGCCGACCATGCGCTGGCCGCCGGCGGGATGGAGCTGCCGGCGCCCGTGCGCTGGCTGATGCGTGGCGCGGCCAAGGTGATGACGGTCACCGCGCACCGCATCTGATCCCCGTTCCGGGATCCGCACCGTCACAAGCTCAGCTTTCGACGATCTCGAAGCTGGTCGTGATCTCGGCAGTCTTGCCCAGCATGATGCTGGCCGAACAGTAGCGTTCGTGCGACAGCGCGATGGCGCGCTCGACGGCGGCCGCCGGCAAGGCGCGGCCGCTGACGATGAAGTGCATCGAGATGCGCGTGAACACCTTGGGGTCCTGCGCTGCCCGTTCCGCTTTCAGGCGCACCTGGCAGCCGCGCACGTCGTGCCGGCCGCGCTGGAGGATCAGCACCACGTCATAGGCCGTGCAGCCGCCGGTGCCGGCGAGCACGGTTTCCATCGGGCGCGGCGCCAGGTTGCGGCCGCCGCCGTCGGCGGCGCCATCCATGGTGATGAAGTGGCCGCTGCCGGTTTCGGCAACCATGCCCATGCCGGTGCCCGGCAGCCAGTTGATGGTGCATTCCATGGTCGATCTGCCCTCGGTTGGCGCATGCTCTTCCAGCGCGTCGCACTTTTGGAGTCGTCGCACCAGAAACATTGCGCAAGGAGCATATTGCACTGCAGCATTCGGGTGATAGACTGGGTCTGTGGGTGGCTGATTCAGCGTTCGAGACGCCCCACCCGGCGATTGTCTCCTCCACCTCCTTCAATGGTGGATTTGGCCCGGAGCCCCCCAAGGTTCCGGGCCCTTTTCTTGGTTGCCGCCCGCCCGGGCCTCGTGTCGGGCTCGCTTATCATGCGCGGCCTCCCACAGCCGCACCCCACCCGCCCGATGCCCGCAGGCGCCAACCGAACGACCCCGGCGCTGCCGGCCTTGCCAGCCGCGGCGCTTACCACGCCACTGGGCGCCAAGGCGCAGCGCATCGCTGCCGACTACCTCAAGCGCATCCTCACCGCCCGCGTCTACGACGTGGCACGCGAAACGGCGCTGGAGCCGGCGCGCACGCTGTCGCGCCGCCTGGGCAACCAGGTGCTGCTCAAGCGCGAAGACCAGCAGCCGGTGTTCAGCTTCAAGCTGCGCGGCGCCTACAACAAGATGGTGCACCTGGGCGCCGAGGCGCTGGCGCGCGGTGTCATCTGCGCCTCGGCCGGCAACCACGCACAGGGCGTGGCGCTGTCGGCCAGGAAGCTGGGCTGCCGGGCCGTCATCGTGATGCCGGTGACGACGCCCAGGCTGAAGGTCGATGCCGTGCATGCGCTGGGCGCAGAGGTCGTGCTGCAGGGCGACAGCTACAGCGACGCCCACACGCACGCACTGGCACTGCAGCAGGCGCAGGGCCTGACTTTCGTGCACCCCTTCGACGACCCGGACGTGATCGCCGGTCAAGGCACGGTGGCGATGGAGATCCTGCGCCAGCACCAGGGGCCGATCGACGCCGTCTTCGTGGCCATCGGCGGCGGCGGCCTGATCTCGGGTGTGGCGGCCTACATCAAGGCCGTGCGGCCTGAAATCCGCGTCATCGGCGTGCAGGCGGAAGACTCCGACGCCATGGTGCAGTCGGTGCGCAAGGGCCGGCGCGTGCAGCTGGCCGACGTGGGGCTGTTCTCCGACGGCACCGCGGTCAAGCTGGTGGGCGAGGAGACCTTCCGCATCACCCGCGCCCTCGTCGACGACTACGTGGTGGTCGACACCGACGCCGTCTGCGCCGCCATCAAGGACGTGTTCCAGGACACGCGCAGCATCCTCGAGCCCGCCGGCGCACTGGGCGTGGCGGCCGTCAAGCAGTACGTCGAGACGCACAAGCTCAAGGGGCGCACGCTGGTGACCATCACCTGCGGTGCCAACATGAACTTCGACCGCCTGCGTTTCGTTGCCGAACGCGCCGAGTTCGGCGAGCAGCGCGAAGCACTCTTCGCGGTCACGATCCCCGAGGAGCGCGGTTCGTTCAAGCGCTTTTGCGAGCTCATCGGCCCGCGCTCGGTGACCGAGTTCAACTACCGCATCTCCGACGAGCGCGTGGCGCATGTCTTCGTCGGCCTGAGCATCAGCCGCCGCGACGAAGCCGGGCGCATCGGCCGCCATTTCACGAAGCAAGGCTTCGCCAACATCGACCTCACCGACGATGAGCTGGCCAAGGAGCACGTACGCCACATGGTGGGCGGGCGCAGCGAGCTGGCACGCCACGAGAGGCTGTTCCGTTTCGAATTCCCCGAGCGGCCCGGTGCGCTGATGCGCTTTCTGGCCGCCATGCACCCGGGCTGGAACATCAGCCTCTTCCATTACCGCAACCAGGGTGCCGACTATGGCCGCATCCTGGTCGGCATCCAGGTGCCGCAAGGCGACGAGGCCGACTTCGACATTTTCCTGCGTACGCTGGCCTACCCCTGCGTGGAAGAGACGCACAACCCGGTGGTCGGTCTCTTCCTGCGTTAGCCAGTCGGGGGGCAGCGCCGCGGCACGCCCGGTCTGCCCCTTGCGCCGTATCGCCTCGCTACACTTCGACGCCATGGCCACCCCGCGCTCCCTGGTCTCGCCCACCACCCAGCCGCTGCTGGAGAAGGCGCTGCGTGACAAGCTGCAACGCCGCAGCGAAGTCGGCGGCAGCCTGGGCGAGCTCGAGCCGCTGGCGATCCGGCTCGGGCTGATGCAGAACTCGCTCAAGCCGCGCTTTCGCGAACCGCAGTTGCTGGTGTTTGCCGCCGACCACGGGCTGGCGGTCGACGGCATCACGGGCCCCAGGGGCCGCGCCACGCACGAGACCGTGCGCATGCTGCTCACCAACCAGTTGCCGCTGACGGTGTTTGCGCGCTCGCAGCAGCTGGAGGTCACGGTGGTCGACTGCGGCATGGCCGAAAACATGGCGCCGCACGAGCGGCTGCTGATGCGCAAGATCGCGCACGGCACGCGCAATGCCCGCGTTTCCGCGGCGATGAGCCTGCAGCAGGCGCACGCTGCCATGCGTGCGGGCATGGAGATCGGCGACAAGCTGCGCGGCAACGTCACCATCCTGGCCGGGGTGGGTGTGGGCGCGCATGAAAGCGCAGCGCTGGTGCTGTCGCGGCTGACCGACAGCCCGGTGCGCGATCTTGTCGTTTCCGGCCCGCAGATGAGCACCGAACAGCTGGTGCACCTGCTGACCGTGATGCAGGGCGCCCAGGGCCGTCATCGCGATGTCGTCGAGCCCATCGAAGTGCTGGCCGCCTTCGGCGGCTTCGAGGTCGCGGTGATGGTGGGCGTGATGCTGATGGCGGCCAGCAAGCGCCACCTGCTGATGATCGACGGCATGCCGGCCTGCGCCGCGCTGATGCTGGCCGCGCGCATCGCGCAGCCGGTCACCGACTACAGCGTTTTCTGCCGCAGCCACAAGCACCGCGGCCTCGATCAGGCCCTGAACCTGTTTCGCGCCACGGCGCTGCTGGAACTGGGCATGGAAAGCACCGACGGCACCGGTGCCACGCTGGCCTGGCCGCTGGTGAAGTGCGCCGCGGCGCTGCTCACCGAAGTGGCCGACGGCGAGGACCCCGGCCCCACGCACCCCGGCGCCCTGGCGGCGCCGCCGGGCGAGCCGCTGCCGTTCGGCGAATCGCTGCTGTAGGAGGCTGTCGGGGCCTGGGTCGGGCCCCGCGCCGGGCTTTCAGCGCATGGTCGCGCGCCCACCCGGGACAGGCTGAAGCGGCTCGACCGGCTGTGGCACCTCGCCATCGTTGGGCTCCTCTGGCGCGGCGGTGGCAGGGGCGATGCGCGTCGGCGTGCCGAATCTGGGGGCCGTCAACGCCGCACCGCCCGGCAAGGACGGCACCACTGACGCGCCGGGGCCTGTCGCCGGTGGCAGCACGCCGGTGGCGGCCGGGGCCGGCGGCGGCAGCTTGAGGGCGATCAGGGCCGCGCCGCCGCGTGGCCCGAGCGTCGCGCCCCGCGCATCCACGCCTTGCAGCACGTGCAGCCCGTCCACTGCGGCGCCGACGCGGTAGGCGCGCGGCGGCTTGCCGTCCACGGCAATCAGCGCCAGGCCCTCGCGCGCGGCCTTGGGCGAACGCGGGCTGACCACGCCGACGAGACGAAAGCGCGCGTCGGCCGCCGCTTCGGGCGCTGCCTGCGCAAGCGCTGACGCGGCATCGACGCCCAGCAAGCGCGTCAGGTCGCCACGCACCGCAGTGCCGGTGTCGGCCACCACCGCCGGCGTCGGGGTCGATGGCGGCCGCACGAAGATCTGCAGGCCCCAGGCCAGCGCACTGGCGGCTGCCAGGGCCCAGACGAGGAATGTCAACCAGCGTGCCAACATCCGAAGATTATGATTCAAGCCCCTCACCGAGCATGCCCTTGGACCCCGTTCCAACGCCGCCTGCAGCCTTTGCCATGACACCCCAGCCCGCCGCCCGCCGCCACCGCGGCTTCACGCTCATCGAACTCATGGTGGTGCTGGTCATCATCGGGGTGCTCGGTGCGTTGATCGTGCCCAACCTGATCAACCGCGCCGACGACGCACGCGTCACCGCAGCCCGTACCGACGTCAACAACCTGATGCAGGCGCTCAAACTCTACAAACTGGACAACCAGCGCTATCCCAGTGCCGCGCAGGGACTGGAGGCACTGGTGATGAAGCCCACCGAGGGCACCATTCCATCCAACTGGAAGTCCTACATCGACAAGTTGCCGGCCGATCCCTGGGGCCGGCCCTACCAGTACCTGAACCCGGGTGTGAGGGGTGAGATCGACGTTTTCAGTTTCGGTGCCGACGGGCAGCCGGGGGGCGAAGGCAACGATGCCGACATCGGCTCCTGGCAGTAGCTTCAAGCCCGACCTGGCGCTGGCACAGCGCGGCTTCACGCTCATCGAACTGCTGGTGGTGATCGCGATCGTGGCGCTGTCGGCCGGCGTCGTGAGCCTGGCGCTGCGCGATGGCGACGCGGCGCAACTCGAGGAAGAAGGCGAACGGCTGACGGCACTGCTGGAAACGGCACGCGCCGACGCGCGCGCGCTGGGGGCCGCGGTGCGCTTCGTGCCCGCCGGCGAAGGTCAGGCGCAGGACGCGCAGGAACCGCAGTTCCGTTTCGTCGGCTTGCCGTCGCTGCGCAAGATGCCCACACGCTGGCTCGATGCCCGCGTCAGCGCACAGGTGGTGGGGGGCAGCGTGCTCGTGCTCGGGCCCGACGCCATCCTGGCCCCACAGCGCATCGTGCTGCGGCTGGCCGATCGGCGGCTGGAACTGGCCACCGACGGCCTGGGCCCCTTCGCCGTGGTGGCCGAGCAGGTGGTGCCGTGACGATGCGGCGTGCGCGCGGCTTCACCTTGCTCGAAGTGCTGGTGGCGCTGGCCGTGGTCGCCATCGCGCTGGGCGCCGGGCTGCGGGCGGCCGGCGCGCTGACCGACAACGCCGAGCGACTGTCCGAGGTGATCGCCGCGCAGTGGTGTGCCGACAACCAGCTCACGGCGCTGCGCCTGTCGCGCGCTTTCCCGGGCGTGGGCGACGCCGACTTCAGCTGCGAGCAACTCGGCCGCAGTTACCGCGGCACGCTGGTCACGCGGCCGACGCCGAACCCGAGCTTTCGCCGCGTCGACGCGGTGCTGCTCGACGATGCCGGCCACGCGCTGGTGACGCTGTCCACGGTGTTGTCACGGCAATGAGCGCAGGCCCTGCCCCGCTCAGGAGAGCGCCGCTGCGCCAGGCCGGCTTCACGCTGGTCGAAGTGCTGGTGGCATTGCTGGCCATGGCCATCCTGGCGTCGCTGTCATGGCAGGGGCTGGATGGCATCCTGCGCGCCCGCGACGGTACCCGTGCCGCGATCGACCGCACGGTGCGCCTGTCGACCGTGCTCACGCAATGGGAACAGGACCTGCAGGCCGTGCACGATGCCGTGGTGGTGCCGGCGCTGGCCTTCGACGGCCAGACCCTGCGGTTGACGCGACGTACCGAGGCCGGTGTGGCGCTGGTCGCATGGTCGGTGCGCGGCGGCGTCTGGCAGCGTTGGGTGGGGCCCGTCCAGACGCACAGCGCCGAGTTGCAGCAGACCTGGCTGCGCAGCTTCCAGTTCCTGGGCAACGAACTCGGGCACCTCAGGCTGGCCGATGGCCCAGCCACCTGGCAGGTGTACTTCCACCGTGGCGGCTCCTGGACCAATGCGCAGTCCACCGGCGACCTCGTGCAGGCGCCGGCCCCGCTGGTCAGCGCGCCGGCAGTCACAGCCGCCGCACGCGAAGTGCTGCCCGACGCCGTGCGGCTGGTCATCACGCTCGACCGCGGCACGCTTACGCGCGACATCGCACTCGGGCCCGCCGGCTCATGACGGCGACGCCGCTTCGCCGTCGGCCCCGGCGCCGCCAGCGCGGCGCGGCGCTGTTGCTGGCAATGATCATCCTGACCATGGTCGTCACCGTCACCGCCGGCATGGTGTGGCAGCAGACGCGCGCGGTGGAAGTCGAAGCCGCCGAGCGCGCGCGCGTGCAGGCGGCCTGGATCCTGGGCGGAGCCCTCGACTGGGCGCGGCTGATCCTGCGCGAGGACCAGCGCAACAACCGGCAGCGTGGCCGCAACTACGATGCCCTCGACGAGCCCTGGGCCACGCCGCTGGCCGAGGCCCGGCTGTCGACCTTCCTGGCCGCGGACAAGGACAACAACGCCGACGGCGGCCCGGAGGCCTTTCTCTCGGGCAGCATCGTCGACGCACAGGCGCGCTACAACCTGCGTGGCCTGGTCGACGGCGAGGGCAAGCCGGTGCCGGCGCAGGTGGCGGCGCTGCAGCGGCTGTGCCAGCTGGCAGGACTGCCGGGCGACACCGCCGAGCGCATCAGCGCCGGGCTCGCGGCCGCCCACCCCCGGGCCGACACCGCTGCCGACGCGCCGCTGCAGCCCACGCAACTGCCCGACCTGGCCTGGCTGGGCATCGACGCGGCCACCATCGACAGCCTGGCGCCCTGGGTCGAGTTGCTGCCGGTGCCGACGGCAGTGAACGTGAACACGGCGCCGCGCGAGGTGCTGGTGGCGGCCCTCGACGGCCTCGACCTCGGCAGCGCCGAGCGGCTGGTGCAACGGCGCCAGCGCCGACCGTTCGCGACGCTGGACGAGGTCAAGGCGGAACTGCCCGAAGGAGCGGTGGTCGACGCGACGCGGATCGGCGTGGGCTCCAGCTTCTTCGAAGTGGCCGGGCGGCTGCGGCTGGAGGAACGGGTGCTCGAGGAGCGTTCGCTGCTCGAGCGCCGCGGCGGTGATCGCGGCGGCGAGGTCGTGGTGCTGCGCCGCGAAAGGCGCAGCTTCGTGGCCGCGTCGCGCTGACGGCGACAATACGGCGCGCTTGTTCACTCTTCGAAGGTTCCGCCGACGCCATGTCCGTTCTTGTGGTCCAGCTCCCGCCGCGGGATCGCCTGCGCGCCAGGTCCCCCGGTGGCGACGCCGCGGGCGGCTGGCGGCTGCCGCAGGAATGGAGCTTCGTGCTCAGCGGCGATGGCCGCACCGTGGCGCAGTCGGGCCAGGCGGCGCTGTCGCTGCTGCCGCGCGCCGACAGCGTGGTGCTCGCGCTGGCCGAGGCCGATGTCGGCTGGCACCGCGTGTCGATCCCCCGGGCGCCGGCAGCACGGCTGCGCGCCGCGCTGGCCGGTGTCATGGAAGAGGCGCTGCTCGATGACGACGAGGCCTTGCACTTCGCGCTCGGCCCCGGCGCCGTGCCGGGCCGCGAAGGCTGGGTGGCGGTGACGCACAGGCCCTGGCTGCAGGCGGCGCTGACGGCGCTGGAAGGGGCCGGGCGCAGCGTCGAGCGCGTGGTGCCGGTGAGCATGCCGAGTGCCGCCGCCACCGACCCGGCGCGCGGCCACTTCTTCATCGCCGACACCGGCAACGAGGCCTTGCCGTGGCTCACCCTCGCACGCGCCGAGGGGGTCGTCTGCCTGTGCCTGGCCGGCGGCCTGGCGCGCGCACTACTGCCCGCTGCCGGCGATGCGGTGCGCTGGACGGCCACCCCCGCCGCCGCCGCCGCGGCCGAGCGCTGGCTGGGCGCGCCGGTGCCGCTGCAAAGCGACGCCGAGCGCACGCTGGAAGCGCTGCAGGGTGCGGTCAACCTGCGCCAGTTCGACCTCGCGCCGCGGCACCGCGGATCGCGCGCCTTGCGTGCCGGAGCACGGCGCTTTTTCAGCGCCCAATGGCGGCCGGTGCGGCTGGGCCTGGCTGCACTCGTGGTGCTGAACCTGGTCGGGCTCAACGCCTACGCCTGGCAACAGCGGCAGCTCATCTCCGGCCTGCGCCAGGTCATGACGGACTTGCTGCGGGCCACGCATCCCGGTGTGCGCGCGGTGCTCGACGCGCCGCTGCAGATGCAGCGTGAAACCGAGCGGCTGCGCGCCGCCGCCGGGCGCGCGGGGGACAGCGACCTGGAGGTCCTGCTGGCCGTCGCCGCCGCAGCCTGGCCCGACGGCCAGGGACCCGTGCAGACGCTGCACTTCGAATCCGGCCAGCTGACCCTGGCGGCGCCCGGCTGGGCCCAGGCGCAGCAGGCGCAATTCCGCGAGCGGCTGCGCAGCGCCGGTTATGCGGCCGAGTTCGCCGAGGGCCGCCTGACGGTCACTCGGGCACCGGCGCGGGGGGTGGGATGAGCGAGACAGACGGCACCGCAGGCCAGGGCACAGCGGCAGCCCTCTCGACGGCCGCACGCGCCTGGTGGCATACGCTGGCCGTGCGCGAGCGCCGGCTGGTGCTGGCGGCCGGCACGGTGCTGGGCCTGTTCCTGACCTGGTCGCTGGCGGTGCAACCGGCCTGGCGCAGCATCGACCGCGCGGCTGCCGAGCGCAACGCGCTGGAGGCGCAGTGGCAGACCATGCAACGTCTGGCCGCCGAGGCGCAGCAGTTGCGTGCCGCGCCGCCGGTGAGCCAGGAGCAGGCGCTGGCCGCGCTGCAAGCCGCCGCAGCGCGACTGGGCAGTGCCGGGCGGCTCACGCTGCAGGGCGACCGCGCCGTGCTCACCCTCAATGGTGTCGGCACCCATGCGCTGCGTGACTGGCTGGCCGAGGCGCGCACCGGCGCACGGGCGCAGCCGGTGGAGGCCAAGCTGTCGCGCACTGCCGCCGGTTACGTCGGCACGCTGGTGATGGTGATCGGGGGTGGGCCTTGATCGGCTGGGCTGCCGCCGGCGCCCTGCTCGGAGGCACCTTGGCGCTCGTCGCCCTGGCGCCCGCAGCTTGGCTGGCGGCTGCCGTGGCTGGTGCCAGCGAACAGCGCTTTCTGCTGGCCGACGCCCGCGGCACTGTGTGGTCCGGCAGCGCCGTGCCGGTATTGACGGCAGGCGCCGGCAGCCGTGACGCCAGCGCCCTGCCGGGCCGCTTGCACTGGCGGCTGGGCTTCGATGGCGGCGCACTGGCGCTGCGGGCCAGCCACGCCTGCTGCCTGAATGGTGAATTGCACCTGCGTGTGCTGCCGGGCTGGGGCGGCACGCGTATGGAGTTGCTGCCGGCCGCGGGCCCTGCCGGGCAGGCGGCCCCTATCGGGCAATGGCCGGCGGCCTGGCTGGTGGGCCTGGGTACACCCTGGAACACGCTGCAGCCTTCGGGTTCGATCCGACTCATGAGCCCCGGGCTGAGCGTGGCATCGGTGCAGGGCCGGTGGCTGTTCGACGGCCGTGCCGAGATCGAGCTCGACGCCATGGCGTCGCGCATCTCCACGCTCGAGGAACTGGGCAGCTACCGCATGGTCATCGAGGCCGACGCGGCACGCGGCGAGGCGGCCAGCCTGCAGCTCAGCACCCTGCGCGGCGCGCTGCAGCTGTCGGGCAGCGGCCAGTGGGTGGGGTCGAAACTGCGCTTCCAGGGCCAGGCCAGCGCGGCCACCGGCTCCGAGGCCGCGCTGAACAACCTGCTGAACCTCATCGGCCGGCGCCAGGGCGCGCTGTCCGTCATATCGATCGGATGAACATGAACCGACAGCACAAGACCGGCTGGCGTGGCGCTGCCCTGGCCTTGCTGGCCACGCTGGCCTGGACCCTGGCGCAGGCGCCAGGCTGGGCGCAGACCGGCGCGGCGCGATCACGCGCGCCGGTGACGGTGAACTTCGTCAACGCCGACATCGAGGCCGTGACACGCGCCTTCGCGGCCATGATCGACCGCTCCATCCTCGTCGACCCGCGCGTGCGCGGCACGATCACCGTGTACAGCGAGCAGCCGCAGAGCGTGCGCGATGCCTACCAGAGCTATCTCTCGGCCTTGCGCGGGCTGGGCTTTGCGGTGGTGGAAAGCGGTGGCTTGCTCAAGGTCGTGCCCGAGGCCGACGCCAAGCTGCAGACCGGCACCGTGTCGGTGGGCGACGCGGCGGCCGAGAGGGGCCTGCGCGGCAACCAGGTCATCACGCAGATCTTCTCGCTGCGCTACGAGAACCCCAACAACCTGGTGGCGGTGCTGCGGCCGCTGATCAGCGCCAACAACACCATCAACGCCAACGTCGGCAGCAATGCGCTGGTCATCACCGACTACGCCGAGAACCTGCAGCGCATTGCCAAGATCATCGCCGCTCTCGACCAGCCCACCGGCACCGGGGTCGAGATCGTGCGCCTGGAGCACGCCGTGGCCGCCGACCTGGCGCCGCTGGTGCAGCGCATCGGCGACGGTGGCCCCGTCGTCGCGGTCCCGGGCGTGCCCGGCGGTGCCGGTGGCGTCGCCACCGTGCTGGCCGACTCGCGCAGCAACTCACTCATCATCCGTGCCGCCAACCCGTCGCGACTGGCGGCGCTGCGTGCCTCCATCGCCCGGCTCGACCGCCCGAGCTCGGCCACCGGACCCGGCGGCAACATGTGGGTCGTGCACCTGAAGAACGCCGACGCGACGCGGCTGGCCACCGTGGTGCGGGCCGCCTTCGGCGCCGTCGGCGGCACCAGCAGCGGTGCCGCGCCCACGTTGTCGCTGCCGGCGGCAACGGCTGCGCCTGGCGGCGCCGCCACGCTCGGCGCGGCCGGCGCCTCCACCCTGACGGCCACGGCGCAGCCCAGCACGGGCGGCTTCATCCAGGCCGACCCGGCCACCAATTCGCTCATCATCACGGCGCCCGAGCCCTTGTACAAACAGGTGCGCGCGCTCATCGACCAGCTCGACACGCGCCGCGCACAGGTCTACATCGAGAGCATGATCGTCGAGGTGGCCGGCGGCGACGCCGCCGACTTCGGCTTCCAGTGGCAGGGCCTGCTGGGCCAGAGCGGCGACCGCACCGGCCTCATAGGCGGCACCAACTTCACGCCCGCCGGTGGCGCCGGCAACATCATCGGCATCAACGCCGGCGCGGTGCAGGGGCAGGTCAATCTGGGCGAGGGCCTGAACATCGGCCTGCTGCGCAGCTACAACGGCATCGTCTCGCTGGCAGCGATCGCGCGTTTCCTGCAGACGCAGGCCAGCACCAACATCGTCTCGACGCCGAACCTGATCACGCTCGACAACGAAGAGGCCAAGATCGTCGTCGGCGAGAACGTGCCCTTCATCACCGGGCAGTTCACCGGCGCCGGCAACACCGGGGGCGCCACCACCAACCCCTTCCAGACCATCGAGCGCAAGGACGTCGGCATCACGCTGCGCATCCGGCCGCAGATCGGCGAGGGCGGCACGGTGCGCATGACGATCTTCCAGGAGCAAAGCAGCGTCAAGAGCGAAACCGCGGCCGGCACCAGCAACGCCGGCCCGTCGACCACCAAGCGTTCGATCGAAGGCACGGTGGTCGTCGACGACGGCCAGATCCTGGTGCTGGGGGGCCTCATCGAAGACCGCTTCGTCACCAACCGCAGCAAGGTGCCGCTGCTGGGCGACATCCCCTGGCTGGGCGCACTGTTCCGCAGCGAAAGCCGCGAGCGCCGGCGCACCAACCTGATGGTCTTCCTGCGGCCGATCGTGATGCGCGACGCCGACAGCAGCAACCGCTTCTCGATCGACCGCTACGACCAGATCCGCGGCCAGCAGAAGGAAGCGCAGCCGCCGCCGAGCCTGGTGCTGCCGATCAACGAAGCGCCGGTGCTGGCGCCGCTGGCCCCTGCAGGCCAGCCGACGCCCCCGGCGCCGCTGGAAGGCACACCCGGCCAGCCCAAGGCGCCGTGAGCGGGCAGGACGACAGCGATGGCCATCCGCCACCCCCTGCACTACGCCTACGCCAAGGCCAACCACCTGCTGCTCGAAGACGACGGCGAGCGCCTCGTGCTGTGGGCCGGCGAAACGACGCCGGCCTCGGCGCTGACCGAAGTGACGCGCCACTTCGACATCGCGCGCTTCGAGCGCGAGGCCGTGGCCACGCTGGGCCAGCGCATCGCCGCAGCCTACGCCGGCGGCGAGAGCAGCGCGGCCGCGGTGATCGGCGAAGTGGAAAGCGGGGTCGACCTGTCGCGCATGATGCAGGACCTGCCGGCGGTGGAAGACCTGCTGGAAGCGGCCGACGACGCGCCCATCATCCGCATGCTCAATGCGCTGCTGACGCAGGCGGCCAAGGACGGCGCCAGCGACATCCACATCGAACCCTACGAACGCAGCTCCAGCGTGCGCTTCCGCGTCGACGGCACGCTGCGCGAGGTGGTGCAGCCGAACAAGGCACTGCACGCGGCGCTGATCTCGCGCCTGAAGATCTTGGCCGAGCTCGACATCGCCGAAAAGCGCCTGCCGCAGGACGGCCGCATCTGCCTGCGCATCGGCGGCCGCGCCATCGACGTGCGCGTCTCGACGCTGCCCTCGGCGCACGGCGAACGGGCCGTGCTGCGCCTGCTGGACAAGACCGAATCGAAGTTCACGCTCGAAGGCCTGGGCATGAGCGGCGACGTGCTCTCGGCCTTCGAACGGCTGATCCGCCAGCCGCACGGCATCGTGCTCGTCACCGGGCCCACCGGCTCGGGCAAGACGACGACGCTGTATGCGTCGCTGGGTCGCATCGACACCGCCGGCACCAACGTACTGACGGTGGAAGACCCGATCGAATACGAGCTGCCGGGCATCGGCCAGACGCAGGTCAACCCCAAGATCGACCTCACCTTCGCCAGGGCGCTGCGCGCCATCCTGCGCCAGGATCCGGACGTCATCATGATCGGCGAGATCCGCGACTTCGAGACCGCGCAGATCGCCATCCAGGCTTCGCTCACCGGCCATCTGGTGCTGGCCACCGTGCACACCAACGACGCACCGAGCAGCGTCACGCGGCTCATCGACATGGGGGTCGAGCCCTTCCTGCTGTCGAGCAGCCTGCTCGGCGTGTTGGCACAGCGCCTGGTGCGCAAGCTGTGCCCGCACTGCAAGCGCCAGGGCGACGACGGCCACTGGCACCCCGTGGGCTGCGCGCACTGCGGCCTGAGCGGCTACAAGGGCCGCACGGGTGTGTATGAACTGATGGTCGCCGACGCGGCGGTGCAGGCGCTGATCCACAACCGCGCGCCCGAGCAGGAACTGGCCGCCGCAGCGCGGGCCAGCGGCCTGCGTTCGATGCGCGAGGACGGCGAGCGGCTGGTGCGGGAAGGCATCACCTCGCTGGAGGAAGTCATCCGCGTCACTCGTGACTGATCCGGCGCCGGACTGACCCATGCCCGCCTACCGCTTCGAGGCCCTCGACGCCGCCGGCAAGTCGCTCAACGGCCTGCTGGAAGCCGACAACGCCCGCGCTGCGCGCTCGCAGTTGCGCGCGCGCGATCTGGTGCCGCTGGCGGTGACCGCGGTCAGCATGGCGGCCAGCGAAGGCAGCGGGGCGCGCTTCACGCGTCGCGTCTTTTCGGCCACCGGGCTGGCGGTGTGGACGCGCCAGATCGCCGGCCTGGTGGGCTCGGGGCTGCCGCTGGAGCGTGCGCTCACGGCGCTGGCCGATGAATCGGAGAGCGAGCGCCAGCGTGAACTCGTGGCGCACCTGAAGAGCGAGGTCAACGCCGGCAGCACCTTCGCGCGCGCGCTGGCCACGGCGCCACGCGAGTTCGACGAGATCTACCGCGCGGTGGTGGCCGCCGGCGAGCAGAGCGGGGCCCTGGGCGCGGTGCTCGACCGCCTGGCCGACGACCTGGAAGCGCAGCACGCGCTGCGCGCGCGGCTGATGGGCGCCATGCTCTACCCGGCCATCGTCTCGACGGTGGCGATCGTGATCGTGATCGTGCTCATGACCTACGTGGTGCCGCAGATCGCCGGCGTCTTCATCAGTTCCAAGCGTGCGCTGCCGGTGCTCACGGTGGCCATGCTGGCGATCAGCGCCTTCGTGCGTCAGTGGGGCTGGGCGCTGGCGCTGCTGGCCATCGGCGGCGGCACGGCCTTCGTGCTGGCGCGGCGCAGCGAGGCCTTTCGCGAGCGCAGCGACGCCGCGCTGCTGCGGCTGCCGCTGGTGGGGCGGCTGGCGCGCGGCTACAACGCGGCGCGCTTCGGCGGCACGCTGGCCATGCTGGCCGGTGCCGGCGTGCCGATCCTCAAGGCGCTGCAGGCGGCCGCCGAAACGCTGGGCAACCGCGCCATGCGCAGCGACGCGCTGGACGCGCTGGTGCAGGTGCGCGAAGGCGCGCCGCTGGCCAGCGCGCTGGCCGGCAAGAAGCGCTTCCCGGGCTTGCTGGCGATGTTCGCACGCCTGGGCGAGCAGACCGGTCAGTTGCCGCTGATGCTGGGCCGCGCATCGGCGCAGCTGTCGGCAGAGGTGCAGCGCCGCGCGTTGGCGATGGCCACGCTGCTGGAGCCGCTGCTCATCGTGGCCATGGCAGTGGTCGTGCTGCTGATCATGCTGGCGGTGCTGATGCCGATCATGCAGCTCAACACCTGGGTACGTTGACCCCCCCCGAAGCGCCTGCGGCGCTCCCCCCCAGGGGGGCACCGCCAGCGGCCCGGCGGAGCCGGTTCCGCGGCGGTCGCTTGATCCGCTCCGGTTGAGAGGGTTGCGCTTTATGCGGCGGGCTTGTCGTCGGTCTTCGGCTCGGCATCGGGCGCGCGCGTCTGCTTGGCGAACACCTGCGCCGCGACGATGCCGAGTTCGTACAGGATGCACATCGGGATCGCCAGCGCCAGCTGCGAGATGACGTCGGGCGGCGTCACCACGGCGGCGACGATGAAGGCGCCGACGATGAAGTAGCCGCGCATTTTCTTCAACTGATCGATCGAGACGACGCCGATGCGCACCAGCACGATGACCGCGATCGGCACCTCGAAGGCGATGCCGAAGACCAGGAACAGCGTCAGCACGAAGCCGAAGTACTGCTCGATGTCTGGCGCCGCGGTGATGCTGGTCGGCGCAAAGGCCTGGATGAACTTCGACATGCCCGGGATGACCAGGAAGTAGCAGAAGGCCACACCGACGATGAACAAGACCGTGCTGCTGATCACCAGCGGCAGCACCATCTTCTTTTCATGCGAATACAGCCCCGGCGCCACGAAGGCCCAGACCTGGAACAGCACGACAGGCAGCGCCAGCATGAAGGCGGCCATCAGCGTGATCTTCAGCGGCACCAGGATAGGCGAGATGACGTTGGTGGCGATCAGCGTCGCGCCCTTGGGCAGGTGTGCCACCAGGGGCGCGGCCAGCAGGTCGTACAGTCCCGAGGGCCCGGGCCAGATCGCCAGCACCGCGAAGGCCACGCCAATGGCGATCACGGCGCGGATCAGCCGGTCGCGCAGTTCGATCAGGTGCGAGACGAAAGGGGCTTCGGTGCCTTCGAGTTCGTCCGGCTTGTCGCCGCCCTTGTCGCTCATCGACCGGCCTTGGCTCCCGGCGGGCGGAAGCGCGCCACGCGCGCCGCTCCCGACAGGGCCCTGGTGCGTATGCCCTGGCGCTGCTTGTACCACTGCGGCGTGGCGCCGCGCTTCAGGCGCCAGTTCTTCTTCGGGTGCCGGTAGGCCAGCGGCGGCGGCAGGTAGGGCTCGGTGGCCGCGATCGTGTTGTCGGTGAGGCCCGCGGTGGCACTGCTCCACTCGCTGTCGAACGACGACTTGGCCTCGCCGACCTCGGTGCGCACGGTTTGCTCGACGTTGCGCGCGGCGTCCTCGAACTGGGTCTTCATCTTCTTGAGCTCGTCGAGCTCGATCGAGCGGTTGACCTCGGCCTTGACGTCGGCCACGTAGCGCTGCGCCTTGCCGAAGAGGTGGCCGACGGTGCGGGCCACCTTGGGCAATTTCTCGGGCCCGATGACGATCAATGCCACCGCGCCGATGAGGGCGATCTTGTCGAAGCCGAAGTCGATCATCGTGTCAGGCTGGCCCGCACACGCATCAGCTCTTCGTCTTGGCTTCGACGTCGACGGTGTGGGTGTCGGCGCGCTTGGCCGTCGTCACCTGCGGAGACGACGGGCTGGCGGCATCGGCTTCACCTTCGCCGCCGCTCTTCATGCCCTCCTTGAAACCCTTGACCGCGCCGCCGAGGTCGGAACCGATGTTGCGCAGCTTCTTGGTGCCGAAGATGACCACGACGACCAGCAACACGATCAGCCAATGCCAGATGCTGAACGAACCCATGATCTTTCTCCTGAAAGCGAACCCATGATTCTAGGTGACCGGGGCGGCGCGGCCGTGACGCCGCGCCAAGTCACCCCCGCAGCCAGGGCCGCGGCCCACCCAACACATGCATGTGCAGGTGTTGGACCTCCTGGCCGCCGTCGCGCCCGGTATTGACGACGGTGCGAAAGCCGTTGTGCACGCCCAGCTCCTTCATCAGCCGCGGCGCCAGGCCCAGCAGGCGGCCGAGCAGGGCGTCATGCTGCGGGCCGACGTCGGCCAGCGTAGCGATATGCGCCTTGGGAATGATCAACACATGCACCGGCGCCCATGGATGGATGTCGTGGAAGGCAATCAGTTCCTCGTCCTCGAAGACCTTCCTGGCCGGTATCTGCCCGGCGACGATCTTGCAGAAGATGCAGTCTGGATCGGCGTTCATCTGGCGTCGGACGTCAGTTCGCAGGGTACGGCATGGGCTTGCCATCGGCGAAGCGCCACCATCCCTTGATGTAACGGTAGAGGTACCACAGGCCGATCAGCGACCACGCCGCCCAGCCCGGGAACACGAAGAAGGCCCACAGCGGCGCCGTCAGCAGCAGCCACAGCATCGTGAACCAGAAGCTGCGCGCCTGCCAGCGGAAGTGGCTGCGGTAGAAGTCGTCGGGCAGATCGGCTCGCTTGACGACATTGATGACCATCGCAACGACCGAAAAGACGCCGGCCGAGAACCACGACAGGGTGTGCAGGCCGTACAGCACGTGCGTCAGCAGCCGCAACTCGCTGTGCTGCCGGGCTGGCGAGCCGGGGATCACGATCTGGTTCAAGTGCATCCTCCTTCACGCTGCTGCGCCTTGCGCAGCGCAAACTCTTCCAGGCCTGAGAGCCCTTCGCGCCGTTCCAGTTCGGCCAGCACCTCGGCCGGGCCCAAGCCGAAGTGGCTCAGCGCGACCAGGGTGTGAAACCACAGGTCGGCCGTTTCGCCCACGATGCGTTCGCGGTCACCGTCCTTGCCCGCCATCACCACTTCGGTGGCCTCTTCGCCGACTTTTTTCAAGATGGCGTCGGTACCCTTGGAAAACAAGCGCGCGACGTAGCTCTTGTCGGGGTCGGCGCCGCGGCGGGCCTCGATGACTCCGGCGAGGCGGGCGAGGGTGTCGTTGCCGTTCATTTGTAGATCGCCTCCGGGTCCTTCAGCACCGGCTCCGCCGCGAGCCACTGCCCCTGCTCCAGGCGCTGGAAAAAGCAGCTGTGGCGCCCGGTGTGGCAGGCGATCGAGGGTTCGGCCGGCGTGTGGCCGAGCTGGGTCACCCTCAGCAGCACGACATCGTTGTCGCAGTCGATGCGGATCTCGTGCACCTGCTGGAAGTGGCCCGACGCCTCGCCCTTGTGCCACAGTCGTTGCCGCGAGCGGCTCCAGTACACGGCCTGGCCGCTCGCCGCGGTCTGCGCCAGGGCCTCGCGGTTCATCCAGGCGAACATCAGCACGTCGCCGCTGCCGGCCTCCTGCGCGATCACCGGCACGAGGCCGTCGCGGTCCCACTTGACACTGGCCAACCAATCCATGGCGGGAGTCTAGTGCGTGGCTCCGGCGAAGCCGCGTTCGGTCGCAAACCAGCGCAGTACCGGCAGCGTGCCCGGCAGCACGGGCGCCACCTGCACCGGCAGCGTCTGCCAGGCCATGGCCTGGCCTTCGCGCATCTCGAAGTCGCCTAGCCCTGCCCTTTACCTCAAGAAACCGCTGGACATTTTCAATGCCATCTTCTATCGTCGTGGATGGATGCACAGAACGAGATCAAGCGGACCTTAAAGCAGGACGTGTCGATAGAAGCGGTTCAACAGCTCCTGGC
>JAUXVE010000131.1 GCA_030680415.1 Rubrivivax sp.
CCGGCCGGCAGGCGGATGTTGCCGTGGTTGAACATCGCGGTGGCGTTGAGCAGCACCTCGAAGATCACCACCGCCAGCACGGGGGGCCCCAGCACGGTGATGGTGGCGAACTTGATCAGCATCGACAGCGCGATCTCGATCGGGTGGACGCGCGCGCCGGTGGTCAGGTCATAGTCCAGGTCGGCGTGATGCACCTGGTGCAGCCGCCACAGCGCCGGCACGGCGTGCACCATCACATGCTGAAGCCAGATGACGAAGTCCATCGCGATCACCGCCACCGGCACGGCCAGCCAGAACGGCACCTGGAAGTGGTTGAGCAGGCCCCAGCCGTTGGCCACGCCGAACGCGGCCACGCCTACCGCCGCCAGCGGGAATATCAGCCGCAGCACGACCGTGTTGAGCACCACCAGGCCGAGGTTGCTGCCCCAGCGCAAGGCCTTGGACACCGTCAGCGCGCGGCGCGGCGCAGCCAGCTCCCACAGCGCCACGATCGCGAAGACACCCACGAAGAAGCTCAGCCGGATGGTGGGCTCGTGGGCGAGGACGAGTTGTTCGAAATCCATGACGGTCTCCAGTGGCCAGGCGTTGGGGCATCACGACAGGCTATTTACCTTTCATACCAACGACCATTAGAATGTACACCATGGACAACCGAACACTCAAGGATCTTCTGTACGAGCAGGTCGCCCGCGTGGGAAAGGCCTTGGCCAGCCCGAAGCGACTGGAAATGCTGGAGATGCTGGCCCAGGGCGAAAAGGCGGTCGAGTCCGTGGCCGCCGAGGTCGGCATCGACGTCAAGCTCGCCAGTGCGCACCTGAAGACGCTGAAGGAGGCCCGGCTGGTGCAAAGCCGACGCGAGGGCAAGCGCATGGTCTACCGGCTGAGCGGCAAGGACGTGGCACAGCTCGGCGTAACGCTGCGCCAGGTGGCCGAAGAGCACCTGCTGGAACTGCGCGTGGCGCTGCAGCAGATGATGGCCGAGCCTGACCGGCTGGCCAGTGTCGGCCGCAAGGAGCTGCTTGCGCAGGCCAAGCGCGGCGAGGTGATCGTGCTCGACGTACGCCCCCAAGCGGAGTACGACACGGCCCACCTTCCCTACGCGCGGTCTCTGCCGCTGCCCGAATTGGCGCAGCGCCTGGCCGAATTGCCGCGTGACATCGAGATCGTCGCCTACTGCCGCGGCCCCTTCTGCCTGATGTCCGACGAGGCGGTGCAGTTGCTGCAGGCACGAGGCTACCGCGCCCGCAAGACCTTCGATGGCGTCAGCGAATGGCAGGCGGCGGGCCTGCCGGTCCAACGCGCCTGAGACAGACCGCTCAACAACCAAGGAACCATCATGGCATCCACCCTGTTCATCCTCAACGACGCTCCCTATGGGAACGAGCGCGCCTACAACGCCCTGCGCCTTGCGGCCGCAGTAGCGGGCAAGGACGACCAGCAGGTCAGGCTGTTCCTGATGGCCGACGCGGTGGCCTGCGCCAAGAGCGGCCAGAAAGTGCCCGAGGGTTACTACAACGTCCAGCTGATGCTGGGCAAGGTGCTGCGCAAAGGCGAGGTGGCCCTGTGCGGCACCTGCATGGACGCACGTGGCCTGCAGGACAGTGAAGTCATCGAGGGTGCCCGCCGCAGCACGCTAGCGCAGCTTGCGGACTGGACTGTCGAGGCCGACAAGGTGCTGGTGTTCTGATGGCACGCACCGCCCTCGTCCTCGGCGCAGGCATCGGCGGCATCACCGTCGCCCGGGCGCTGCGCAAACGGCTGCCGGCCGAGGATCGCGTGGTCATCGTCGAGCGCGAACGCAATCACGTCTTCGCGCCGTCACTGCTCTGGCACATCGTCGGCGACAGCGAACCGGCGGAGTTCACGCGGCCGCTCGCAGCGCTGCAGTCCAAGGGCATCGAACTCGTGAGCGGCGATGTGGCGCGCATCGATCCGTCCGCACTGGCTGTCGAGGTCGGCGCGAAGACCTTGACCGGCGACGCGATGGTCGTGGCGCTCGGTGCGGACTACGCCCCCGAAGTCGTCCCCGGCCTGGCCGAGCGCGGACTCAATCTCTACACGCTTGCCGGTGCCGGGAAGATTCGCACCGCTCTCGAGGCGTTCAAGGGCGGCCGCATCGTCGTGCTGACTGCCGCGCCCGCCTACAAGTGCCCGGCCGCCCCCTACGAGGCGGCCATGCTGATCGAGGCGTTGTGCCGCAAGCGCGGGCTGCGCAGCACGACCGAGATTGCCATCTACGCCGCCGAGCCCGCGCCGATGCCGGTGGCCGGCCCGGTGGCCGGCGCTCAGATCAAGACGATGCTGGAACGCAAGGGGATCGCCTATTCGCCGCTGCACCAGGTGCTGCGGGTCGACGACGGCATGCTGCATTTCGCCGAGGGGCCGACTGCCGCGTTCGACCTGCTCGTCTACGTGCCGCCGCACCGTGTGCCGGCCGTGGTCAAGGACGCCGGTCTGTGCGGCGAATCGGGCTGGGTGACGGTGGACCGGGGCACGCTGGCGACGAAGTTTGCGAACGTCTGGGCCATCGGCGACGTCACGTCGATTCCGCTCAAGATGGGCCGCCCCCTGCCCAAGGCCGGCGTGTTCGCCGGCCGCCAGGCCGAGGTGGTGGCGAAGAACATCGCCTCTGCCTGGCGCGGCCAGGCAGCGACGGAAAGTTTTGACGGTCACGGCATGTGCTTCCTCGAGGTCGGCGGGGGCATGGCCGGCCTGGGCAGCGGCAACTTCTATGGCGAGCCGCTGCCCGACGTGCGCATGCATTGGCCGAATCCGTTCTGGCACATCGGCAAGGTTCTGTACGGCAAGTACTGGCTCTGGCGCCAGCTCTGACACGGCGAGGCGAGCATGACGAAATTCTCCCTGGTCGAGTTCTCCATCCGCCGGCCAAAGCTCGTGTTCCTGCTGACCGGGCTGCTGACCCTGATGTTCCTCACTCAGTTCCCGAAGATCCGCACCGGCACGAATCCGAAGCACAAGCTGCCGGACACCGCCGACCTGCGGGTCTGGAACGACGCCGCCGACAAGGTTCTGGTCTCCTAGACGGTGAAGGACGGGAGCATGGTTCCAGAGCTGGGTGTTATCGAGGGCTACTTCGGCAGACCGTGGCGCCACGAGGATCGCAAGCACGTGCTGACGCAGCTGCGCGAACTCGGCTTTTCGTGGTTTCACCATGCCCCGAAGGCGGATGCATTCCTGCGGCGACGCTGGCGCGAGCCGCACCCGCCGGCTGCGTTCACCGAACTGGCGGATCTGTCGGCGCATTGCCGAAGCCTCGGCATGCGCTTCGGCATCGGGCTCAGTCCCTATGAGCTGTACCGCGATTACGCCGGTCCCGCCAAGGCGGACTTCTTCGCCAAGCTCCAGGCACTCGACGAGCTCGGCGTCGACGATCTCGCGATCCTCTTCGACGACACACGGGGCGATGTGCCGGACCTGGCGGCACGGGAAGCCGAGATCGTCCATGCCGCGCTGGCCACTACCCGCGCCAGCCGGGTCGTGATGTGCCCGACCTACTACTCCGACGACAGGATGCTGGATGTCGTCTTTGGCGAGCGACCTGCGGGCTACCTCGATGACCTCGGGCGCAGGCTCGATCCGCGCGTCGGCGTCTATTGGACGGGCGAAGAGATCTGCGCCCGCGAGATCGGCGCCGGCCACCTGGCGCGCGTGGCCGAGTCCCTGCGGCGCAAGCCGACCCTGTGGGACAACTACCCCGTCAACGACGGACCGCAGATGTCGCGCTTCCTGCACTTGCGCGGATTCACGGGGCGCCCGAGTGCGATCGGGTCTCACATCGCGGCGCATGCCATCAACCCGGCGCTGCAGCCGCACCTGAGCCTGATTCCCGCCGCCACGCTGGTGGCCAGCTACCGCGAGGGGCCGGCCTATGCCTACATGCGCGCCTTCCGAGACGCCGCGCGCGCACTGGCAGGCGCCGAGCTCGCGGCGATGCTCGAGGAAGACCTGCACGCGCTCCAGGATCGCGGCATCGATCAGCTGGGCGACGAACGCCTGCCACTGCGCCAGCGCTATCTGGTCGTGAACCATCCCATGGCGGCCGAGGTGGTGCGCTGGCTGGATCGGGCCGACACGGTGGACCGCTGGGTCGAAGAAGCATGACGGCCAGCCCTGCAGGTCACGAACCAAAGAATTGCAACCCCTGGAGACCCACATGTCCCGACTTCGACTCGCACTGACCCTGGCGCTGGCCGCCGCCTCGTGCCTGCCCATCGCTGCACAGGCACAGGCCGACAAGGCGACCCTCAACGCAATCGAGGGCTACTTCGAATTTGTCGACGCCAACAGCGGCACGATCACGGCCGAGCAGATTCCGGCAGAAGACTACAAGCGTCTCTTCGTGCTGGACGTGCGCGACGCCGGCCAGTTCGGCCAGGACCGCATTCCCGGTGCCGTGAACATCGAGTGGCGCCAGGTCTTCGCCCAGCGCGCCAAGCTGCCCAAGGAGAAGACCATCCTCGTGTACTGCAACACCAGTTCGTTCGCCGGACAGGTGGCGATGGCGCTGCGCATGGACGGTTTCGAGAACGTGCGCCTGCTGCACGGTGGCTACAACGAGTGGAAGGCCCGCGGCGGCATGGAAGCCCACGCCCGCGCCAGCAAGAAGAGCTGAGGTCTGGCGGACGAACACACCCAGTGATCGGCGCTGAAGCAAGTCTCTACGCCGACCAGGGCACATGGAGATAGGCGAAGAGTGCACCAACATGGTCACGCGAGAGTTGCTTGCGAAGCACGGTCTGGCAGTGTTGGTTGATGCCGTGAACCTGGAAGACCTTCTTGGCAAAATCGAGGCCGAGGTAGCGTCGCCCCGCATGGCTCACCATCGCCTGGAGATACTCGCGATCGCGGGTCGCTCAAGCGTTCAAGTGCCCCGAGGGCAGCTATGCGCCCAGGCCGGGTGCCGGCGTGGCCGGCAGCGTGCGGTGACGAAAGTCCGGTCTCCAGTTGTTCAGCCATGAAGGCCCGCCCCGGGAATCGTGAAGGCCAGCGGCGCAAGCTGCAGTCATGACGCTGCAGGCTCTGCCGACAACCGGTCTCGGCAAGTCACTGCATGCGACATGTGGGGTTCGTGGTGGGGTTTTCGGGGCGAGGTCAACGAAATATGAAGGCACGACAGGCACTTAGGTTCGCACTCGAACTTCAGGTGCAAAATTTGGAGTAATGCGCGAGGCGATCGACCGGCTTGGAAGCGTGCGGACGCGTCCACTTGTGAGTGGCACTGGCAGAAACGGAAGGACCTGGCATCTGCAACGCCACCACTTCCAACGGCCCATCCCGGACCGGCCGATCCCGTACCACGTC
This sequence comes from Rubrivivax sp., assembly GCA_030680415.1. Lineage (GTDB taxonomy): Bacteria > Pseudomonadota > Gammaproteobacteria > Burkholderiales > Burkholderiaceae_C > Rubrivivax. The sequence continues at coordinate 5,323 of JAUXVE010000131.1, forward strand.
TTCAAACTTCGGTGACAGTGGACCCGTTCTCTGGATCGAACCTCGGAGACGACGCGCCCTTCACGACGGAAGGCAAACCACCCTGGATTTCCCGATCTGGCGCAAGCGGGAGGCAAGCACCCGGACGCCAAGGTCCTGGCCGGCTTCGGCTCGGCCGGCGTGCTGGAGGTGGTGGAAGACCATCGCGGCAGTACTTACCGCGCCGTCTACACCGTCAAGTTCGCAGGCTGGATTTACGTCCTGCATTGCTTCCAGAAGAAGTCCAAGAGCGGTGTCAAGACGCCGAAAGAGGACATGGATCTGATCCACGCAAGACTCAAGGCCGCGAAGCAGGACTTCGAGGCTTGGCAGGCCCAACAAGGAGACCGTCGATGACCCGCAGCACCGAGATCACGATCGAAGAAGGCAGCACCAACGTCTACGCTGACCTGGGCTACGCCGACGCCGCCGAAATGCAGCGCAAGTCCCAACTCGCGGCCGAGATCGCCAGGGCCATCAAGGCCCGCCGTCTGACCCAACAGGAAGCCGCCGAGCTGCTGGGCATCGACCAGTCCAAGGTCTCCCGCATCATCCGCGGGCAGTTCCGTGGCGTCAGCGAAGCCAAATTGCTGGAATTGGTCACCCGCCTGGGCCACGACGTCAAGATCGTCGTCGGGCCGGTGCGCCGCCGCGCCGGCAAGATCGAACTCCAGTTCGCCTGACCGCCACCGCAGAACACGCAGGCCGCAAGGTCCGGCAGGCTTGGCTCAGGCGCAGACCCCCGACCCCAGGGCTGAAGAGCGAGGCCCACCGGCGATGACGGCATTGCTGTTCGACTTCCGCGACCCGCTCACCGCGAACGACTGGGCCGCCATCGACGACCGTGTCATGGGCGGCATCTCGCGAAGCCGCCTGCGACACGACCCGAAGGGTCACGCCGTCTTCGAGGGCGAGGTCTCGCTGGAGAGGAACGGCGGCTTTGCCTCGGTGCGATCGAGCCCCGGGGAACGAGGCAAGCCCGGGGCCGAGGCCTGCGTGATCGAAATCGGCCAGGTCGGGCTGATGATCGCCGCGGGACAAGCGGGCCACTTCGCGCTGGACATCACGCGAATCAGCCTGGCCTGATCGCGCAAGAAGCCAGTGAAGCCAAGAGGGGCACATCCAAGTGCCCGGTGCATGGCTCAAAGCAACGCGCGCTCGGCACTTCGATAGCGCTACTGGGCGGAAGCGAACGCTCGAGCACACGCCGTATCGGATGCAGCGTGCCGGTCAGTTGGTCTTCGTCACGCTCGGCGAGCTGTGACGCAGCCGACCAGTCACTCGCAGCCCGTCGCGGACGTTGAGGCCCATCAGCGTGAGATTGACGGCGCCGGCGGCCAGCTCGATCGCCTGCACCGCGTAGAAGGCGGTATCGAAACTGCCGGCCGACGCCCAGCGGTTGAGCACTATGGCGCAGGGCACGAGCACCAACAGGCCGTTGGCAGCGATGAAGGGCATGCGCTTCTTCTTGGACTCCACCAGACGGCCCTTGCGGGACTTCGACAGGAACATCCCGCTGCCGCCGGCGGCAGCGATGGCCGGGATCAGGATCCACAACCCCGGTGCGACGATGAGGGACTTCAGCTGCCCCACGGCGTCGTGCGAGCCGAACAGCTCGACGAGGACGGTGGACAGGAAGAAGGTTGCAATGCACAGCGGGGCGAGGATTCCCGCGACGTGCGAGATGGGCGCGCTTGGGCATGACGGTCCTTTCAGCTATGTCGAATGCTCGCCTTCACTGTAGGAACGATCACGGGGGCCGCATAGCCTGCTGGCGGCGACAGACTGTCGGGCGATCACCGACAATCGATGCACCACAAGCTCGGCGCGCGGTTGCTGACGCGCACGACCCGCGCGGTCGCGCCGACGGAGGAAGGGCTGGTGTACTACCAGCACGCCATGTCGATCCTGCAGCAGGTGGACGAGATGGAGACCCAGCTGCGCAAGGGCACGAGTGCGCCGGCCGGGCACCTGCGTGTGGATGTGCCGGTGGCCATGGGCCGTCTCTTGTTCGCACCCGAGATCCGCGGCTTCCTGGAGCGCAACCCGAAGATCACGCTGGAACTCGGCTGCACCGACCGGGCCGTCGATCTCGTGCAGGCTGGGGTCGACTGTGCACTGCGCGGCGGACAGCTCCCCGATTCGCGCTTGTCGGCACGACGTGTCGGCGACCTGCGCGTCGTGCTGTGCGCGGCGCCGCACTACATTGACCGGCACGGCCTGCCCGACACCCCGGACCAACTGGTCGAGCATCACCAGATCGGCTATGTGCTGGCGTCCACCGGCAAGGTGAGGCCCGTGACATTGATCCGCGAGGGCCGCAAGGCCGAGCTCGATGTGCCAGCGCGCTTCGTCACCACCGACAGTGCCGCGGCCTCGAGCGCCGGCCTGGACGGCCTGGGCATCATTGTTCTGGCGGAGTTCGTGGCCAGCCACCACTTGGCCAGCGGCGCTCTCGTGCGGGTGCTGCCGGGCTGGCAGTGCCCGTCGCTGCCGCTGCACCTGGTCACACCCACCACCCGCAAGCGCGCGGCGCGCGTCCAGGCCTTCATGGACTGGGCCCATGCCTTGCTGCTTCGTCGGCTCGGTCCGCAGCTGGAGACGCGCTGAGTCGGCATCGTCGCGTGGCAGCGCTCAATGGGACCGAGCGTGCCGCATCGGTGGTCAGCTTCCAGGCGCTGCGGCGTACTCACACTGTTGGCCGGGCGCACGCATCCGTGACCACACGCTCAGCCCGCGCGTCTCAAGACCGGATGCGCCGCGCTTCGAGGTAGAAGCGCTTCTCGTCAGCCTCCCCCATCGAGAAGCTCTTGCGCGGCAGTGGGCCGTGGCGCGCCACGCGGCCGATCAACTCGCTCTTGCCCAGCGTGGCCATGTGCAGCCCGGCGCAACCCTCCGCGCTGGCCAGCTGCGCCAGCGCATCGTCACCGTGCACGTAGTCGACCTCGCGTGCGCCGCCCTGGGCCAGCAGCGCATCCACGAAGCCCTGGAAGGTGGCCACGTCCAGCTGCGCGGCTGGCGCATCGGCCACCACCACCAGCGCATGGCGACCGCCCGGCTGTACCAGCCCGGCGGCATGCTGGCGGCGAGGCAGCGCCGCAAGCGCGTCGCGCATCGCGGCCGCATCGGGCTCGTCCAATATCCGAACCCGAGCGCCGAAGTGCGCCGCCAGCGCTTGTCGGATCTCGCCGGCCACGCCGACCAGCAGGCGGTGGATGGGTGAGAACTCCAGCGCGGGATCGTGGACGTTCTCCACCTCCACCAGCGCCCAGCGCGCGGGGTGGTCGGACCCCGCGGTGGCCTTGATACGGTCCCAGCAGGCCTTGGCGGTGGCCAACGAATGGTTGCCGTCGCCCATGGCAAACAGCATGGGCGGAGTATCGGGCGGCAGGTCGTGCCGCGCGGCGAACGCGGCGCCATCGCCCAGGGCCCGCAGCGCCTGCACCACGTGCGCCTGCGCATCTGCATCCAGCGCCAGGCCGGCCACGCGGCCACCGCCTTGCATCAACGGCGTGTCGTAGAGCGGCTTCAGGCGCCGGCGTTGCGCGGCCGGCGGCTCGATGACCGTGCGCTGGGGGTCGTCGATCAGCACGAGGATGTGCGGCAGCTCCAGCTCGGCGCCTTGGCGCACCTCCAGCCGCTGCGCGATGCGCTCGACCATGGTGCCTTCGGTGGGGCGGATCAGGCTGATCGAGGTGGGCGCGTAGTCGTAGTGCTCCAGGTCCAACTCCAGCATCAGCCCGCGGCGCACGCGCCCATCGGGCAAGGTGCGCTCCACCAGCACGGCGCCGGCATGGTCGCGCAGCAGGCCCTCGGCCAAATAGCGCCGCATCGCGGCCTGGATGCGCGCGATGCGCTCGGACTTGTCAGCGCTGCCGAGGAACACCTCGGGAAAGACCAGGTGCAGCGTGGACGGCGCATCGCCCACCTGGCCCGCCACGCGCGCCCAGTAGCCGAGGTCGCTGGTGTACTGGTCGCAGGCGATGACGCTCCAGCGGTGCAGATCGATGTCCGCGCGGGGAAGCAAGAGGTGCGGGGGGCGGAAGCAGTTGGGACTGGCCATGGGTGGCGATCATGCCGCAGGTCTGCGAAGGGAGGCGCAACCATCCCCGGGCGCCGGGCGCCTCATCCCGCAGTCTTGGCAACTCGGGGCTGTCGTCCAGGCTCCCCGCCTCGGCAGCAGTTCACCGGCCCCGTTGAGGGCGCCGACGCTGCCAACACCGGCCTACAATCACGCCTCCTGGAGAAATCATGACCCCCGCGCCAATGACCGCAACGGCCCGCCAGGCGCACATGCCGGTCGAGCCCGGCGAGCTGCCCATCCCGCCCACGCCGGTGATTCCCGATCCGGCCCGGCCGGTGATCGACCCGCCGCTTCCGGGCGACGTGCCCATCAAACCGCCGGAACCGACGAATCCGCCGATCATCCCGCCGCGGCCCAACCGGCTGCCAATCGGGGATCCCCCCGCCCCGCCTTTCGGCGCGGGCAGGCACTGAGCGCCCGTCTCCGCCGCCCGACGGGAATACGGAAACGGGAACGAGGTCCAACAACCGTTGCTCTCCTTCCACCCGCTCGACGAGTCCACGCTCTTCGACGCGAGCTTGCTGGACGCCGGCAGGTGCCGCGTCCTGACCGCCGCCTTCGATCTGCCTGTGCATCGGCGGCTGCTCGCCCTGATGCAGACCGAGCGCGTCATCACCGAGCGCGAGTGCGTGCAGCCACTGGCAGGCGCTGTCGCAGATGCCCGCCTCGGCGATCGGATGAGCGATCACCATCTGCCACACGCGTGCCGCGTCGACACGCCGGGCGCGGTCGCGCAGCCACTCACCGTAGTAGGTAGCGGCTTCAAGCACGCCAGTCTCGGCGCCCGTCGCGCGCGCCTGCCTGGCCACGCCCTGCAGCCGCTCGAGCGCCTCGCCCTCGCGTCCACGGCGCGAATCAAGGCGGGCGAGGAGACCTTGGGCGCTGAGCTGGATCGTCAGCGTTTCGGTCACGCAGGCGAGCTCGTAGGCGCGGCGAAGGTGGCGTTCCGACGCATCGTCCTCGCCGAGCTCGAAATTCGTGAGCCCGAGCGCAGCCTCAAAATAGGGGCGCACTGAAAACGATCTGGAACTGCGCGCAGTGCTGCAGGCCCTGTGTCATCACTCGCAGCGCCGCCGCCCAGTCGCCCTGCTCCATATGCACGTTGCCGATGTTGTTCAGGCGGCGCGCGACGGCGTCGCGGTGGCCGAGTTCGCGGTCAATCACCAGCGCCTCGTCGAAGCACCCGACCTTCTTGGCGCAGATGCCGCGGTTGGTGTAGATGGCCGCTGTTTCGGCCCGCTGGCCATCCTCGCGCGCGACCCGCAGCGCGCGCTCGAAATTGGGCTGCGCTGCACCCCAGCGGCCGCTCAGCGACAGGCAACTGCCCTGGCTCGACAGGCAGCCGGCCAGGGGCCGGCGGTCGCCGCACCGTTCCGCGACGGCCACCCCGGCCTCGGCGACCGACTGCGCGGACGGCGGGCCTCCCTTGCGATAGAGCTGGATGGCCAGCGTGTTGCGCGCCGAGCCGCGTCACGCTGGCGGGCCGCAAGATCGATACGCTGTGGCAGGCACTGGAACTCGTCACCGCGCTGCCGCCCGCCAGGCTGGACGATCTGCCGCCGGCGCTCGGCCACCTGAACACCCTGCGCCTCATGGCCCTGCACCTGCTGGCGCAAGGCGCGGTCGTGCCGCGGGTATATGCGCAAGCCGCCAAGACCCTGGGCCTGCGTTGGTGCGCGGCCGAGCTGGACACCACGGTGCGATCCATGGTCGAGCAGCTGGCCGCCACCCTGCCGCCCGATCTGGTGCTGCACCGGCAGGGCCGCAAGCAGAGCCCGCTGCCCCCGGGCACCCAGGCGCGTGTCCTGTTGTCGGCGCTGATCGACGCCCTGCTCCGCCGCTTCGCCGAATCGTCCAACGAGGCCGACAAGGCCCAGCGAAGCCGTGAAGACGGCAAGGTCCGCACGCTCTTCTTCGGTGCCGGCCAGGCGCGCCTGGACGGCCCCGGCGAAGGGGCCATCGCCGGCAGCATCCAGAACTGGCTCTCGCGCCTGCACCTGGGCGAGCAGGCCCACCGCCCTGTCCTGCAGATCGACGAAGCGGACGACGGCAACGGCTTCGCGCTGTCGCTGGCCGTCGTCGACGAACGCAGCCGGCTCGACACGCCGACCCCGCTGGCCACGGTGCTCGCGCAGCGCGGCCACCTCGGCGGGCTGACCCACTTCACGCGCGAATTCGCCACGCCGATCCAGACCCACCGCGACACCGCAGCGGCCGCGCGGCTGCGCAGGGTGATGGCGCCGTTCATGGTGCGCCGGCTGAAGTCCGACAAGTCCATCATCAGCGACCTGCCCGACAAGCTGGAGCAGGACCAGTACTGCACGCTTTCGCGCGAACAGGCCGCGCTGTACGAGACCGTGGTGCGCGAGGGGCTCAAGGGCATCGCCGGCGAGTCCAGCACCATCCAGCGCCAGGGGCTGGTGCTGCAGATGATCCTGGCGCTCAAGCAGGTCTGCAACCACCCCGCGCAGTACCTCAAGCAAGGTGCCGCCGATGCCGCCGCGTCGGGCAAGGCGCAACGGCTGCTTGACCTGCTGGACGAGATAGACGCGGCGCAGGGCAAGGCCCTCGTCTTCACCCAGTTCCGCGAGATGGGCGACCTGCTGCTGCGCATGCTGCGCGAGCGCCAGGCGCACGGCGGTGTCGCGGGGCGTGAAGCGCTGTTCCTGCACGGCGGCGTCACGCGCGCCCGGCGCGACGAGATGGTCGAGCGCTTCCAGAACGACCCCGGCCAGCGCGTCTTCGTGCTGTCGCTGAAGGCCGGCGGCACCGGCCTGAACCTCACGGCCGCCAACCACGTCGTCCACTTCGACCTGTGGTGGAACCCCGCCGTCGAAGCGCAGGCCACCGACCGCGCCTACCGCATCGGCCAGCAACGCAAGGTGCAGGTGCACCGCTTCATCACGCGCGGTACCTTCGAGGAGCGCATCAACGAGATGATCCGTTCCAAGCGCGAACTGGCCGAACTGACGGTGGGCACGGGCGAGACCTGGATCGGGCAGCTGCCGCCCGATGTGCTGAAGGCGCTGTTTCAGCTGGGGCAATCTGCCACTTCTGTGGCGGCGATGCCAAGGCGCAGGCCATGCGCCACGCCACCGGCCAGGCCTTGTTGAAGCGGGTGACGTAGCGGCCCCATACCCGGGCAGTTACTACATCCGACGCGCAGAACCGTATACGGCAGCGTCGTTCGCGCGCTCCAGATGTAGTGCTGGCAAGGAAAACGGGTTCTCCGCCCTGCCCAGCAGGCCGCGTCCGCCCCCCAATGGCGCCCGCGCCATGGCGAGCTAACATATTGGTGTCAAAGCACCAAAGTGAGACTGACATGAGCCGCCTGACCATCACCCTGTCCGAGGCCCGCTACAAGGCGCTGAAGGAAGCGGCCGTGCAGCGCGACAAGACCATCGGGCAGTTGATCGACGACAGCCTGGACTTCTACGGCATCAAGTCGCGCGAGGACGCGCGTGATCTGGTGCGCCGCGCCCGTGCACAAAGCAACCTACCCGAAGACCAGGCGCTTGCGGTAGCGCAGGAGCATGTGCGGGCAGTGCGGCGCAAGTCGTGAGCCGTCAGGCCGTCATCGTTGACACCAACGTCGTGGTTGCCGGGCTGCTGACCGGCAACGCCACGTCCCCCGTGGCGCGCATCCTCGACGGCATGCTGGCAGCGGCCTTCCCGTTTGTCGTGTCCGAAGCCCTGCTGGCCGAGTACCGAGCCGTGCTGGTGCGCCCTGCCCTGCGCAAGCTGCATGGGCTGAAGGTGGCAGAGGTCGAGACACTGCTCACCGACATCGCCCAGCACGCCATCGTGCTGGCGCCCGGCGTTGGGGCGACGGCGCCAGACCCGGGTGATCAACTGCTGTGGGACTTGCTTGCCGCCAAGGCAGACCTGTTGCTCATCACCGGTGACAAGGCACTGCAGCGCGACGCTGCCATGCAAGCGCGCGTGCTGGCGCCGCAGGCCTTCATCGAAAGCTGATGCGATGGCACTTGACGAACAGCACACCAGCATCTTCTTCAGCACCCAGGCCGCGCTCGAAAAGAAGATCAACGAGATCCTCCGCATCGTCGACGAGATTCAGAACCATTCCAGGACCGTCATCGAACACTGTTACCGCGACTTCCTGCTTCTGAACCACGACCCCGAGGAGCGCGAGTATCCGGATGCCGTCGATCAGATTCGCGAAGTGCTGATCCACAACAATTACTTGTCCCAAAGGGACATCGAGATCTGTCTTGGCTTCGATGTGGAGTCGCTGGCAAGCAAGCCCGGTTACGAGAGCATGCGCGACCTGCATGAGGCGCTGCGCTCGAAGCACGGCGCGAACGATGCGAGGGGCGATGCGGCTCCTGTCGCGCCACCGGTTACTGCATAGGGGGTTCCATGCTCGCCACCTTCACGCTCCGAGACTTCAAGAGCTTCCGCGAGGCACGGCTGCCGCTGGGGCCGCTGACAGTGCTCATTGGTGCCAACGCCGCGGGCAAGAGCAACGCCATCGAGGCGCTCCGTCTGCTGTCCTGGTTGGCGCAGGGTCAGAAGCTCAGTTCGATCCAATACGCCGTCAACAGCGCCGACCGCGTGGTGCGTGGGCGAATCGAAGACCTCTGCCATCGCGGGCAGAGTCAGTTTGGCCTTGGGTGTGTCACCGACGACTTGCATTGGAACCGCCTGAACATGCAGATCAGCATTCGCGAAAGCGAACTGCATATTTCGGCCGAGAAGATCGACGAAATCCTGGCGACAGTGCCCCTGTACGACATGGACCAGCCGTCGAAGGGCCTGAGCACCGACGCAGGCGTCGCCTACAACAACTTCGCGCGCGGCGGCAACAAGCCGCATGTCACGGTCAGCGACCAGATGGCGGTGTTTGTTCAATTCGAGAGCGCTGTGCGTTTCGAGGCCGGCCACAAGAAGGCGCAGGAGACGATTCCCGACGTGGCCAGGAGGTATCAGAGCCTATTGGCAAACATCCTCTTCCTCGATCCGGTGCCCGCGCGCATGCGCGAGTACAGCTTCACCAACGACAAGCGCTTGCTCGGGGACGGAACCAACCTGTCCAGCGTTCTCCATCGCCTGTGGGGCGCCGACACGAAAGCAGGCGCGGAGCCCTTTGCGACGCAGCGCGCTGCGATCCTCGCGTTCATCCAGAGCCTGCCCGAGCAGGACATCGCCGGCTTGAGTTTCCTGGACGGCCCGCGCGGTGAAGTGATGGTGCAGTTGGAAGAAACCTTTGGCGGCAAGCCGACGGCCTATGACGCCTCGCTCCTCTCAGACGGTACCTTGCGGGTGCTGGCCATCGCTGCGGCCATGCTGTCGGCACCGGAAGGCAGCCTGGTGGTCATCGAGGAAATCGACAACGGAGTGCACCCCAGTCGCGCGCGCCACTTGCTCGACAGCATCCGGTCGATTGCCGAACGCCGCAAGCTGCGCGTGCTGCTGTCCACGCACAACCCGGCGATGCTGGATGCGCTGCCCGACGTGGCGGTGCCCGACGTGGTGTTCTGCTACCGGGACCCGGCCAGCGGCGCCAGCAAGCTGGTCCGCATGCATGAGATTCCCGATGTTCCCGAACTGCTGGTTCAAGGCCCGCTCGGCCATCTGATGACTTCCGGCGCCCTGGAGCGCTTCGTCAAGACCCACAAGGGCTCTGAAGCACGCAAGCAGAAGGCCAAGGCCTGGCTGGAGTCGCTGCGTGCGGCCAAGCCTGGAGTCGAGGGATGAGTTCGATCGTCATCGTCGATACCTCCGTGCTGCTGAACATCCTGGACGTGCCGGGCCGGAATCAGAGCCGGGATACGGTCCTCAACCGGCTCGGCGAGCTGATCGACACAGGCGACCATCTCTTCATCCCAATGGCAGCCATAGTCGAGGTAGGCAACCACATCGCGCATGTCGGCAACGGTGCACACCGGCGCGCGGCGGCCGAGCGGTTCGTGCTTGAAGTCCGCAGGGCGCTGTGCAATGAGGCGCCGTGGAAGCCCATCAACTTCCCGTCCAACGAGGAAGTGCTGAGCTGGCTGGATGCTTTCCCCGATTCGGCAACCCATGGCATCGGCATGGGCGACCTGTCGATCAAGAAGGAGTGGGAAGAGCTTTGCCGGCGACACCGCATGAGCCATGTGTGGGTGTGGGCCTTGGATGGTGACTTGGCCAATCTCGATCGCAGTGTCCTGCCGAGACGGCGACCGGCATAGATTTCCTATGGCGAGCTTGTGGCATTGTCACGACAGCCATCTACCATCCAATTCCTGTGTACCCACACGTGTACCCGCCAGAGGTCCCGATGCAGCAGAGCAAGCATCCATACGGGTTCCCGGCCGATCTCTCTGAGCAGGTGCAGAACATCGAGTGATGCCCACGGGGGTGTTTTCCAGCCTGCCCGTGCGTCAAACGGGTGAATGGCCAAAGCACCGCCGTGGTGCCTGCGCTTGACATCTGTCAACGTTCGCCCGGCGGCGGCCGCTAGGCTTGTCTCCGAGGAGACACCGTGGACCGCCCTGGCATCATCCGCAAGACCGCGGCGGATTTGCGCTTGCCGCCGAACCTGGCCGACTACGAGGCGCAATGCCGCGCCTTCAGTTGGGATCGCGCGCGCGCCGCTCTCCAGGGCCTGCCGGGAGGCGGACTCAACATTGCGTTCGAAGCGGTCGACCGCCATGCTGCCGGGCCGCTGGCCGGGCGTACCGCACTGCGTTTCGTTGCACGCGACGCGCCGGCGCTGGAGCTGAGCTACGGCGAACTGGCTCGCCAGAGCCATCGCTTCGCGCAGGTGCTGCGCGGCCTGGGTGTGGGCAAGGGCGCGCGGCTGTTCGTGCTCGCCGGGCGCATCCCCGAGCTCTACGTCGCGGTGCTGGGCGCACTGAAACAAGGCGCCGTGGTGACGCCGCTGTTCTCGGCCTTCGGCCCGGAGCCGATCGCCACGCGCATCAGGCTCGGCGCCGGCGAGGTACTGGTGACCACCGACGCGCTGTACACGCGAAAGGTGCGGGCCATGCGCGCGCAGATGCCGACGCTGCGCCATGTGCTGCTGGTGGCCGAGGACGGCGGCAGCACGAACGAGCCCGACACGCTGGACCTGGCCGCCCTGATGGCCGTGGCCCCGGACGATGCCGTCGCCATCTCGACCACGGCCGACGACGCGGCGCTCCTGCACTTCACCAGCGGCACCACCGGCGCGCCCAAGGGCGCCCTGCACGTGCACGGCGCCGTCGTCACGCACCATGCGACGGGGCGCTACGCGCTCGACCTGCACCCCGAGGACCGCTACTGGTGCACGGCCGACCCGGGCTGGGTGACCGGCATGTCCTACGGCATCATCGCGCCGCTGCTGCACGGCGTGAGCTCGCTGGTCGACCGCGAGGAGTTCGACGCCGAGCGCTGGTACGGCCTGCTCGAGCAGGAACGCATCAGCGTCTGGTACACGGCGCCGACGGCGATCCGCATGCTGATGAAGGCCGGCGTGGAAGCGGCGCGACGCCACAGCTACCCGGCCCTGCGCTTCGTCGCCAGCGTCGGCGAGCCGCTGAACCCCGAGGCCGTCTGGTGGGGCAAGGAAGCGCTGGGGCTGCCGATCCACGACAACTGGTGGCAGACCGAGACCGGCGGCATCATGATCGCCAACACGCCGGCCTTCGACATCAAGCCGGGCTCGATGGGCCGGCCGCTGCCGGGCATCGAGGCCTGCATCGTCGAGCACCTCGAGGCCGTTGGCGAGCCGCCGCGGGTGCGCATCGTCGAGCAGCCCGATGTCGAAGGTGAACTGGCGCTGCATGCCGGCTGGCCGTCGATGTTCCGCGGCTACCTCGACAACGAGGCGCGCTATCGCAAGTGCTTCGCCGGCGACCTCTACCTCACCGGCGACCTGGCCCGGCGCGACGCCGACGGCTACTACTGGTTCGTCGGCCGCGCCGACGACGTCATCAAGTCGGCCGGCCACCTGATCGGGCCCTTCGAGGTCGAGAGCGCGCTGATGGAGCACGCCGCGGTGGCCGAGGCCGGCGTCATCGGCAAACCCGACCCGGTGCTGGGCGAGATGGTGAAGGCCTTCGTCTCGCTCAAGGCCGGCCACACCGCCAGCGAGGCGCTGCGCCTGGACCTGCTGGCGCACGCACGCAAGCGCCTGGGGGCGGCGGTGGCGCCGAAGGAGATCGCCTTCCTGGCCACGCTGCCGCGCACGCGCAGCGGCAAGATCATGCGCCGCCTGCTCAAGGCGCGCGAACTCGGCCTGCCCGAAGGCGACACCTCGACGCTGGAGGCCGGGGCATGAACGAACTGACCGTGCCGCCACCGCCCAGCGGCCCGGTGCCCTGGGACAAGGCCTTCGCGCTGGCGCGGTTGGCCGACATGCTGCGCATCCGGCGCATGGAGGAAAAATGCGCCGAGCTCTACGGCCAGCAGAAGATCCGCGGTTTCCTGCACCTGTACATCGGCGAGGAGGCGGTGGCCGGCAGCGCGATGCCGGCCTTCGCCGCCGACGACAACATCGTTGCCACCTACCGCGAGCATGGGCACGCGCTGCTGCGCGGCGTGAGCATGAACGCGATCATGGCCGAGATGTACGGCAAGCAGGAGGGCTGCTCGCGCGGACGCGGCGGCTCGATGCACCTGTTCGACCGCGCCACGCGCTTCTTCGGCGGCCTGGCCATCGTCGGCGGCGGCCTGCCGCTGGCGGCGGGGCTGGCGCTGGCCGACAAGATGACGGGGCGCAAGGCGCTGACGGCCTGTTTCTTCGGCGAAGGCGCGGTCGCCGAGGGCGCCTTCCACGAAGCCATGAACCTGGCCGCCTTGTGGCAGTTGCCGGTGCTGTTCTGCTGCGAGAACAACCTGTACGCGATGGGCACGGCGCTCGCGCGCTCCGAATCGCAGACCGACCTCTGCATCAAGGCATCGTCCTACGGCATGCCCGCGATCGCCGTCGACGGCATGGACGTGGTCGCCGTGCACGAGGCCGTCAAGGGCGCGCTGCCCCAGGTGCGTGGCGGCGGGCCGCTGTTCATCGAGTTCCGCACCTACCGCTTCCGCGCCCATTCGATGTTCGACGCCGAGCTGTACCGCGACAAGAGCGAAGTCGAGCAATGGAAGACACGCGGGCCGATCCACACCTACACGGCGCGCCTGAAGGCGCAGGGCAGCCTCACCGAGGACGAGTTCCTGGCCATCGACGCGCAGGCGCTGGCGGAAGTGGACGCGGCCGTCGCGTTCGCCGAAGCCGGCACCTGGGAGCCGGTCGAGGACCTGCTGCGCGATGTGCTGACACCGGCCGGGGAAGCGCCATGAGCCGGACCCTGAGTTACCGCCAGGCGCTGCAGGAGGCCTTGCGCGAGGCCCTGCAGCAGGACCTGCGCGTGTTCCTGATGGGCGAGGACGTGGGCCGCTACGGCGGCACCTACGCGGTGTCCAAGGGTCTGCTCGACGAATTCGGTCCGGAGCGCATCCGCGACACGCCGCTGTCCGAACTGGGCTTCGTCGGCGCCGGCATCGGTGCTGCACTCGGCGGCATGCGCCCCATCGTCGAGGTGATGACGGTCAACTTCAGCCTGCTGGCACTGGACCAGATCGTCAACACCGCGGCGCTGCTGCGCCACATGTCGGGCGGGCAGTTCTCGGTGCCGCTGGTGATCCGCATGGCCACCGGCGCCGGGCGCCAGGTGGCGGCGCAGCACTCGCACAGCTTCGAGGGCTGGTATGCGCACATTCCCGGCATCCGTATCCTGACACCAGCCACCGTCGAGGACGCACGCGGCATGCTGGCCGCGGCGCTGGCCGACCCCGACCCGGTGCTGCTGTTCGAGCACGCGCAGCTCTACAACATGGAAGGCGTTGTGCCCGACGCGTGCCGGGTCGACATCCACAGCGCCAAGGTGCGGCGCGCCGGCACCGACATCAGCCTGATCACCTACGGCGGTTCGCTGCCCAAGGCGATGCAGGCCGCCGAGACGCTGGCCGGCGCCGGCATCGCTGCCGAGGTGGTCGACCTGCGCGTGCTGCGACCGCTGGACGACGCCACCGTGATGGCCTCGGTGCGCAAGTGCCGCCGCGCGCTGGTCGTCGATGAAGGTTGGCGATCGGGCAGCCTGGCCGCCGAGCTGATGGCGCGCATCAGCGAGCAGGCCTTCTTCGACCTCGATGCGCCTCCCGCCCGTGTGTGCAGCGAGGAAGTGCCGATCCCGTATGCGAGCCACCTCGAAGAGGCCGCTTTGCCGCAGCCCGCGAAGATCGTCGCGGCGGCGCGCGTCTTGATGGGCCAGGCGCCGTGATCCGCTTCGAGCTGCCGTCGCTGGGTGCCGACATGGACGAGGCCACGCTGCTGGAATGGCGCGTCGAGCCCGGCGACACGGTCAAGCGCGGCCAGGTCGTCGCCGTGGTGGACACCTCAAAGGCCGCCGTCGACGTCGAGATCTGGCACGACGGCGTGGTCACCGAACTGCTGGTGCAGCCGGGTCAGACGGTCCCCGTCGGCACGCTGCTGGCGACGCTGCTGGCGCCGGGCGAATCGCCGACCACAGCAACAGCAGCAACCGCACCGACCCAACGGACCAAACCGACCGCGGCGCCCATCGAGGCCGCGCCGGCCAGGCAGGCGCCTGCGGCCGCTGCGCCAGCCTCACGCCGGGCGGTGTCGCCGGCCGCCCGCCAGCGTGCGCGCGAACTCGGCCTCGACCCGGCTCGCCTGCACGGCAGCGGCATGCAGGGCTCGGTCACGCTGGCCGACGTCGAGGCCGCAGCGCGTGCGGCCCCGGCCGCGCCGGCAGGCGCCATGGCCGCGAGCGCGGTGGCCGATCGCGCCCTGGAAATGCGCAAGGCGATCGCGGCGGCGATGAGCCGGTCCAAACGCGAGATCCCGCATTACTACCTGTCGGAGACGATCCCGATGGCCAGCGCGCTGGCGTGGCTGCAGCAGCGCAACCAGGGCCTGCCCGTCACCGAGCGGCTGCTGCCGGCGGTGCTGATGCTCAAGGCGGTGGCGCTGGCGCTGCGGCGCACGCCGGAACTGAATGGCTTCCATCGCGACGGCCGCTTCCAGCCCGCGGCCGGCGTGCATGCCGGCGTCGCGATCTCGCTGCGCGGCGGTGGCCTGGTGGCGCCGGCGATCCACGATGTCGGCGACAAGGCGCTGGGCACGCTGATGCGCGAGCTGGCCGACCTCGTCAAACGCGCCCGCGCCGGGTCGCTACGCAGTTCGGAGATGAGCGACCCGACGATCACCGTCACCAACCTCGGCGACCAGGGCGTGGAACAGGTCTTCGGCGTCATCTACCCGCCGCAGGTGGCGCTGGTGGGATTCGGCACGCTCGCCGAGCGACCCTGGGTGCGGGACGGCAAGGTGCAGGCGCTGCCCGTCGTATGCGCCACGCTCGCCGCCGACCACCGTGCCTCGGACGGGCACCGCGGCGCCCTGTTCCTGGCCGAACTGCGCGACCTGCTGCAGCAGCCGCAGGCCCTGGATGACCCCACAGCCGCCAAGGCCCCGCCGCCGATGAACGCATCATGAACGAAGATCGCAAGGCGCTGTCGGAGGCCTTGATGGTGTTGCTATGCTCGATCGCGCCCGAAGTCGAGCCCGGCACGATCGATCCGGCGCGGCCCCTGCGCCGCCAGGTCGACCTGGACTCGATGAACTGGCTCGACCTGATGATCGGCCTGAAACAGCGCTTCGGCGTCGAAATTCCGGAATCGCACTACGCGCGCCTGGTGTCCCTGAACGATGTGCTCGACGAACTGCAGACCCGGCTTGCAGCCGGTTGACAACACGCCCAGAACTCAACCTGAGAAAGGCTCGCCATGAAAAAGACCGTAGCACCCGACACGCTGGCCCTGCAGCGCCTTTACCACTGGGAAAGGACGGCGCCCGAGCGCATCGCCCTGACCCAGCCGATGGGCGACGGCGTCGTCAAGGACTACACCTGGGCCGAGGTGGCCGACCAGGTGCGCCGCATGGCAGCGCACCTGAAGTCCCAGGGCTGGGAGCCGGGATCCAAGGTGGCGATCCTGTCCAAGAACTGCGCCTGGTGGTTGATGAGCGACCTCGCCATCTGGATGGCCGGCCACGTCTCGGTGCCGCTGTATCCGACGCTGGCGCCCGACACCATCAGGCAGATCCTGACCCACAGTGAGGCCAAGGCGTGCTTCGTCGGAAAGCTCGACGGCTGGGAGGGCATGAAACCCGGCGTGCCGGCCGGTCTGCCGTGCATCAGCTATCCGCTGTCGCCGCCGGACGCGATCAAGAGCTACGAAGGCTGGGACACCATCTGCGCGCGCACGCCGCCGCTGCAGGGCGAACCGGTGCGCGCCGCCGAAGACCTGGCGACGCTGATCTACACCTCGGGCACCACCGGCAAGCCCAAGGGCGTGATGCACGATTTCGGCAACTTCGCCTGGGCACTGGACTCCGGCCTCAAGCGCATCCCGATGTCGGCCGACGACCGCATGCTGTCGTACCTGCCGCTGGCGCACGTGGTCGAGCGTGTGCTGGTCGAGCACGGCTGGCTGAGCACCGGCATGCGCGTGTACTTCGCCGAATCGCTCGATACCTTCACGACCGACCTGCAGCGTGCGCGCCCCACCATCTTCTTCTCGGTGCCGAGGCTGTGGGTCAAGTTCCAGCACGGCGTGCACCACAAGATGCCGCCGGCCAAGCTCAGCCGCCTGCTGTCGATTCCGATCATCGGCGGCATCGTTCGGCGCAAGGTCCTCAAGGCGCTGGGGCTCGACCAGTGTCATTTCGCCGCCGGCGGCGCGGCGCCGATGCCGGTGGCCCTGCTCGCCTGGTACCGCAGACTCGGCCTGCCCGTCAACGAAGGCTATGGCATGACGGAGAACCTGGCGCTGTCGCACCTGACGCTGCCGGGGCACAACCAGGAAGGCACGGTGGGCCCGGTCTACGCCGGCGTCGAGGCGCGCGTCGACGCACAGAGCGGCGAGATCCAGATGCGCAGTTCGGCGCTGATGCTCGGCTACTACAAGGAGCCCGAACTGACGCGCGAGGCCTTCACTGCCGACGGCTGGCTGCACACCGGTGACAAGGGGGAGATCGATGCCGAAGGCAGGCTGAAGATCACCGGCCGCGTGAAGGACCTGTTCAAGACCAGCAAGGGCAAGTATGTCGCGCCCGCGCCGATCGAGGACAAGCTGGTCATGCACGACGTGGTGGAGGCCTGCGTCGTGACCGGCGCCAACATGGGGCAGCCGCTGGGCATCGTGATGCTCAACGCCGAGACCGTGGCGCGCCTCGGCGACCCCGCGGCCAGGGCCGAGGTCGAGGCCTCGCTGGCCGAGCACATGAGCAGCATCAATGCCACGCTGGACCCGCACGAACGGCTGCAGTGCATCGTCGTGGCGACCACCGCCTGGACGGTCGACAACGACCTCATCACTCCCACCTTCAAGGTCAAGCGCAACCGCATCGAGGACCTGTATGCGGTGAACTACGAGCGCTGGGAGGCGTCGGGCAAGAAGGTGGTCTGGCAGTCGGCGTGATGCGGCCGGGCTTGGCAGGCTTTCGTTCAAGGAGACAAGACATGGACAGACTGATGATGCGTCTGCTGGCTGCCGTGGCGGTGGCCTTCGCAGCCTGGGGTGCCGGCGCGCAGCCGGCCGAACTGGAAGGCGTCAAGCTCGAACCGACGGCCCAGGTGGGAACGTCAACGCTGCAGCTCAACGGTGCCGGGGTGCGCACGCGCGTGGTTTTCAAGGTCTACGTGGCCGCGCTGTACGTGCCGCAGAAGGCCAGCGACGCCGGCGCGCTGCTGGCGCAGAAGGGTGCGCGCCGCATCACCATCACGATGCTGCGCAGCGTCGACGCCCAGACCTTCGTGGACGCCCTGAATGACGGTTTGCGCAACAACCACAGCGAAGCACAGCTGGCCGGCTGGAAGTCGCAGATCGAGACGCTGAACGACAACCTCAAGGCCGCCGGCGAAGCCAGGAAGGGCGACGTCATCCACCTCGAGTTCGCACCCGACGCGGGCACGCGCGTGGCGGTCAACGGCCAGCCCCGCGGCAGCGTGATCCCCGGTGAGGACTTCTTCACCGCCGTGCTGCGCATCTGGCTCGGCGACAAGCCGGTCGACAGCGGGCTCAAGAAGGGCCTGCTCGGCGCCTAGCCGGGCGCCTGGCCTTGCGGTTCGAACTCCTGCTGCTGCTCGCGGCCATTTTGCTGGGCACGGGCTGCGCGACACCAGCGCACCAGGGCGTTGCTGCACCGGCGCCGCAGGCCGCGGCGCACCGCATCCACGTCGTGAGCCACGGCTGGCATTCCGGCATCGTCGTGCGCGCCGCCGACGTGCCCGCAGACGCCTGGCCCGCGCGACGCGATTTCGACGCTGCCGAATACCTCGAAGTCGGCTGGGGCCACCGCGAGTATTACCCGGCCAGGGACCCGTCCGTCTGGCTCGGGCTGCGCGCGCTGATGTGGCCGAGCCCGGGCGTGTTGCACATGGTGGCCTTCAGCGGCCCGGTCGAGCGCACCTTTGCGGCCGCCGAGGTCGTCGCCCTGCAGATCACGCCGCAGGGTCTGGCGCGGCTGGTCGCCGCCATCGCCGCCAGCCACGAGCGGGACACTGCCGGCCGTGAGATCCCGCTCGGGCCGGGGCTGTACGGTACGAGCCGCTTCTACGCGTCGCGAGAGATGTTTCATCTGTTCGCGACCTGCAACGTCTGGGCTGCGGCCATGCTGCGCGAGGCCGGTGTGCCGCTCAGGCCGCTGCTGACGCTGACCTCGGGGGGCCTGTTCGCCCAACTGCGCCGGCTCCCATCCGCCCGCAGCGACGGACCCAAGTCAGGCTGGCCGGCGCCCGGGGCAGGCGCCGTCGCACCATGGGCCGTGGGGGCCGCGAACATTGATTTGGCGCAATCCGGCCAGCGCGGAGATGGTTACCTTGAGCCTGGGGATTGACCCCTCTTCCTGACGCAAGCACCGTATGTGCTGTTCCTCTCACCGGAGACTCCGATGCAAGCGCAAAAGCCCCCATCCGCACGTGGCCGGAAACCGACCAGCAAGGTCGCAGTGACGGCGCAATCCCCTGCCACTGCCACTGCCGCCGCAGCCCAGACCATGCCCGACGAGCAGCGGGAACAGGCGATACGCCAGGCGGCTTACGCCCTGTTTGAAGCGCGGGGTTGTGTCTATGGCCACGCACTCGAGGACTGGCTCGAGGCCGAAGCCCAGGTCGAGCGGGCCTTCGCCGCCCTGCCTTCGGGCGCAGGATCCGGGGAAACCGGTCACTGAGCGTCGCCGACGCGCGCCTCGGCCCCGAACGGCGCACGCCGGCAGGACGTTGATGGGATGAAACTCACCTTCATCGGCGCTGCGCAGGAAGTCACTGGCTCGTGCTTCCTGGTCGAGACCGAAGGGGTGCGTTTCCTCGTCGACTGCGGCATGTTCCAGGGCGGACGCGAGGCGCGCGAGCGCAACCTGGCGGCCTGGCCCTTCGCGCCACGCGACATCGACTTCGTGCTGCTGACCCACGCCCACATCGACCACAGCGGCCTGTTGCCGCGCCTGTGTGCGATGGGCTTCGGTGGCCCGGTCTACACGACCACCGCCACTGCAGACCTGCTCTCGGTGATGCTGCTGGACAGCGCCTTCATCCAGGAGGGTGATTGGGCGCGGGCGCAGCGCAAGCAGACCCGGCAGCGCGGACGCAGCGGGGCCATCGCGCCGCTGCTGTACACGGTGGCCCAGGCCGAGGCCTGCCTCGAACAGCTGCAGGGCGTGGCCTACGGCGCGGACCTGCAGGCGCACGCCTCGGTGCGCTGCCGCTTCCAGGACGCGGGCCACATCCTGGGCTCGGCGATCGTCGAAGTCTGGGTGAGCGAGAAGGGTCAGACGCGCAAGCTGGTGTTCTCCGGCGACCTTGGGCAGCCCGGGCGGCCGATCGTGCGCGACCCGACGGCCATCGCGGCCGCCGACGTGCTGGTGGTCGAATCGACCTACGGCAACCGGCTGCACCGGTCGCTGAAGGAGACCATCGACGAACTGGTATTCGTGATCGAGGACACCCTGCGGCGCCGCCAGGGAAACATCATCATCCCGGCCTTCGCGCTGGGCCGCACGCAGGAACTGCTGCACCTGCTGGTGGACCTGTGCCGGCAGGGCCGGCTGCCGCGCCTGCAGGTCTTCGTCGACTCGCCGATGGCCAACAAGGTGACCGAGATCACCTGGCGGCACAAGGAGTTCCTCGACGACGAGACGCGCGCGCTGCTGTCGCTGCGGCAGTCTCATCCGGAGTGGCTGGACCTGCGCTTCACGCGCAGCGTCGAGGAGTCGATGGCCCTGAACCGCATCAAGGCGGGTGCCATCATCGTCTCAGCCAGCGGCATGTGCGACGCCGGCCGCATCAAGCACCACCTGCGCCACCACCTCGGGCGGCCGGAGTGCGCGGTTCTGATCATCGGCTTCCAGGCCGCCGGAACGCTGGGCCGGCGCCTGGTCGATGGCGACAAGCGCGTGCGCATCTTCGGCGAGGAGATCGCGGTACGGGCCGGTATCCATACGATCGGCGGGCTCTCGGCGCATGCCGACCAGGCCGCCTTGCTGGCGTGGCTGGAGGGTTTCGCCGAGGCACCGTCGCGCACCTTCGTGGTTCATGGTGAAGCGCAGACGGCCTGCGGCTTCGCCGACCTGGTCGCGCAACGATACGGCTGGAACGTCGTGGCCCCGGCGCCCGGGACGCGGGTCGATCTCTGAGCGACGCTGACAGGGGCCTGCCGGCGCCCTGACGGCGCTGCAACCGCAGCGGATCGGGCCCTGCCTTGAGCACCGTCAACCTGGTGCGTGGTGGCGCCGCCAACATGGGCAAGCGGATATGTCTACCTCGTCGTTCATCATCGCAAGAAGGGCGCTGTCCCGGCTGCGCTCCTTCGGTGCCGCACTGCTGCTCGGCCTGGCTGCGTTTGCCGCTGGCGCGGCGCCGGTGATGGTGCTCGAGGTGCGCGACGCGATCGGTCCGGCGAGCGCGGACTACATGATCCGCGGCATGGCGAAGGCCGCCGAGGCTCAATCGCCCCTGCTGGTGATCAAGCTCGACACGCCGGGCGGGCTCGACACATCGATGCGCGAGATCATCCGCGCCATCCTCGCGTCGCCGGTGCCGGTGGCGGTCTATGTGAGCCCCGAGGGTGCACGCGCGGCCAGCGCCGGCACCTACATCCTGTACGCGGCGCACATCGCTGCGATGGCACCGGCCACCACGCTGGGTGCGGCCACGCCGGTGGCGATCGGGCTGCCGGGTGCCGAGCGCAAGCCCGCTGCAGGCGACGAGCGCAGCCAGCCCGGCGACGGCAAGGCCGACGCTGCGAAGGGTGGCGCCAGCCAGGCCGACCCGAAACCCGCGTCACCGGCGATGGCCCCGATCGACGCGATGACGGCCAAGCAGGTGCACGATGCCGCGGCTTTCATCCGCGGGCTGGCGCAGCAGCGGGGCCGCAATGTCGAGTGGGCCGAACGTGCGGTGCGCGAGGCCGTCAGCCTGACCGCCAGCGAAGCGCTGCGCGAAAAGGTCATCGACATCGTCGCCGAAGACGTGGCCGACCTGCTGGCACAGGTCGACGGGCGCACGGTGCGCATGCACGGCGCTGACGTGAAGCTGGCCACGCGCGGCCTGCCCTTCACGGTCGTTGCTCCCGACTGGCGGCAGCGCCTGCTGTCGGTGATCGCCAACCCGAGTTTCGCGCTGATCCTGATGATGATCGGCATCTATGGCCTGATGTTCGAGTTCTCGTCGCCGGGCTTCGGCGTGCCGGGCACGGTCGGCGCGATCTGCCTGTTGCTGGCCTTGTTCGCGCTGCAGCTGCTGCCGGTGAACTACGCCGGGCTGGCGCTGATCCTGCTCGGCATGGCCCTGCTGGCGGCCGAGGTGCTGTCGCCGAGCTTCGGCGTGCTCGGCGTCGGCGGCGTCGTGGCCTTCGTCGCCGGCGGGCTGCTGCTGTTCGACCGCGACATCCCGGGTTTCGGCGTGCCGCTGGCGCTGATCTTCGGCCTGGCGGCGACGTCTGCCGCCGTCGTGCTGCTGGGCGGCGGCATGGCGCTGCGCGCGCGCCGGCGCCCGGTGGTCAGCGGGCGCGAGGAGATGGTCGGCGCCCAAGGCGTCGTGCTGACGGCGGACAGCACGGGCGCCTGGGCCCAGGTGCATGGGGAACGCTGGAACGTGATCAGCCCCGAGGCACTGGCGCCGGGGCAACGCGTGCGCGTCGTCGGCATGCAGGGGCTGACGCTCGACGTGCGCCGTGAACCGCCAACCAAACCGGAAGGAACTTCGTCATGATCTTCGACTTCAACCTCGGGCTCGGCAGCGTGCTGGTGCCGCTGTTGCTGCTGCTGCTGGCCGGTTCGCTGCGCATCCTGCGCGAGTACCAGCGCGGCGTCGTGTTCCAGCTTGGCCGCTTCTGGAAGGTCAAGGGGCCGGGGCTGGTGATCGTCATCCCCGGCATCCAGCAGATGGTGCGCGTCGACCTGCGCGTGGTGACGATGGACGTCGAGCCGCAGGACGTGATCTCGCGCGACAACGTCTCGGTCAAGGTCAACGCCGTGGTCTTCTTCCGCGTCGTCGATCCGCAGAAGGCGATCATCCAGGTCGAGGACTACCTGATGGCCACCAGCCAGCTGGCGCAGACCACCTTGCGCGTGGTGCTCGGCAAGCACGAGCTCGACGAGATGCTGGCCGAACGCGAGCGGCTGAACCTGGACGTGCAGCAGATCCTGGACGCCCAGACCGACGCCTGGGGCATCAAGGTCACCAACGTCGAGATCAAGCACATCGACCTCAACGAAACGATGGTGCGGGCCATCGCGCGCCAGGCCGAGGCCGAGCGCGAGCGGCGCGCCAAGGTGATCCACGCCGAAGGCGAGAAACAGGCTGCGGCGGCGCTGCTCGAAGCGGCAAGGATGCTGGCGCAGCAGCCCGAGGCCATGCAGTTGCGCTACCTGCAGACCATGACGCAGGTGGCGGGTGACCGCGCCTCGACGGTGGTGCTGCCGCTGCCGCTGGAGTTCCTGGGGCGGCTGTTCGAGCGGCCGCGCAAGGATGGCGAAGGCGCTTGAGCCGGCGGCGGCCGCCGCGCATGGCGCCGCCGCGCCGGCACGCTGAACGTCCAGGCTGAAGGTCAAGTCTCGTCGGCGTCGAGTTGGCGTGCGATCACGGCCTGCGCCGCGTCGCGCAACTGCACGGCGGCGGCAAACAGCTCGGCCCCGGCGGGTGGCTCGATCGGCGCGCCGATGTGCAGCGCCAGCGCCGCCCGCCGCGGCCACCAGCGACCGCCCGGCAGCATGCGGCGCGTGCCGGTGAGCGTCAGCGGCAGCACCGGCACGCCGGCCTGGGCGGCAGCCAGGAAGCCGCCGAGGTGGAAGGGCAGCAGCCCCGGCTCGGTGCGGAAGGTACCCTCCGGGAACACCAGCAGCGAACGGCCGGCCTGCACCGCGTCGGCCATCTGCGAGGCGTCGGCAACGCTGCGCCGGGGGTCGAAGCGCTCGACGAACGCGCTGCCCAGCCGGCGCAGGAAGCGCCCGGCGACGAACTGCCGCTCGAGCTCGCGCTTGGCGACGAAGGCATAGGGCCGCGGCAGCGCCGCCACCAGCACCATGCCGTCAAGATAGCTGGCGTGGTTGCTCACCAGCACGCAGGCTCGGCGGGCCGGCAGATGTTCCAGCCCGTGCACCGCCAGCGGCACGCCGGCCAGGCGCAGCAGGGCGCGCGCCGCGCGGCGGCAGAAAGTCCAGGCGGCGGCCGGCGCCGGCATCAACACCGCCACCAGCCAGGCCGGCGGCGCGAGCAGCCAGAACAGCAGCCCCGCGCGCAGCCCGAAGACCAGCGTGCCGGCCGCCGCCAGTG
>JAUXVE010000134.1 GCA_030680415.1 Rubrivivax sp.
GCTGATCACCGCGCTGGGCACCGGCATCAGCACGACGCCGGGAACGGGGGCCAGCCCGGCACCGGGCAGCGACGATTTCAACATCGACAAGCTGCGTTACCACCGCATCATCATCATGACCGACGCCGACGTCGACGGCGCGCACATCCGCACCCTGCTGCTGACCTTCTTCTACCGCCAGATGCCGGTGCTGGTGGAGCGTGGGCACATCTACATCGCGCAGCCGCCGCTGTACAAGGTCAAGCACGGCAAGGTCGAGCAGTACCTGAAGGATGGCGCTGAACTCGACGCCTTCCTGCTCAACGTGGCGCTGACCGGCGCCGTCGTGCTGCCCGACGGCACCCAGGAAGGCGGCCGCCCGGCGATCGAAGGCAGCGCGCTGGAGAGCCTGGCGCGCAGCTACCTGCTGGCCACCACCGTGATCGAGCGCCTGTCCAACTGGATGGACCTGGACGCCCTGCGCGCCATGGCCAACGGCCTGGTGCTGGACCTGGACAGCGCGGCCGCCGCCGAAGGCAGCGCGGTGGCGCTGCAGGCGGCGCTGAAGGAAGCCGAGGTGAGCGCCGAATTCGACGCCCGCAGCGACAAGCACATCCTGCGCATCGGCCGCCGCCACCACGGCAACATCAAGAGCAGCGTCGTCACGCAGGACTTCCTGCACGGCGCCGACTACGCCGCGCTGAAGGAGTCGGGCCTGACCTTCAACGGCCTGCTCGGGCCCGACGCCGTGGTGCGCCGCGGCGAAGGCGAACGCATGAAGGAACAGAAGCTGGCCGACTTCCGCGCCGCGATGGGCTGGTTGATGCAACAGGCCGAAAGTGCCGTCGGCCGCCAGCGCTACAAGGGCCTGGGCGAGATGAACCCGTCGCAGCTGTGGGAAACGACGATGGACCCCGCGGTGCGCCGGCTGCTGCGCGTGCAGATCGACGACGCCATCGAGGCCGACCGCGTGTTCACGATGCTGATGGGCGACGAGGTCGAGCCGCGGCGGGAGTTCATCGAGAGCAATGCGTTGCGGGCGGCGAATATCGACGTTTGATGGTCTGACCGTTGCGTTGAGCGACACAGCAGCGGCAGGGAGTGCAGACGAGTGGCCAACCCGGAGCAACTGGCTCGACAGGAGATCGACCGCCTGCTTGGCCTGGCCGGCTGGTGCGACTACAACCCGAATTTCCCGATCAAGACCTGCTGGACGAAGGCACGCTGTGGCAGGCCTACGCGGCGCTCGACAAGAGCAAGGTCAAAGGCGCGAGCCGCCGGCGCATCCTCACCGACCTGGTGAGCCTGGTGCGCTTTGCGATGCAGCAGGACAACGAGCTGGTGCCCTACCCCGAGCGCGTCGCCGCCAACTTCAAGGCCTGGCTGGCGCAGCAGACTTCTCCCCCTCTCCCCGGCGGGGAGAGGGCAGGGGTGAGGGGCGAAAGCCGCTTCAATGCAGAACAGGTCCGCTGGCTGGAAATGATCCGCGACCACATCGCCGCCAGCCTGGGCATCGAAATCGACGACTTCGATCTGCCGCCGTTCAGCCAGCAGGGCGGGCGCGGCAAGGTGCATCAGTTGTTCGGGGCGGAGTTGCCCACCGCGCTGGCGAGCCTGACAGCATCGCTGGCAGCATAATTTGCCGGCGAACCCGCCATGCACAGCATCATCGAATCCCACCGCGATGAAATCCACCGCCTCTGCCGCCAGTTCGGCGTGCAGAGCCTGGATCTGTTCGGCTCGGCCACCGGCGATGCCTTCAACCCGCAGCGCAGCGACATCGATTTCGTCGTCGATTTCGGTCCCGGCGCACAGCCTGACCTGTTCAACCGCTACTTCGGATTGAACGAGGCCTTGGCCGCGTTGTTGGGGCGCAAGGTCGATCTGGTGATGCCCGGCGGCATGGTCAACCCGTACTTCATCGAATCGGTCAATCGCACGCGGCAGCCCGTCTATGCACGCCCGCTCACCGAAGCTGCTTGAGGACATCCGCGACGCGGCTGCCTTCATCGGCCAGGTGATGCAGGGCCGCACGCTGGCGCAATACAGCGCCGACCGCCTGTTGCGCCAGGCCGTGGAACGCAACTTCGAAATCATCGGCGAGGCCGTCAAGCGGCTGGCGCAAGTCGACCCGGCCTGTGCCGAGGGCATTGCGCAGGTCCCGCAGATCATCGCCTTTCGCAACATCCTCATCCACGGCTACGACCTGGTGGACCATGCGCTGGTGTGGAGCACCGTGCAGACGCAACTGCCCGCGCTGCTGCTGGATGTGCAGGCACTGCTGGCGCAGCGGCCGTGAAGGCCCGGTCGGAGCGGATGCAGCGACTGCTCGGCGTAGCGTTGCTGAAGGTGATTGGGTTAGAGATGGCGCTGACGGTTTCGGTCGAAGAACTGGTAGCTCGAAGCAGGAACCCGTTGCTGCACCCGGGACGGTCGGCTGACCTTTACCATTGCCGGCTTGAGACGCTCCCTGCATCATGGCCGCCACTGAATTCGCTCCGATCAACCCGCACGTGCTTGCCTGGGCACGCAAGGAAGGCGGCTGGCTGCCTGATCAGGTTGCACAGAACCTGCACGTCAAACCAGACCGGGTTGCGGCATGGGAGAGCGGTGACCGCAAGCCCACCGTGCGTCACGTCGAGAACCTGGCCCGGTTTCTGCATCGGCCCCTCAGCATCTTCTTCCTGCCCAGCCCCCCGGACCTGCCACCCCTGGCCACCGAGTACCGGCGCCTGTCGGGTGTGACGGTGGGGGCCGAGTCGCCGCAACTGCGGCTGGCGCTGCGACAGATGCTCAATCGTCGCGAGTACGCCCTCAACCTCTACGAAGAGCGCGGCGAAGCGGTTCCGGCGTTCGACGCCGTGGCGCATCTATCTGCGTCGGCTGCGAGCGTCGGTGAGCGTTTGCGTGCGCGGCTCGGGGTTGCGGTCGAGAACCAGATTGCATGGACCAGCGAGTGGCAGGCGTGGCGTGGCTGGCGCGCAGCGGTCGAAGCGGCCGGTGTACTGGTGTTCCAGTTCAACAAGGTGGCGCTCGAAGAGACACGGGGCCTCACCTTGCTCGATACGCCGCTTCCGGTGGTGGGCATCAACAGCAAGGAACGCGTGCCCGAAGCCAAGGCGTTCACGCTGCTGCACGAAGTCGTTCACCTGATGCTGGCCGCCGGCAATGAGGAGCGTCCCGCCATTCAGGAGCGACGCAGCGACGAACAGTGGGCCGAGGTCGAGCGCTTTGCCGAGTCGGCAGCGAGTCACGCACTGGTTCCGGAGGCCGCATTGCGCCTATGGGTGGATGTGGCGGGCGCAAACGACAGCGCATGGACGACGCAGGATGTGCGGCGCCTGGCACGCCGGTTCTGGATCACGCCGCTGGCGATGGCGACTCGTCTGCGCGAGTCGGGGTTCATGAACTGGAACCGCTACAACGAGTGGCGCGGCGAGTGGAATCAATACGTGTCATCGCTGCCGGCGCGAGCGGGCGGCTTTGCGACGCCGGCCGAGAAGGCGATGAACCGGCACGGCCGGCCCTTTGTGCAGTGGGTGCTGGAGGCCATGTCGGCGAACCGGATCACATCGGTCGATGCGGCGCGTTACCTGGAGCTGAAGTTCCAGCATTTCGATCAACTCCGCGAGCTCGTCAGTGGCCCTGGCACCGGAGCCGCTGCGAGTGGTTGATGGCGCTGCCGAGGTCGTGTATTCCGATCGACACCAACTCCTTGATGGATTGGCAGGCGCGCTATTACCCGGTTGACGCGTTCGCAGGCCTCGTCGCTCGGGTTGTCGCTCGTGCTGGCCGGCCGATTGACCGCCGCGCAGCTGGTCCACGAAGAAGTCGATGCGGTGGGTACGGCTGGCCTGATCGCATGGGCCAAGGCCAACAAGGGCATCTTCGTGCCCACCAAGGCGATTCTCGCCGACGCACTTGCGATCCAGAACCAGTTCACCGGCCTGCGCGACCCCAAGGCCGAGTTCGAAGACGCCGACGCCTACGTGATCGCGCTTGCGCAGCAGCGGCCCGGGATCGTGGTCACCCAGGAGACGCCTGCTGCCGAGAAGCACAGGCCACGGCGCACGCACTTCATTCCGGATGTGTGCCGTGAGCTCGGCATTCCGTGCATCAGCTTGCTGGGCATGATGAGGCGCGAGAGGTGGACGCTCCGATAACGGCGCGAAGGCCTTGTTGTTGAGCGTGCCGTGAGCGCCCCCTTCTCCCTGCGCATCTTCGTCGCCGACGGCGACCCCGACGGCCTGCGCGTCGTCGAGCGCTCCAACTGGATCGGCAAGGCGCTGATCTTCCCGCGCGCCTTGCTGCCCAGGGTGAAGCAGCGCGACGAGCTGGGCCAGACCGGCGTGTACCTGCTGCTCGGCCCGCGTGACGACGGCGAGGGCGAGAAGCTCTACATCGGCGAGGGCGGCCCCATCCGCCCGCGGCTCGAATCGCACTACGCGCAGAAGGATTTCTGGACCCGCGCGGTGTGCTTCGTGGGCGCGCCGGATGTGTTCACCTCGCCCTCCACCGCCGCGGCCGTGCTGCTGGGGCGCAGCGCGAATGGGCGCAACGAGTGGAAGGATGCGCAGGGGCGGCCGTTGAAGGAATTGCAGGCGCAGGAGGCAACGGTTTGACGGGCAGATACGTCGCCACAGGGCCCGAAGCCGAGTTCGAGCCCGGCTCGCACGGCCGCGTACTGCGCAATCTGTTGGGCATCACCCGCGTGCGGGACATGAACGAGGCCGAGTGGCAGGCGCTGGTGTTGGCACAGGAAGGCGCGCTCGACCGATTCGGGCCCGAGCACCGATTCACCGCAGACGACATCTGTGTGCTGCACCGCCTCTGGCTGGGTCCGATCTATGCCTGGGCAGGCGAGTACCGCAGCGTCAACATCGGGAAGGCCGGCTTCCAGTTTGCCCATGCACCGTTGATACCGGGACTGATGGCCGAATTGGAACGTGGCGCGTTGGCGCGCCTCACGCCGTGTCGGTCCGCGCCTGACGCCGAGGTGGCCCAGGCGCTGTCGGAGGTGCACGCCGAGCTGATCCTGGTGCACCCATTTCGCGAAGGCAATGGTCGGCTTGCCCGTCTGCTTGCGTTGCTGATGGCCCTTCAGGCCGGGCTGCCGCCGCTGGACTTCAGCCCTCTTGCCGGCCGGGGCAAGCGGGCGTACATCGCCGGCATTCATGCGGCCGTCTGGCGCGACTACGCGCCGCTGACGGCGATGTTCCTGCGTGTTATCGAGCGGTCGCGGCGACGCGCCGCTTCCAGTGCGCGATGAAGGCCTCGGTGCTGGCCGGCGTCGAGGTGTCTTTGCCCTTGGCGAAAGGTGCCCGGATGCCCTCGACCGCCGAAGACGTCTGCGCCGAGACGCGCAGTGCAGTCTTGCGCGCGGCGGCCGATTTGAGGTGCGGGTTGGACTGCTTGAGCGTCATGGCGCAATGGTACGCCGGCAAGGGCCGGATTTGCAGATTGCAATGATCAAGACTCGCAGAGGCCATCAGCCCCTGTTCCCAAATTGGGTACGTTCGTACCCAATTTGGGAATGGTCCTGCCCGCCACGCGGCCCGACTTTGAGCCTCGCATGAACGCCTCCACCCTGGTCCAGAAGCCGAGACCTGCGCCTGCAAGCAACGCAAGCCGATCCGTTAAGAGTGAGCCCGGGCCAATACGACTGGCTCTGGCACCTTTCTGCTTTGGCGTGTGCTCAGCTAGCGACACGGCGGGTGAGACTCATCCAAGCTGGCCCGAATCGCCAAAGCGTTCGGTTATTGTACCTCAAAACACGCTTTTAAGGTACAATGCGGTATGCCTCGCGCTGCAGCTCACGGCCCCCTCTATGTCCCCTTCGAAGGGCCGGTCGGTACGCTGTACGCCGAATTGGTGGAGCGCGCCCGAACCGAGCGCCGCCTACTGCCGGGAACCCCAGGGTCGTTGGCGCTGCGCGAGAGACCCGGGTTCGGCTCGTACTGGTACAGGCGCCACTATGACTCACCAGGGACGCCGCAGGTCGAGGACTTCGTCTGCAAAGAAGACGACCTCGAGACCTACGCGGCTATGCGGGGGCGCATCGAAGCGGCTGAATGGAGCCAGGAGCAGGTGCGCAACCTGCGGCTGCTGGGCATGCAGGTCGCAGACAAGGACGCTGCCCGCGTCTTGGTGGAGATGCACAACCGAGAGCTGTTCAGCGCCGGCCTCGTGCTGGTCGGGACACTGGCATTCATGGCCTGGCTCAACGAGCTCGGCGTGAAGGCGGTCGCCTCCCGCACCCAAGACATAGACCTTGCCAGGCGTCAGAAGCTCAAGCTGGCGGCGCCTCACTCCTTCATGGAGGTGGTGAAGGCCACCAAGCTTGGTTTCTTCGCCATCCCCGGCCTGTCTGCGGCCGCGCCGTCGACTTCGGTCAAGCGACCGGGCAAAGAAGGTCTGCGCGTTGACATCCTCGCGTCGGGCGCAGAGTTAGGTAAGGTGGTCCCGGTGCCTGAGCTGGACTGGCATGCCCAGGCCATCCCTCACTTCGACTACCTGCTTGCATCTCCACGGCGTGCGGCGATGCTGGCTGGCGGACACTGCGTGCCGGTCACTGCGCCGGCGCCCGAGCGCCTGGCCTGGCACAAGCTGTACTCGAGCACCCGCCGTGCGAATGACTCGGCCAAGGCAGAGAAGGACCTGCGACAGGCGGCAACACTGCTGGCCGTGCTGGTGGAGCGCGACAACCTGGGACTTGTGGCAACTGCAGCGGCGCTGCCGAAGCAGGTGCTCGACGCAGCTCGTCAGCGTCTACCGTCGCTGCGGAACCTGCTGAAGCCGCACCCTCAGGCGCTCGACGAGGTCGAGCAGGCGTTGGCCCCGCCGTGACTGCGAGGTTCAAGCAAGTCGCGTGGTGTGGTGTAGGAGAGCCTGCCCCGCGCCTCGCCCCTACCGCATCCTCGACGGCAGCCTGACCGTCTCGCCCGCCACCATGAACGCGCCGCGCCCGCGGTGATGGAGCGTGCGCGGGTCCTTGCAGGACGGGTCGATCCAGGCCTTGAGCACTTCCAGCACGAAGAAGCCGTAGCGCTTCATCAGCCGGGTATCGGCGACGCGGCATTCCAGGTTGGCGTAGCACTCGGCGATCAGCGGCGCGGCAACCAACGCGGCCGGTGCCGGCGTCAGGCCGAAGGCCTTGAACTTGTCCACGTGCTGGCCCGAGGTGTTGCCGCAGCCCACGACCTGCGCCGACAGATCCACCGTCGGGATGTTGATGACGCATTGCCGCGTCAAGCGCAGCGCGGTGTAGCTGAAGTCGTTTTCGCTCACCACGCAGCCGACGAGCGGCGGTTCGAACTCCAGCATCGTGTGCCACGACATCGTCATCACGTTGGCCCGGCCCTTGTGCGCCGTGCTCAGCAGGACCACCGGTCCCGGCTCGAGCAGGCCGTAGACCCTGGACAGCGGAAACGAGCGTTTGGCCATGTGGGGCACCTCCATGCGCGATCTTGCGCCAGCGCTCATGGCCCGCCGTTCAGCTGCGCGCGGCGGCCCGCCGGGCGCGCCGCTGCACCGCCTGCATGAGCAGAAACAGCGTGGTCGAGAACACGATCATGATCGTGGCCACCGCCGTCAGGGCCGGCGTGATGCTGTCGCGCAGGCCGGAGAACATCTCGCGCGGCAGCGTGCGTTGTTCGGGGCCGGCGATCAGCAAGGCGATGACGACATCGTCGAACGAGGCGGCGAACGCGAACAGCGCGCCCGAGGCCACGGCCGGCAGGATGGCGGGCAGCGTGACGCGCCGGAAGGCGGTGGCGGGCCGGGCGCCGCAGGCGGCCGCGGCGCGCGCCAGGTTGGGGTCCAGCAGTTCCAGCGCCGTGAGCACGGGAACGACGACGAAAGGCACCGCGATCACGGTGTGGGCGATGATCAAACCGGCGTAGGTGCTGGTCAGCGCCAGCGGTGCGAGGAAGAAGTACGAGCCCACGGCCACCAGGATCACCGGCACGATCAGCGGCGACAGCATCAGCACCTTGAGCAGCGTGACCAGCGGCCCCCGCTGCCGCGCCAGGCCCAGCGCCGCCAGCGTGCCCAGGCACACCGCCAGCACCGTCGCGGCGCTGCCGACGAACAGCGAATTGGCCAGCGCCGTGAGCCACTTGCCGCCCCCCAGCACCTCGCCGTACCAGCGCAGCGACAGGCCGGGCAGCGGGTAGGTCAGGAACGAGCCGCTGGAAAACGACAGCGGCACGATCGCGGCGATGGGCACGAGCAGGAACGCCAGCACGGCGGCACAGTAAACACGATGAAGCCAGGTCCAGGCCCGCATGCGTCACCCCATCGCCATCACGCGCCCGCCCGACAGGCGGTGGGCCACGGCATACAGCAGCAGCGTCGTTGCCAGCATCAGCAGGCCCAGGGCGGCGGCCAGCCCCCAGTTGCCGGTGTCGGTGGTGTAGGTGGCGACGAAGTAGGACAACATCTGGTCCGCTCCGCCGCCCACCAGGGCCGGCGTGATGTAGTAACCCAGGGCGAGGATGAAGACCATCAGCGAGCCCGCGGCCACGCCGGGCGCGGCCAGCGGCAGGAACACGCGCACGAAGGCGGTGGCCGGCGGCGCGCCCAGGCTGGTGGCGGCGCGCATGTACTGCGGCGGGATGCCCCTGAGCACCGTGTACAGCGGCAGGATCATGAACGGCAGCAGCACGTGCGTCATGGCCACCAGCACGCCGGTGCGGTTGTAGATCAGCGTCAGCGGCTCGGCGATCAGCCCAACGCTGAGCAGCAGGCTGTTGACCATGCCTTCGCGCTGCAGCACCACGACCCACGCCGCCGTGCGCACCAGCAGCGAGGTCCAGAACGGCAGCAGCACCAGCACCAGCAGCCAGTCGGCCGTGCGCTCGCCCACCTGCGTCAGCAGCATCGCCACCGGGAATCCCAGCGCCAGGCACAGCAGCGTGACGCTGGCGCTGATGGCCAGCGTGCGCAGCAGCACGTCGAGGTAGATGCGGCTGTTCTCGGCAGCGCGCTCGACGTGACCCTGCGCATTGCGCACCAGGTCCACCGAGGCCAGCAGGTAGTACGCCGACACCGGGCCGCGCGCGCGCTGCACGACGGCGAAGAAGCCCGTGCTGGCCAGCGCCGGGTCGACGGCGTGGAAGAACGCGGCATCGAAGGCGGTGCCTGCAGGCGCCGCAGCCACCTCGCGCGCCGCCCGCATCAGCGTGCTGCGCACGCCGTTGACTTCGTAGTTCAGCCGCCGCGCAGCGTCGGCCAGGGTGTTGTCGGCACGGGCTTCGACGATGTCCTGCGCGAAGGCGCCGAAAACAGGCGCCGGCAGCGGCTCGGTGGCCTGCCAGCCCGACAAGGCGGCCAGCGTGCGCGGCAGTGCACGCGGCACTTCGGCTTCACGCACCGCCAGCGACAGCAGCCAGACGATGGGCACGACGAAGAACACCAGCAGGAAGCCCGCCAGCGGGGCCGCCAGGGCCAGGCCGCGCCTCGCCATTGCCGGCTAAGGGGTGGCCGAGCCGATGCGCCTGTGCCGCGTCACTTCGTGCCGGCCCACTTGGTCCAGCGCTCAGCCAGCTTGTCGCCGTTGTCGATCCAGAACTTCGGGTCCTCGGCGAAGGCCTGCTTCAGGATGTCGGGGTTGGTGGGCAGCTCGCCCATCAGCGACTTGTCGATGAGCGGCGCGGCGCCGACGGCCGTGACGCCGTAGCGCACGTACTTCGGCAGCCTGGCCTGGTTGTCGGGCCGGCCCATGAACTCCAGCAGCTTCTCGGCGTTGGCCTTGTTCGGCGTGCCCTTCATGATGACCCAGCTGTCCATCGTGTAGGGCGTGTCCTTCCAGACCATCTTGAAGTTCTTCTTGTCCTTTTCGTTGGCGGCGGTGATGCGGCCGTTGTAGGCGGTGGTGAACACGACGTCGCCGGCGGCCAGCATCTGCGGCGGCTGCGCGCCGCTCTTCCAGAACACGAGGTCGCCCTTGATGCTGTCCAGCTTCCTGAACGCGCGCTCCACGCCTGCGGGCGTGCGCAGCACCTTGTAGACGTCCTTCGCAGGCACGCCGTCGGCGATCAGCGCCACTTCCAGGTTCCACTTGGCGCCATTGCGGATGCTGCGCTTGCCGGGGAATTTCCGGGTGTCGAAGAAGTCGGCCCAGCCGCTGGGCGCGGTCTTGACCTTGTCACCGTCGTAGGCCAGCACCAGGTTGTAGATGATGGCGCCGACACCGCAGGCATGCACGGCGCCCGGCAGGTAGCGCGCGGCGCCGCCGATCCTGGCCACGTCGAGCTTCTCGTACAGCCCTTCGTCGCACCCGACCTCCAGTTCGTCGGCCTCGACCTGCACGACGTCCCAGTTGTTGTTGCCGCCCTTGATCTTGGTGCGCAGCACGCCCAGGCCGCCGTCCCAGGCCTCATCGACCAGCCGCGTGCCCAGGGCATTGAAGGGCTTGAAGAACACTTCCTTCTGGCCGTCCTGGTAGGCGCCGCCCCAGGACACGACGCTCAAGTCGCGCTGGGCCTGCGCGGCGCCGCCGGCCAGTGTGAACGCCGCGGCCGCGGCCAGGGTGGTGAACAGGCTCTTGCTCATCGATGTCTCCTTGGTTGAACGAAGTCCGTGGCTCATGTCTTCAAGAACTCAGGCAGCGAACAGCCACGCGTGTTCGCGATCGAAAGCCAGCGCCAGTTCCTGGCCGGGCGCCACGCCGCGCGGCAGCGCACCCGGCGCGAGCTTGGCAAACCAGGTCGCCTGCGAGCACTGCAGCCGCACCACCAGGCGCCAGTGGTCGCCCTGGTGGATGGCGTCCAGCAGCGTGGCCTGCAGGCGGTTGCCGTCGTCGCCGGCAGCGGCCACGCGCAGGTGTTCGGGGCGCACGCACAGCGTGCCCGGGCTGCCCGCAGCGATGCTGCCCACGGCACGCCCGTGCAGGCAGCTGCCGTCGGCCAGCCGCAGCGCGGGGCCGCCTTCGGCGTGGCCGCCCAGCATGTTGTTGTCGCCCACGAAGCCGGCCACGAAGGGGTTCGCCGGCGCGTCGTACAGCTGCTGCGGCGAGGCCGTCTGCTCGATGCGCCCGAGGTTGAACACCGCCACGCGGTCGGACAGCGTCATCGCCTCCGACTGGTCGTGCGTGACGAAGACCATCGTCACGCCC
The DNA here is from genome assembly GCA_030680415.1 of Rubrivivax sp. Lineage (GTDB taxonomy): Bacteria > Pseudomonadota > Gammaproteobacteria > Burkholderiales > Burkholderiaceae_C > Rubrivivax. Next base: position 11,096 of record JAUXVE010000134.1, read on the forward strand.
AGCTCGCGGTGCAGGCGGCGGATCTCCAGCTGCATCTCCTCGCGCAGCTTCTTGTCCAGCGCCGACAGCGGCTCGTCCATCAGCACCACGCGTGGCTCGAAGACCAGCGCCCGGGCCAGCGCCACGCGCTGCTGCTGCCCGCCCGAAAGGTACTGCGGCCTGCGCTCGGCGAGGTGCGCCAGATGCACCTTGGCCAGCGCCGCGGCCACCTTCTCGCGCGTCGCCGCCGCGCTCACCTTGCGCACCGAAAGCGGGAAGGCCACGTTCTGCGCCACCGACATGTGCGGAAACAGCGAGTAGCTCTGGAACACCACGCCCATGCCGCGCTGGTGCGGCGGCAAGGTCTCGATCGGCCGCCCGTCCAGGCGGATGGTTCCCGCGCTGGGGGTCTCGAAGCCGGCCAGCAGCATCAGCGTCGTCGTCTTGCCCGATCCCGAGGGCCCCAACAGCGTGATGAACTCGCCGGCCTGCACGTGCAGTTTCAGGTCGTCCACCGCCGGTGCCGTGCTCCCCGGGTAGACCTTGCACAGGCCGTCGAATTCGATCAGCGCCATCGCGCGTCAGGCCCCGCCGCGCACCCAGTCCAGAGTGTCGTCCAGCGCGCGCGCGGTGCGTTCGAGCAGGAGGTCGATCTCGGCCTCGCTGATGATCAGCGGCGGCGAGAACGCGATCACGTCGCCGCCCAGCGCGCGCGTGATCAGCCCGTGCTCCTGGGCGCGGCGCACGAAGTGGGCGCCGACGCCGCGCTGCGCTTCGAAGGGCTTGCGCGCCGCCGGGTCCGCGGCGAGTTCGAGGGCCCCGATCAGCCCCAGCCCGCGCACCTGGCCGACGATCGGGTGGCCGGCGAAGCGCTGCAGACCGGCCTGCAGGCGCGGCGCCACGCGCTGCACATGGCCGATGACGTCGTCGCTTTCGTAGATGCGCAGCGTCTCCAGCGCCACCGCGCAGGCCAGCGGATGGCCGCTGTAGGTGTAGCCGTGGCCGAAAACGCCGACCTCGGCGCTGGCGTCGGCCAGCGTCTGGTAGATGGCGTCGGACACGAACAGCGCCGACATCGGCACGTAGGCCGAGGTCAGCATCTTGGCCACCGTCATCATGTCGGGCTGCAGGTCGAAGACCTGCGTGCCGAAGGGCTGGCCCAGGCGGCCGAAGCCGGTGATGACCTCGTCGACCAGGAACAGGATGTCGTGGCGCTTCAGGATCGCCTGCACGCGCCCGAAGTAGCCCGGCGGCGGAATGATCACGCCGCCGGCGCCCTGCACCGGCTCGGCGATGAAGGCGGCAATGGTGTCGGCCCCTTCGGCCGCGATCAGGTCTTCGAGTTCCTGCGCCAGGCGCTCGACGAACTGGTCCTCGCTCTCGCCGGCAAGACCGCCGCCGTAGAAGTGCGGCGCACTCACGCGCAGGATGCCCGGCAGGGGCAGGTCGAAGTGCCGGTGCATCATGGGCAGCCCCGACATCGATGCCGCCGCCGCGGTGACGCCGTGGTAGCCCTTGTGCCGGGCGATGATCTTCTTCTTGAGCGGCCGGCCGCGTGCGTTGTTGACGTAGCGCACGAGCTTGAACGCGGTGTCGTTGGCCTCGGACCCCGAGTTGGCGAACAGGATCCGCCCGCTCTTCAATGACGGCACCGGCGCCCACTCCATCAGCTTGGCCGCGAGTTCGGTCACCGGCCCCGGCACCTTGCCCGAGAACGTGTGGTAGTAGGGCAGCACCCGCATCTGGCGCTCGGCGGCGGCGGCCAGCCGCGGCTCGGAAAACCCGAGCGATGCGCACCACAGGCCGGCCATGCCCTCCAGATAGCGTTTGCCGTGTTCGTCGACGACGAACACGCCGTCGCCGCGCACGATGACCAGGGGCCCCTCGCGTTCCAGCTGGCGCAGCTGGGTGTACGGGTGCAGGTGGTGGGCGATGTCGCTGCGCCCGGCCGGTGATGTCTCGACGGGAAGGCGGGTCATGGGCGCGCGAGCGAGGTGGAGATGCGGCGGATTATGTGTCGCCGGCACCGGCCGCGGCATCGTGTTCTGCCCGGCCCCGCACACGCCTGCGTTGACCTCGCGCAAGGTGCGACGCCGTCGCTGCGGCACAGTCCTTCGTGGTTGCGCCGTGGCCGCGCGGCCGCGATGCAGGAACGAGGGAACGATGGACAGGCCTTGGCTCGCACAGTATCCGGCCGGCATACCGGCGGAGATCGACGTCCACGCGTTGGCGTCGCTGAAGGATGTGCTGGCCAGCACCTGCGCGCGCTTTGCCGACCTGCCGGCCTACGACTCGATGGGCACGGTGATGACGTTCCGGCAGCTCGACGAAGCGAGCCGCGCCTTTGCCGCCTGGCTGCAGAAGGGCGCCCGCCTCCAGCGCGGCGACCGCGTCGCGCTGATGATGCCGAACCTGCTGCAGTACACCGGCGGCACCACCGGCGTCGCCAAGGGCGCGATGCTCAGCCACGGCAACATGGTGGGCAACGTGCTGCAGGTGGCGGCCTGGATCGGGCACGACATGAAGGACGGTGCCGAGACGCTGGTCATACCGCTGCCGCTGTATCACGTGTTTGCCCTGACGGGGGCGCTGTCCTTCTTCAGTCGGGGCACGCAGACCGTGCTGATACCGAACCCGCGCGACATGCCGGCGTTCATCAAGGCGCTCAAGGCCTCGCACCTGTCCGCGATCATCGGCGTCAACACGCTGTTCCGGGCGCTGCTCGACGCGCCGGGCTTCGCCGAGGTCGACCTGAGCCGGCTCAAGCTCGCCGTCGCCGGCGGCATGGCGGTGCAGCGCGTGGTGGCGCAGCGCTGGAAGCAGGTCACCGGGGTGCCGCTGGTGGAAGGCTACGGCCTCACCGAGATCGCCCTGCGCGGCCCGCAGGTGATGAAGGGCTACTGGAACCGGCCCGAGGAGACCGCCCAGGTCTTCACCGCCGACGGTTGGCTGCGCACCGGTGACATGGGCGTGATGGACGAGCGCGGCAGCTTCCATCTCACCGACCGCAAGAAGGACATGATCGTGGTCTCCGGCTTCAAGGTCTTCCCCAACGAGATCGAGGAGGTGCTGACCATGCACCCCGGCGTGCTGGAGGCCGCGGTCATCGGCGTGGCCGACGAACGCGCGGGCGAGGCGGTCAAGGCGGTGGTCGTGCGCAAGGATCCGGCCTTGACCGAGGCCGATCTGCTCGCGCACTGCAAGCAGCACCTGACCGGCTACAAGGTGCCGCGTTTCGTCGAATTCCGCAGCGAGCCGCTGCCGAAGACCAACCTCGGCAAGATCCTGCGTCGCGAATTGCGCGGCGCCGCACCGGCAGCGGCGGCCTCGCCGGCACCGGCCCATGCCGCGTGAGCTGCGTGTGCTGAGCAGGCCGTCGTCCTATCGTCCACGCCGACTCGGCTTGCGCGACGGCCGGCAGGTCACGTTGCGCGCGATTGCCGAGTCCGACGCGCCCGACATCCAGCGTGCCTTCGACCGCTTGTCCGCGGCTTCGCGCTACCAGCGTTTCCTGCACCACAAGAAGCAGCTCAGCCCCGCGGCGCTCGAGCGCGGCGTGCACCCGCGGCCGGGAAAGGACTTCGCCTTCGTGGCCACGGTGCCGCGGGCCGAAGGCGTCGACATCGTCGGTGCGGCGCAGTACGTGCGCGCGGAGGAAGGCAACGCCAGCACCTGCGAGTTCGCGATCACGCTGGCCGAAGACTGGCGCGGCAGCGGCCTGGCCAGGGCATTGCTCGCCAGCCTGCTGCGCCGGGCCCGGCGCGACGGCTACACGCTGATGGAAGGTCTGGTGATGGCCGGCAACGCGCCGATGCTCGCACTGGCGCGCAAGCTCAAGTTCGCGGTGGAACCGGCCGCAGGAGACTCGCTTGCGCATCGCCACCTACCAGTACCAGGGCCGCCGCCACGTCGGGCAGGTGTCGGCCGACGGCCTCAGCGTCACCGCCTACGCACTGACCGGGGCCGACGCCGAGCGCGGCGCGCAGCTGCTCGTCGAAGACACCGCCGCGGGCGTGCCGTGGCCGGCGCTGGCCGGGCCGGCGCTACCCCTGGCCAGCGTGCGCCTGGAGGCGCCGCTGCCGCGCCCGCGCCGCAACCTCTGGTGCGTGGGCCGCAACTACCACGCCCACGCCCGCGAGCTGAGCGACACCGTGTTCAAGGGCAGCCCGAAAGTCACCGACCAGTGGCCCATCGTCTTCACCAAGGTCCCCGAATGCGTCGTCGGCCCGGGTGACACGGTGCGGCTGCCGGGCGCCGCGGTGTCGTCGCAGATCGACTACGAGGCCGAACTGGCGGTGGTCATCGGGCGCGGCGGCCGCAACATCGCGCGCGGCGACGCGCTGTCGCATGTCTTCGGCTGGACGATCGTCAACGACGTCACCGCGCGCGACGTGCAGATGCGCCACCAGCAGTGGGACCTGGGCAAGAGCTTCGACACCTTCTGCCCCATGGGCCCCTGGCTCGTCACCGCCGACGAAATGGACGGCACCGACACCCGCGTGCGCTGCTGGGTCACCCCGGCCGGCGGCAGCGAGGAACTGCGCCAGGACGCGCGCACCACCGACCTGATCTTCGACATCCCGACGCTGATCGAGACCGTCTCGCGCGGCATCACGCTGCTGCCCGGCGACATCATCGCCACCGGCACGCCGGCCGGCGTCGGCATGGGCCTGAGCCCGCCGCGCTGGCTGGCCAGCGGCGACGCCGTGCGCATCCAGATCGACGGCATCGGCACGCTCGTCAACCGCTTCGAATGAGGAGACCTTCCATGATCCGTCCCGCCCACCTGGTCCGCGCCGCGGCTGCCACCCTGTCCCTGTTTGCCGGCCTGGCGCTGGCCCAAGGCAGCTACCCCGACAAGCCGATTACGATGATCGTGCCCTTCCCGCCCGGCGGCGTGGCCGACACGGTGGCGCGGCCGGTGGCCGAGTCGCTGGCGCGCCAGCTCGGCCAGCAGGTCGTCGTCGAGAACCGCTCCGGCGCCGGCGGCGCCACCGGCATCGGCGCCGCCGCACGCGCACCCGCCGACGGCTACACGCTGCTGATGAGCCTGTCGTCGATCTCGATCCTGCCCGAGGCCGACAAGATCCTGGCCCGCAAGCCGCAATACACGATCGACCAGCTCAGGCCCATCGCCCGTTTCACCGCCGACCCCACGGTGCTGGTGGTGCGCGCCGACGCGCCGTGGAAGACGCTGGGCGAGTTCATTGCCGGCCAGAAGCAGCAGCCGGGCCGCTACAACTACGGCAGTTCGGGCAACTACGGCACCATGCACGTGCCGATGGAGATGCTCAAGGCCTCGGCCGGCTTCCACATGGTCCACATCCCGTATGCCGGCGCCGGGCCGGCGGTGCTGGCGCTGCTGGGCGGGCAGATCGACGCGCTGTCCACCGGGCCGGCCAGCGTGCTGTCGCACATCAGGGCCGGCAAGCTGCGCGCGCTGGCGCATTGGGGCGACAAGCCGCTGACCTCGCTGCCCGAGGTGCCCAGCCTGAAGAGCGCCGGCCAGCCGGTGCAGTTTGCGCAGTGGTCGGCGCTGTTCGTGCCGGCGGGCACGCCCGAGCCGATCGTGCAGAAGCTGCGCGCGGCCGCGGCCAAGGCCGCCGCCGACCCGGCGGTGGTGCAGACCATCGGCCGCGCCGGCAGCCCGATCGAGTACCTGGACGCGCCGGCCTTCCAGGCCTACTGGGACGGCGACATGAAGGTCATGACCGAAGCGGTGCGGCGGATCGGCAAGGTGGAGTGATACGACGAGCCGGGACAGGCGGCCACGAGAGTGGACGCCAGCGACCGTGCGGAACCGCCATCAGCGTGGCCACCGCCGCGACCACGCGCGCGTCGCGAGACAGCTCGGCGTTGCCCAACAGCCCGTACACCAGCAAGGCCGCGCCCAGGCCGAGCGCACGCAGCATCCAGACGCGGCGGCGCGGTCGCGGCCGTTCACCCTCCGACGGCTGATCGTCGAACGCCGCCTGTTCGCCGATGATGCCGCTGCCTGCGTCGCTCACCGGGTCGTTCCTTCAGGACCGCGCTGCCGGCTTCGCCTTCTTGCAGGCGCCACTTGCCGCCCCGCACCCTGCGCGATGCCGGCGCCGAAACCCATTCGCAGCAGCTGTCAAAGGACGCCATGAAGTCGAGGCCTGTTGCAGCTCAGGGGGATATGCCGCTACAATTCTCCCAAATTGGGAGCTTCGGCGCGCCATGCGGGTCATCGCGAAAAGCACGTTGAAGAAATTCTGGGAGCAACCGGGATATGGCGATGCTCGAGGTGCGCTGGAGAGTTGGCACGAAGAAGCAGTCAAGGCCAGCTGGACGTCGCCGCAGGCGGTGAAGAACCAGTACGGCAGCGCGAGCCTCTGCGCAAACAACCGCGTGGTCTTCAACGTCGGTGGCAACAAGTATCGTCTGGTCGTCGAAATGCAGTACCGCGCCGGCATCGCCTGGGTGAAGTTCATCGGCACCCACGCCCAGTACGACAGGATCGATGTGGAGACCGTCAATGACTATTAAGCCCATTCGCACCGACGACGACCTGCGTGCGGCGTTCCGTCATCTTGAAGGGCTCTACCAGGCGGACGAGGGCACACCCGAGGCCGACGAGCGAGATGTGCTGGTGACCTTGATCGAAGCCTACGAGAACAAGCACTATGCCTTCGGTCCCGCCGACCCCGTCGATGCCATCAGGTTCAGGATGGAGCAACAGGGGCTGACACCGCGCGACCTGGAGCCCTTCATCGGCCCCAGCGGCAGGGTCTCCGAAGTGCTCAATCGCAAGCGCCCGCTGAGCCTGCGGATGGTCAAGCAGCTTCACGAGGGTTTGCAGATTCCCTACGAGAGCCTCCTTGCGGGGGCCTCGTGATGCCGACTCCTGCGCCGGTCACTCTGCCGCTCGGGGTTTATCGCGCGCATGGCCCTGGAAGGCCACCGGGCGACCACCTGATCACCAATGGCCCCCCTCGATGCCCGCCTTTCGGGTCTCGGAATGGCTGGCCGCAGGCATGAGCATCGAAGACATCCTGGCCGACTACGCCGATCTGGAGCGCGACGACATTCTGGCGGTGCTGGACTTCGCCGCCAGCGCGCGCCCCACGCGGCGGCCGAGGGGGCGACATGCAGGTCCTCGTCGCCGATCGGTTTGCCCGGGCTTTGCGCTACGCCCGCCGCGCCAGGCAACGTTCCAGTTGTGTCCGCGGCGCCCGCTGTACCTCGCACAGCAGCGCGTGGCTGACCGGCCGGCCCGCCAGCGCCGCGGCATGGCGTTCGCCCAGATCCTGCTGCAGCCGCAGCAGCAGGTGCGCCGTGGTCAAGGCGTCGGCCAGTGCGCGGTGAGCGCGGCCGTGGTCGGGCAGCCGGTGCAGCGCCGCCAGCGTGCCCAGGCGGTGGTTGGCGGCCTGCGGGTAGAGCCGGCGCGACAGCAGCAGCGTGCAGGCAAAGCGGTGTGCCTGGTCGGGCTCGCATTCGGCGCGTGCGGTTTCGGCCAGCCAGAAGCCGCGGTCGAAAGCGGCGTTGTGCGCCACCAGCGGGCAGCCGCGCGTGAAGCGCATCACCTCGTGCATCACGGCGCGGGCCGGCGGCGCGGCCTGCACCATGGCGTTGCTGATGCCGGTGAGCTGTTCGATGAACGGCGGCACCCAGGCGCCGCTGTTCATCAGGCTCTGGAAACGGCCGACGACCTGCCCGCCGGCCACCAGCACCGCCGCGATCTCGGTGGCACGGGCACCCTGCGCCGGCGACATGCCGGTGGTTTCGAAATCGATGACGGCCAAGGTTTCCATGCGCGTGGTGCGCATTGTCGCCGCGAGGGGCAACAAGCAAGACTCTGGTTCAGACCAGGATCACCGTGTCGCTGTACGCGGCAACCGCGCGGTCATGGGTGATCAGGCGCAGGGGTTCGGCCAGCGCTTGCGCGACGAGCAGGCGATCGAACGGGTCGGCGTGAATCGCCGGCAATTCCTCGGTCGAGGCGGCATGTTCCGCTGCTATCGCCAGCACGCCGTACCCGGCAGCGACAAACCAGTGCAGCGCCTGATGCCCTGAAATCGGCATGTCGCCACGGCCGAGCCGGTGCTTGATGGCAATTTCCCAGACGCTGGCCGCGCTGACCCAAACCTCGGAAAGTGGGTCCGCAATGAGCTGCCGCGCCAGCGGCGGCAGGCGCGCGTCGTCGGTCAGCGCCCACAGCGCCACATGGGTGTCGAGCAGTATGCGCAAGGCGGCCGCCGCGGCTCAGGCATCGGCCGGCGGGGGCAACCCATCGACGAGCGCCGCCGCCTCGGCGGCCGAAAGGTCGATGCTATCCGGCACCACGAACCGGCCCCGCGCGACACCCAGCCGCTGCCCGGCACCTGCGGCGCCCTGGATCGGCACCAGACGTGCCGCCGGCTTGCCGTGCCGGGCGATCACGATCTCGGCGTCCTGCCCTGAGGCCACCCGCTCGACCAGGCGGGACAACGAGTTCTTGGCCTCGAGCATGTTGACGGTGGTCATGGGGGTGGGACCTCGGGGATTCAATCATTGCCGCCAACGGATTCTAGCCAAGGCTGGCCAGAAATCCACGCCAAGTCGACCGCCGTCGGCGTCCGACCTACAGCGACCCTGCCCCTGAGTGCGTCGACATCGGCGTTCCTGGGCGTCAGGCAGCGTGTCTTTCAGAACATCCCTCAACAGAAAGGGGCGCTGCTGCAGGGTCCTGTGCTGGTTGATGACCTGGGCTGCCGCCCTTGAGCACCTTGGCGTCTCGTCTGACGTTTGACCACCAGGGGTCGTCCTCGGGCAGATGGGCCAGTTCGGCAGATGTGAGCACCACCGCGGAAAAGTGCACGTTCAGCCTGTCGCCCAGGGCCTGCACGGCATCGCGCACGCGATGGGCGGCGTCCAGGCTGCCGTCGTTCAAGACGAGAACGACGTCGACGTCGCTGCGCGGTTCGTCTTCACCCCTGGCCACACTGCCATAGAGCCAGGCCGAGCGGATATCCTTCTGCGACGCCAGACCTTCGCGCAAGGCGTCCTGCAGCGCCACCCATAGCGCGCCCTCCTGATCGAACAGCGCCTTCAGGGCGGCCGCGAGCGGATGCCGGGGCGCCACGGTGTACAGCTGTGAACGCGGCTGCCCCAGGACGCTGACCATACCCTGCGAAACGAGGCTGTCCAGCACAAAGCGGGTGCCCCGCGTCGTGAGGCCGGAATCTGCCGCCAGCTGGGCCACGCTGAGCGGCGCCCCGTACGCCAGCAGCGCCCGCAGGACGCGCACGTGCCCTGCGCTGGCCAGCAGCCGGGTGAAAGGAAATCGCAGGTGGCTTTGGCGGGCTGAAGTCTGCAAGATAGAGCCATCTTAAGTGGCGCCGCAAGAGAAGTCAAAGTATCTCAGAGAACATCAAAATCTCTTCGACGGCGACTGCGGGCCGAAGGGTGGCCGCTTGCAGTGACGCCATGCGTTTCAGCGCAGCACCACAACGCCAGTTGCCGGATCGGCCAGTGCAGCCTCGATGACGTCGGCGCCGGACAGCAATGCCGCCAGGATGCGCTCGTTCCCGACGTTGCCCATCGCTACGCGCACCAGCTTGGGCCGATACGCGCGCGCCGCCACGAGCCGCTGGAAGTCGTCATCTTTCGAGCAGATCACGAAACCGCCGGCAGCGGCAAAGGCGCACAACTCGGCGTCCGTCGATCGCTCCAGGCCAAGGAGCGCCACCTGACTGGAACCCGGAAACCGGACTTGAAGTGCCGGAATTATCCGGCGCGAGAGATTCTCGTCCAGCAGCAGCTTCACGTCGCGGCGGCCACATGTACCTCATGCTGCTCACGGTCGGCGGCGTAGGCCAGGCAGGCGTGAATGTCGGCGTGCGTCAGTTCGGGATACTCGGCCATGATCTCGACCAGGCTCATGCCCCGGGCAAGCCACCCCAGCACGTCGCCGACGCTGATACGAAGATCGCGCACGCACGCCCGCCCGCCGCGGCGACCCGGGTCGGTGGTGATCAACGGGTGAAGAGTCGACATGGGCAGCGCCTCTGAGTGGTTCATGGCTGCCGGCAATGTAGCCGTTCTTTGCACGCAGCGGCAAGGCTGCTGGAGACGGTGCGGCGCCGTACCACCGAACGGTGCCGTGCATATGCGACGACCAGGCCCTCGCTGCGCGCGTGGGCGCCGATGTGCAGGTCGTTGACGCCGATGGGCGTGCCCAACTGCTCCAGCGCGGCCCGGATCTGCCCATGGTGTTGCGCCGCCTTCGGCCCGTAGGGCAGAACCTCGAGCCGGCTGCAGAAGTCCTCGACCACGGCCAGGTTCGCCGTCGACCGGCGGCTCTTCTCCGCCCCGTGCATCAGTTCAGCCGGGGTGATGGCGGACAGGGCCATGCGGCCGGCCTGTCGGTTGAATACGGCCAGCGCCTGCGGCGGCCGCTGCCGGGTGACGAAGATGGCGATATTCGTATCCAGCAGATTGCGCAGCATCACAGACCTTCGCGAGGCGGCTGCTCCTGCGTGGCGCGTTCGGGCAGGAAGTCATCGCTCACTCTCGGGGCATCGTCGGCAAAGAAGCTGTCCCATTCGTGCCCCACCGGCACGATGATGCGCTCGGCACCGCGCACCCGGACTTCCACACGCTTGACGTGCGGCGGCAGCCGCGCGTCGGCGGGCAGGCGAACGGCCTGCGATCGGTTGTTGGTGAAGACGGGGACGTGCTCATGGTCGCACCTGGCGGGGATGGATGCAGCATGAGCATATGGCAGGCGGTTCGCGCCGGCACCGGTGGCCGACGCCCTGCGAAACGCCGGTGACGAATCTGGTCACCTTTTGCGCGTCTGCGCGGCCGGCCGGCGCCCGCGGGTGACCAATCGCGTCACCCGATGTGAACAAATGCGCGCGAATGCGTGTCTGCGACGGCCTTTCGTGGCTGGCACGACCCCTGCATTCAGGGGGGTGTCCGAGTCCCCATTCCCCATCCCAAGGAGCGCCATCCATGAAGCGAGTTCAACAAGGTTTCACACTGATCGAACTGATGATCGTCGTTGCGATCATCGGCATCCTGGCCGCGGTTGCGCTGCCGGCGTATCAGGATTACACGAAGAAGGCCAAGATGTCGGAAGTCGTGCTGGCCGCATCTGCTTGCCGCACCGCCATCACCGAGACCATTCAGTCGGCGACGGCTTTGCCCGCAGCCAATGCATGGGGCTGTGAAGTCACCGCGGGTTCCGGGTCCAAGTACGTCAACAAGGTCGAGACCGATGCCACCGGCAAGATTTCGGTCACAACCCAAGGCTTCGGCGACGCCGCCATCGACGCGAAGATCCTCACGCTCAAGCCATTCGCGGATGCAGGCTTCACGACGCCACCGGCAGCTGGCGGCACCGTTGCCGCCTGGCGTTGCGGCAACGTTGCTGTAGACCTCACGACCGTACCCAGCAAGTTCCTGCCCGGTTCCTGCAAGTGACCTGAATATCGGAGCGAAGCGGGCGGCCTGCGGGCCGCCCTTTTTCATGAAGAGCTTGTTCTTGGTGCTCGGTCTTGGCGGCCTGTTCCTGGGTTGGAACGCCCCGAATCACTATCCGCCTTGAAAGGCTGGGGTCAGGTCTTAAGCTTTAAGCCCCCCACCTTCCCAGACACCCAAGCGGCCTTCGGGCCGCTTTTTTTTCCCGCCCGTGAGCGCAAATCCCACGAGGGAAGTCGGCGTCAGGTCTTCACTCTTGAAGTCATGCCTCTTGCCCCCAGTGGCCCACTGTCCCGCACCGAGCCCCAGCCGGTTTCAACCACCACGAGGCTGCTTGACAGGTTCCCTGCAGATGCCGCGGCCCGCAGGGCTGACAGGATCGTCGGTGGTCCTTGCCGATGGGTCGCCCACGCCACGCCCGGGACGATCTTGAAGTCGTCGTGGTGTTCCGTGATGTCGCGATGCGCTTTGCATACCCGTCTTCGATGCCGCATCTCGGCATCCCGGCTGCCGGCGAACACCCTGTTGCGGGATTCCGAGCGTTTGATGGGCCAACCAGCGAATGCTAGAGTGGCCCGAGGACGTCGGACGATGCCCGTCTTGAGTCCGCTTACGGCTGGAGCAACGCAACATGAGTGCAGAAGACGTTCGTGCCAAGGTCAGAGCGGTGATCCCCGACACCAAGGCGCAGATGGCGGTTCATCTGAACGATCGTGTCAAGGAGCTGAAGGCCCTGGGCCTTTCGTCCACCGTGCCGACTCAGCGCGACCTGATACCGGTGCTCGCCGCCAACATGGCGGCGAAGTCAGGCGGCGACGCGAAGTCCAAGATGACCGATGCCGAGGGGCAGATCATCGGCAACAACACCACCGCGCTGACCTTGTCCGACGACCGCTATGTCGGCCTGGACGGCGGGTCGCCATTCGACGAGCTTCACGAGCTCATCCACATCTGCTCGGCCAAAGGCGGGGAGTCGCCGCTGCACGAGTGGAAACTGCAGATGAACGAAGGCGCGATCAATGTCTTCGCGCTCTTGACCGCGCCCGCGGCCGGCGTCAAGGTCGACGATCGCTACACCGACGAGACGCGCATTGCGCAGAAGCTCCTGAAACTCATCACGACATACGGCAATGAGAATGAAGGCTACAAGGCGCTCTATGGCATGACATTCTGCGGCGACCGGGCCGAGCACTTCAGGGCACAGTTCTTCGGCCTGGTCGGCGCTGCCTACAACGCCATTCCGGCCACGACGGTGCCGGGGAAGGAAGGCAAGCCCGCGACCTCAACCAAGTTCAGGCCGGACGGCAAGACGCCGAAGCCCGCCACGGAGAGAACCTGGACCGACAACGCGGCTGGCGATGAGTTTGCCTCCAAAGTGCAGAACTGGAGCGTCAAGTGGCTCGAAGATCGCCTGCCGGCCCTGCCGTGATCCCTAAGAATGGGGTCAGGTCTTAACCTTTAAGCCCCCGCCTTCCCACACACCCAAGCGGCCTTCGGGCCGCTTTTTCACGTCCGTGAGCGCAAATCCGATGGGCGTGCAGGATCTCGGTGGTGATGGCTGGCCTTCGCTGGGGCACCTCGGCATCGAGCCCTGAGCCCACCGACGCATCTAGTGTGGTGCGCTTGAAGTCCTTGCACTTCTAGGGTAAGCGTCTAGCCGCGGCATCTTGATGCCGCTCGGCGCACTGGCGAAGATCGTGTCCACCAAGGTTTCAGTGGACACGAGGACGCGATGGATGGAGTGGCAGTTGAGGGTCGACGGCGGCGACGCACTCACAGTGCGGAGTTCAAGACACGGGTGATGCAGGCGTGCGGACATCCGGGGGTGTCGGTCGCATCGGTGGCGCTGTCGCACGGTTTGAACGCCAACCTGGTGCGGCGCTGGTTGAGCGGGCGAGACTCGGGTTGCGGGAGTGCTCTGGCATTGGGGGCTGCGCACTCTGTGCAACGGGCGGCCACTGGGGTTGCCGGAACGTTTGTGCCGGTGCAACTCGCGGCGGCCGACCCGCCGCCGAGTGACATTCGACTCGAGCTGCGCCGCGGGGCCGCCACCATCGTCGTCAACTGGCCCGCCCGGGAAGCGGCGGCCTGCGGCAGCTGGCTGCGCGAGTGGCTGCGATGATCCGCATCGACGCCATGTGGCTTGCTGTCGAGCCCATCGACATGCGTGCCGGAGCCGATCGTCTCCTGGCCCGGGTCGTGCAAGTCTTCGGCGCGGCCCGTGCGCATCACGGTTACCTCTTCGCCAATTCCCGCTCGACGCGCATCAAGCTACTGGTGCACGACGGCTTCGGTGTTTGGTGTGCAGCGCGCCGCCTGAACGCGGGCAGCTTCGTGTGGCCGCGCCAGGCCACGGCCGATGCGGCGCCCGTCACGCTCACCGCCGATCAGTTCGGCGCCCTGGTGCTCGGGCTGCCATGGCAGCGCCTGGAGCAGATGCGGGTGATCACGCGGATGTGATCGACCGCTGGGCAGCGGCAAGCCGGTCGTTGCCCGTGCAACCTCACAGCCCAGCGCATAGAACTCAACGCTCAGCGCTGGCGGGACTCGCCCTGCCTGGGACGACCCGGGCGAGCGCGCTCCTCAAGGCCCGCCAACCGATCCTTGAAGAAGCGTTTGCGCCATTGACTCACGATCTCACGGCGCGTATCCAGGCGAGCGGCAATCTCATCGTTGCCGAGGCCTCGGGCAGCCATCAGGATCATCCTGGCTCGAACCACTTCGAAATAGGGCAACGTATATCGCACCGCCCGCCGGTTCAACTCCGCCGCCTCTTGGGCTGACAACTCGATGTGGAACGGACTGACTCTTGGCATCTCAGGGCTCTCGAACCGGGACCTTGCAATCCTGTCGCGCATGGCGCAGTGGCATCATTCCAATACGTTATTGTACTTATGCAAAAGCCTACTCTAATGGAGCCCAAAGAGCAATACGAAAATGCACCGATGGCGCTGTGAAAGTTGGCCCGGCACAATACAAACATGCTCGATACGCAGTCCATCAAAGTCCAGGGCCTCAAAGGCCTGAGCCGGACCGAATTGGATGCAATGATCCCGCAATTGCTGTCACATATTGACGAGCAGCAGCGGCATATTGGCGAGCAGGGCAGGCGGCTCGACTCAGCGCAGCAGGCGATCAAGTGGCGCGACGCGAAGATCGAGAAGATCACGTTCGAGCTCGCGCGGCTGAAGGCCTGGAAGTTCGGCGCCAAGTCCGAGCGCATGAGCGCCGAGCAGCGCGAGCTGTTCGCCGAGGCGCTGGCCGCCGACCAGGCCAGCCTGGAGGAGCAGCTTGCGGCGCTGCAGCAGGCGCAGAGCTCGACCCCGGAGTCGGGCCAGCCAGCCGCAAAGCGCCGCCCCAAGCGCGAGCCGCTGCCCGATCATCTGCCACGCGTGGACCATCGCGTCGAGCCCGAGAACACCACCTGCGAATGCGGCCAGGCGATGCAGCGCGTGGGCGAGGACGTCAGCGAGCGGCTGGACATCGTCCCGGCGCAGTTCTTCGTGCAGCGCCAGATCCGGGGCAAGTGGGCCTGCCGGTGCTGCCAGCTCATGCTCCAGGAGCCGGCCGCCCCGCAGGTCTTCGACAACGCCCTGCCCACGCCGGGCCTGCAGGCCCACACCGTGATCAGCCGCTTCGTGGATCATCTGCCCTACTACCGGCAAGAGCAGATCAACGCCCGCGCCGGCGTGCACACGCCGCGCTCGACCCTGTCGGCCTGGGCCGGCCAAACCGGCGCGCAGCTCATGCCTGTGTTCGAGGCGCACAAGGAGTTCGTCCTGGGCTCGCGCGTGCTGCACGGCGACGAGACCACGGTCGCGCTGCTCGACCCCGGAGCGGGCAAGACCAAGACGGCCTACATGTGGGCCTACGCCAGGGGGGTCTTCGATCCCGAGCCCGGCGTGGTCTACGACTTCTGCACCGGCCGCGGCAGCCAATACCCCTACGACTTCCTCGGCCAGTGGACCGGCACCCTGGTGCGTGACGGGTACATCGGCTACGAGAAGGCCCTGCTGCTGGACGAGCGCTTCGACGCGGGATGCATGGCGCATTCGAGACGGAAATTTGACGAACTGTTCAAGGCCAACGCCAGTCCCGTGGCCACGCAAGCCATCCAGCGCATCGCCTGGCTGTACCGCATCGAGGCCGACGCCCGGGACTTGACGTCCGGGCAGCGTCTGAAGATGAGGCATGAGCGATCTCGACCCCTGTGCGAGGAGTTGCACATCTGGCTGCAGCTCGAGCGCAGCAGGGTGCCCGAGGGCAGCGGCATCGCCAAAGCGATCGACTACAGCCTGAACCGCTGGGCGGCGCTGACGCGCTTCCTCTTGGATGGCGACGTGCCCATCGACAACAACCATCTCGAAAACCAGATGCGACCCTGGGCCCTGGGGCGGCGCAACTGGCTCTTCGTGGGCAGCGAGCTCGCCGGCGAGCGCGCGGCGATGATCATGAGTCTGTTGCAGTCGGCCAAGCTCAACAAGGCCGATCCGTGGGCCTACCTCAAGGACGTGCTCACGCGCTTGCCCACCCAGCGCAACAGCCGCATCGACGAGCTGCTCCCGCACCGCTGGAAGCCGGTGACCTGAACACCGGGTGCCCCGGCCGCCACGCGGCCGCATGAGATCGCCGGCGAGTCGGCAGACCACCCGAACCAGGCCCGCGACCCGTGACCAACGCGCGGCACCGGCCAGCACCACCGCGTAGATCAGGTTCACCAGGCTCGTCATGGACGCCATGGTGACTGCCCGCCTGCATCGGCTCAAGATGCCACGGCCAGACGCTTACCTTCTAGGCGCTGGAACTTCCGCTTAGTCCTTGTTCCCACTCACCCTGTCGGACAGGAGCAGTCACCCGGCCCCGGTCAAACCAGTCGTTCGAGTGGTGCCTGCGTGCCTTGCGTTCGCGCCACAGATCGTGGCATCAAGCCGGCGCCACGAGGCGGCCGTGCGTCAGATCACCATGACCGGCCAGGAGGCCGTCGATTGAGATGTCTTCGTCCAGGGCGTCCCAGTGGATGCCGCGTGGGCTCAGTTCGAACAGGGCGCGCTGCTCGGGCGTCGCCGCCAACAACCTGGGAAACCATGCCAGCGGCACAGCCACAACCCGGCCATCGTCCAAGTGGACCCACATGCTGTCGTCGTCGAAGCGCACCACCTTAGCCGAAGCAGTCATGCCATGTCCTTTCGATCAACTCGCGGTTGGCCTGCGCGACTTCCACCAACTCGCGCAGCGTGCCAGCGTCAAAACCGTAGCTGGTGGCCACACGAACTTGAGGCTCAAGCCAGATCTTGGCCTCATTGCCGCCAGCGCGCACGTGCACGTGCACCGGCTCCCGAGGGTTGCCCTCGTTGGAGTAGAAGAAGAAGCGGAACCCCTTGTAGCGGAACACCACAGGCATGCCTGGATTCTAGGCAAGGGTCCAGGGTGGCGCGCGGCAAAGCGCAGCCCACCTGTCCGCCTGGCTGGCCGCTATAGGGCGTGCAGATTCGGGGTCAGGTCTTGAATATTAAGACCCAGCTCTTTCCTCCCTGCGCGCGGGGGGTCAGGCGACTACAGGGCCGCCCGGGCGATCGGGCGGCCCTTTCCTCCCTGCGCGCGGGGGGTCAGGTCTTGCCTTTTGTCCCTCTCCCTCCCCCAACACCAAAGCGGCCTCCGGGCCGCTTTTTCGCTGTCGGACGCCGGGCCGACGAGCGCGCGCCAAACACCGAATCACCGACACGGATTCGGGGTCGCCGTCGTCAGGGGCAGGGTCGGACCTCACCCGGCCATCCCCCGCAAGGTTCCGCGGCGTGAACCGCCGGAGCAGCATCAACGCCCGCGTCTGCGCCCGGCGTACCGGCAGCGGCCGGCATCGTCCATGACTGTGGATTGCCAGGGGCGTCGTGCTTTGGTATTGTGGTGGCAATTATTCCTACCGCTTGCGGAAGCAAAGGACATGACCACTGCCGAAAAGATCAGCATCGCCCTGCCGCCCGAGATGGTGGCCATCGTCCGCGGCGCCGTCGCCACGGGTGAATACGCTTCCAGCAGCGAGGTCATTCGCGATGCCTTGCGCGACTGGACCCACAAGCGCCGCCTGCGCCAGCAAGGTGTGGCCGAGCTGCGGCAACTCTGGCGAGAAGCGCTGAGCGACCATTCGCCTGGTGTGGCGGCGCAAACCGTGCTTGACCGCCTGGAGCGCAAGTACCAGGCGATCGCAGACGCCGCCGGTGCTGCCGGCTGATGCGGCTGGAGCTCTCGCGCTTCGTCGAGAGTGACCTCGACGACATCGCGGCCTTCATCGCCATGGACTTTGCTCCAGGCGCTGCCCGACGAGACGGACGACGTCGACGCGGCCAACCAGGCGCTGGAGCCTGGTCCTGGCGCCGCCTTTCGCGCTGGCGCTGGCCATCACGGTTTCGGACTACCTGGATGCCGAAACGAACCATCGCACCTTGCGGCTGCGAGTCGGCGCGCATCGGCGTCTCCCGCATCGAAACGCCGGCGCCGCAGCTGCGCGTGCTGACGCAGCTGGAGGCCTTCCTCGGTTTCGCGCGCCTGGAGGCCCGCACCGGCATGTCGGCGCATGAACTGCAGTGGTTCCGCGACCTGGCGATGCGCTTCGCCTACCCGCCTTCGATGCTGCGGCTGGCCGTCGCCGAAGGATTGAACGGTCACCCGCAAGCGGCGGCCGACACCCTGAAGCGGCTTTGCGCGATGCACCCGCCCGTACGCTGCGAAGAGGCCCGCGACGCCTGGATCGCGGCATGGCAGCGCTGGCCGGAGCTGGCTGCTGTACCCGTGCCATGACTCTGCCCGACCTACCTGGGGCGCGGGGTCTCGCCGTCTGCCCACCCGCCAGTCACCGTGCCGACAGCACCCCCACATGCCCGAGCTGGCCATAGGCCAACAAAGCGGCGTCGGCAGTGACCAGCGCTGCGCCCAGGTGGCGGGCCGTCGCGACGATCAGGCGGTCTGCCGGGTCGCCATGCAACTCACCCGGCAGGCGTGTACTGGCCACGGCCACTGCGGGCTCCAGCGGCGCCACGCGGATGCCGGGCAGGGCCAGCGCAGCTTGCAGCCAGTCCATGACGTCCCGGTCCAGCACCAGCCGGCCCTTGGCCACCAGCATCCCGATTTCCCACGGCGTGATGGCGCTCACCCACAACTGCTGCTCCTGGGCGGCGGCTTCGATGCACCGGCGCACGGCAAGCCGTAGCCGTCCGTCGCCCACCACCAGCCACACCAGCGCGTGGGTATCCAGCAGCACCGCGCTCAAGCGTCGGCCTCCCAGGTCTCGTCCAGCGGGGCGACCAGGTCCTGCTGCTCGCGCACGCTGCCTGCCAAGGCGCCAAACAGCGCCCCTGCTGCGGGCAGCGGCACGAGGCGGGCGACCGGTCGTCCGCGTTTGGTGATGGTCAACGGCTCGCCGCTGGCCGCCACCGTGTCCAGCAATTGCAGGCAGCGGGCCTTGAATTCACCGGCGGGTATGCTGGCGTCTTCCATCATGATCTCCATGGTCATCAACCATGGTCATTTTAGCGCCCGGTGCGTGTCCGTTGCATCCCCGCATGGCCGGGGTTGAACCGCCCGGCTCGGGTCTTGCCTCTTGCCCCCCCTTCGTCGGGCTGACCGGGCCACGGACCGCGGGCCCGCGGAGGAGCGGCAGCGGCCCCGCCCACGATCACCGATACACGTCGCACCGGTTCCCGATGCGCAACACCCGCACGACGATGCGCTGGTCCTGGATGTCACAGATGATGCGCCAGTCGCCGACCCGATACTTCCAGTAGCTACCCAGCCCGGCACCCGACAGCGCCTGGCCGATGCTGCGCGGGTCGTCGAGTGTGGCGACCCGCTTGCGCAAGAAGCCGAGCAGCCGCTGCTGGAGCGGGCGGTCGAGCTTCTTCAGGTCGTCGACCGCGGCGGGGTCGAACTCAACCTGCAAGGCCCAACTCCCGCTCGACTTCCTCCAGCGGAATGGTCCTGCGGTTCAGCCGGGCACGCGCCTCTGCCAGGTAAGAGTCCTCGAGGTCGTCGATGTATTCCAGGATGGCTTCACGCGCCAGCGCGGTCTTGGTACGTCCGGTTTCCGTGGCGAGCGAAGCCAGGCGCTTTTCGATGGCGTCGGGCAGGCGAATGGCGAGCATGGTGCGGCTCCTGGCGACTGTTGGAGAACTCGGTTTGACGAAAACGCTATACAAGTATAGCCAGTTCGCATAGGGCGGCAGGGTCCAGGACGAAGCCCGCCACGGAGAGAACCTGGACCGACAACGCGGCTGGCGATGAGCTTGCTGGATCGATCTAGAATTCGTACAACGACTTCAGGATAGATGCCATGGCCACCCTCACGCTGTCACCGAAGTTCCAGGTGGTCATCCCCAAGCACATCCGCGAAGCCATGCGGCTGACGGCGGGCATGCCCATGCAGGTGGTGCAGTACGGCGACCGCATCGAGTTCATTCCCGTCAGGCCGATGAAGTCGGCGCGCGGGCTGTTCAAGGGCATGGACACCTCGTTCGAGCGCGAGGACGAGCACTGAGGCGCCGTCGATGCACATCGTGGACACGTCGGGCTGGCTGGCGTACTTTGCCGGCAGCCCGCAGGCCCGCCACTTCGCAGCCGCAGTCGAAGATACCGAGCACCTGCTGGTGCCCGTCGTCGTCATCTACGAGGTTTTCAAGAAGATCACGCAGGCCTTCGATGAAAACCGGGCTTTTCAGGCCATCGCCCAGATCAAGCAAGGTCGCGTGGCGGACGTGGATGAGGCCATCGCGCTCTACGCGGGCAAGCTCAGCCTGGAAAAGAAGCTGCCGATGGCCGACGCGTTGATCTATGCCACCGCCGTCCTGCACGGCGCCACGGTGTACACACAGGACGCGCACTTCGAAGGCTTGGCGCAGGTGCGGTACTTCGCGACGGCCGCTGCGGGCCACCGCCGCTGAGCTTCCACTTGGTCAAGCAGCTTGACGCTGTGTAATCGTTCGATTACATTGCCATCGTGTTCAGCGTCAAAGCACTCCCTGAGTTCACCTCTTGGCTCGACGCCTTGGCAGGCGCCTCGGTTCGGGGTGTTGTGGTTTCTCGGATCAAGCGGCTTGAACGAGGTCTTCTCGGCGACGTGGAGCCGGTGGGCGACGGTATTTCCGAGCTTCGCATCCATATCGGGGCCGGATGGCGCGTGTACTTCACGCAGCGTGGTGGCCAGCTTGTTGTCCTGTTGGCTGGCGGATCCAAGCGCACACAGAAGAGCGACATCAGGCGCGCGAAGGCGCTGGCCGCCCTGCTGGACTGACAGAGGAAACGAAAATGAGCACGCGAATCAAGGTTGACGAGTTGCCGGCATTTGATGCCGCCCCATACCTCGACAGTGACGAGGCAATTGCTTCTTACCTGACTGACATCCTGGAGGCCAACGACGCGGGACTGCTTTCCGCTGCGCTGGGTGACATTGCCCGCGCTCGTGGCATGACCGATATCGCCAAGGCGGCAGGCATCACGAGGGAAGCGCTATACAAGGCCTTGCGGCCCGGCAGCGCGCCGCGCTTCGACACGGTCAACCGTGTATGTACCGCCCTTGGCGTTCGCTTGGTGGTTCAGCCGTTACATCCGGTTTGATAGATCAGCCGACGCGGTTCGGCCACTGCTGTCACTGGCGACAGGCGGCTTCCGCGCGAGTTATGATGCATAAAACCATAACTATGGGTTTATGGCATGAAAACAACCTTGGAGCTACCCGACGAGCTGATGCGGGCGGTGAAGATTCGGGCCGCTGAGCGGAATCAGCGCCTGAAGGATGTCGTTGCCGACGCCTTGCGCGCCGCCCTCGCGGCGCCCGCGCCTGCGGAGCCGCTGGACCCTGTTCGGCAGCTCGCGCGCCGGTTCGTCTTCCTGCCCGACGGCACGGTCGAGAACCCGCAGGCCTGGGCCGACCCGGCGTACTTCGACGCGCTGGATGCGCTGCGCGCCGACAGCCGGCGTGAACCGCTGCCCAACCCGTTCGAGCCAGGCTGACCATGGTGCTGCTGGACACCAACGTGCTCAGCGAGGTGCTGCGCCCACGCCCGTCGCCCGCGGTCATCGGCCGCCTGCTGCAGTTCACTTCGAAAACGCTGTTTGCTTCGGAGCTCACGCGCTTCGAGATGCGTTTCGGCTCGGCGCTGAGGCCCGATGCTTCGCTCTTCTGGGCCCGGATTCAGCGTGAGTTGCTGCCGCTGGTGATCTGGCTGCCGGTGAGCGAGGCGGTCAGCACGCGAGCCGGCGACATTGCCGCTGCGCAGCGGCTTGCGGGTCGGCCCTGCGGATCCCTGGACCCATTGATTGCCGCCACGGCACTGACGCACGGGGTGCCGCTGGCCACCCGCAACGTGCAGCACTTCGAGCGCATCGAGGGCCTGGAAGTGCAGAACTGGTTCGAGAGTGGGGTCAGGTCTTAAGTCTTAAACCCCCACCTTCCCAGGGAGCAAGGGACAGGTCTTGACTCTTGCCTGCTAGCTCCACCAAACAAAGTAGCAGCCTCCGGGCTCCTCTTTCACATCCGAAAGCGCGAATCAGCGTGGGATCTTGCGCTACGGGGTCACCGATCCGACTGATCGGAAGCTACCCCGCGCGGATCAGGCTTTCGGCCGGGATGCCCAGTTGCGTGTGCAGCCGGCGCACCATCGCCATGGTCAGCGGCCGGCGCCGCGCCAGCACCTCGTAGACGCGGTTGAGCCCGCCGATCATGGGTTTTAGGTCGCGGGGCGTCAGTCCCTGTTGCTCCATGCGGAATTTGATGGCCTCCACGGCATCGGGCAAGTCGACCGGGAAATGCCGGCGTTCCCAGGCTTGCGCCAGCGTCGCCAGCACGTCGAGCCGCTCGCCTTCCGGCGAATCGGGCGTGGGGTCCTGGTCCACCAGCGCCGACACCTCGCGCAGGGTCGCGCGATAGTCGGCGTCGGAGCGAATCGGGCGGATTTCCATGGCTCACTCCATCTCGACGGTTTCGGCATCGACCGCGTCATACTGCGCGTGCGTACCGATGAACTTGACGTAGACGACACCGACCCGGTACGCCACGGCCACGATCAGCAGCGCCTCAGGCCCGGAACGGATCGACGATGGTCAGCGTTTCGATGCGCTGGCCGTGCTGCAGGTCTTCGCTGAACAAGCGGGTGCAGCCCGCGGCCAGCGCCGCAGCGACGATCAGCGCGTCGTAGAAAGCAAAGCCCCAACGCGAGCGGACGCCCAGCGCGCGGTGAAACAGGTCGACGCTGGCGCCCACTTGCATGAGCGGTGCGAGCACCGTGTCCAGGTAGGCCTGCGCCTGCTCGGGCGACAAGGGTACGCGGGCCTTGCTGGAGACGACGTTCAGGCACTCCTGCGCGACCTGGTAGCTGATGCACGCGTCCTGCGTGCGCAGGGCGTCGCGCACGATCTGGCCGGCGATGGCGTGCTTGCGCGGGTCGGCAGCATCGAGCTGATAGACGAAGACGTTGGTGTCGATGAAGATGCTAGCGGGCATTCATGTCGTCCCGGGTCAGCTTGCGGCCGACCTGCAGCTTGCCATCCAGCTGCGCCATGAGCTCGTCGTAGTGCTGCAAGCGCTTCTGGGCTTGGGCGTAGCCGGCCAACCAGCGGCGGAACTGCTCGTTCAGCGTGGTGTGCTCGGCGCGCGCGCGCTCGCGTGCGGCCTCGATCAGATGTTCGTCGGCGCTGAGGGTGATGTTCTTCATGGTTGGCTTGTCCCGGACGCATGCACGAGAGCAGTGTACGCGGCCACAGGCGGGCAACGGGGTCTTGTGTCTTGCCCGCTCCCGTCGCCTCTCCCATCAAATGGCCGCCGATGTCCGGCCAGACAAGGACTCCCGCGCCACGGGTCAGCCGGCGGCGCAAAGCCGCGCCGGCGCACAAGCGAACCCTTGCGCGGGATGTCGGCATCGCGGCAGACCCTTCGCGCTCGCAGAACTCAGCCGCCTCTTCGACGTCCGTCTCGGCGCCAGGATGAAGCGTGACCTTCATCCGGGGAATCGAGCTTTGAGTCGCGAAAGTGCAGCGGCGAGTGGCACGGCTTGCACCGTGTCTGCATCCATCTCGTCTTCCCGGGGGCGGCCGCTCAGGCTGCGGCTCGTATCTGCATGTCGATGTGCACGGCCGTGAACGGGCACACCACGCCGCCCCCGGCGCTGCGCTCCACCAGGCCGAGATCGGCAAGGGCCTGCACGTCCTCGTGCACGCGTTTCACATCGCGGCCGACTCGGCGCGCCAACTCGCGCACCGCCAGTTCGCCCTGGCCTTGCAGCGCATGCACCAGCGCCCAGCGGCGCTCGGTCAGGCGGCCGAAGAATGCGCCCGGGCTCTCGAAATTGAGCACCTCGCCTTGGTAGCTTGCGGCTTGCGCACGCCGGCCGGCAGCGCGCAGGCCAGCGCGCCAGTCAGGCTGCAGGGTGATGGTCAGGGTTCGGTCGGTCATGCTGCACTCCTGGCTGCGGCCACGGCCGCAATGAAACCCTCGACCAACTGCTCCACCGTGGTGAGAACATACGGTTGCTCGCGTCCGTCGGAGTGGCAATGGTCGCCCTTGCCGCGCTCGTTGTCGAAACCCACCACCCGCACGCCGCCCAGGGCGTAGACCGCACGGTACTTGAAGCCGTGCGCAGTGGGCGGCACCGGCTGTGGCACACGCCAGACCACCAACTCAATCACTCCACCCTCGGGGGTGATGTCCTTGAAGCGGGTGATCAATTCGGCTTGCACGTTGGCAATTGTGCCAACGATGCGCGTTCTGGCAAGTCCGCAGGCCGACAGGTCTTGGGCCTGCGCGCGTCCCGCACGTCCGGGGGCGCATCCAAGCGCTACCTCGTCCCGCTGCAGAGCGTGCTACGGTTCCCGCCTCCAATTCCTGCTGCCACTGAAGGAGCCGAAACGTGCGGGTCAGCGAAAAGGGGCAGGTCACGATCCCGAAGGACATACGCGCCGCAGCAGGCGTGGCGCCTGGAAGCGAGGTTTCGTTCAGTCTTGACGGGGGCAGGATCGTCATCACGCCGGTGGCCAGCCATGTCAGGAACGACAGGCGTGAAGGGCTCCGTGCAGCGGCTGCAAGAGTGCGCAGCACCCTGAGCCCGGAGTTCCGGCAACTGGGAGCGCAGGAGATCATGGCCTTCCTTCGCGGCGGAGACGACGCCACCGAAAGCGCCAGCCGTGGTCGCCCCTAGCCTCGCTGGCTACGACGGCAGTGCGGGGGCGCTCGTCGATACGAATGTGTGGGTGGATTGCATCGACGCCGCAAGTCCTTGGCAGGAATGGGCCGTCGAGCAGCTCCAACAGTGCAGCGAGAGGGCTCCCCTGCATATCAACCTGATCATTTATGGATCCGGCCGGGTATTGCACTTACTTCCCGCGTCTCGCACTGCTCGGGCCGTGAGCCGTCTTTGGTGAGCCGGGGATCGGGGTCAAGGGGTCGGGGTCCAGGATCCAGGATCGGGGTCTTGCCTCTCGCCCGGTGGCCCGCTACCCATCGGCGGGCTCGGGGTCAGGGCGCAGCCGGGTTCAACGACTTCCAGGCTGCCTGAAAGGTGTCCCCGCGGACGCCACGGCTCGCAGGGCTGACAGGAGCGCCGGTAGGTCGTTGGTGATCGTCGTCCACACCACGCCCAGGTCGATCTTGAAATAGCCGTGGGCGAGCGCATTGCGCATCTCGTACGCGCCGGAAGGCGGCTTCATACCGGCAGTGCCTCGGCCAAGACCTTCTGCCGAAACGACTCGGGCAGTGCCTCCGGTGTCAAGACATCCACAGGCACGCCCAGCAACTGCTGCAGTTCGTGGCGGATGGCGCCGATGTCGAACAGGGTCGTCTGCGGCGTCGGGTCGATGAGCAGATCGAGATCGCTGCCAGGCGTGTCGCTGCCACGCGCGGCGGAGCCAAAAACGCGCGCATTGCAGGCGTGGTGTGCATGGACGACACGCGCCACTGCTTCGCGATGAGCCAGCAGAGCGTCGGAAGGCTTCATGGCAGCAAAGGGCTCCCCAAGGTGGCGACCATGATAGCCCGGCGTCGTTCGCCGTCCAGGATCAGGTCTTCCCTGTTGGGTGGTCCCGCCCCACCCCCGCCCACCGCCACCAGTCGCCGCCGAACGGCCGCCGCAGCGGGCCTTGCACATGAGCGTGCAGCAGCTCGGTGGTGACGGGGTGGTTGTGCGCGATGTACGGCACGTAGGCCAGCATCAGCTTGTGCGCCTGCTGCATCAACGCCAGCCGCTCGGGGCCGTCGGGCAGCACGCGCTGGCGTTCGTAGAGGCGGTCGAAGGCCGGCAGCCGGAAGCGTGCGTCGTTGCTCTGCTCGGCGTTGGGGCCGTAGGCCAGGCCGAGGTAGAAGTCGCCGTCGGGATTCGGCGCCGACCAGATGAAGCCCCACATCATCAGCTGGCCGGCCAGCGCGCGCCTGATCTGTTCGCCGAAGGGCGCGAACTCGAACTGCACGCGCAGCCGCACGGCCCGCAGCCGCTTCAGCCACAGTTCACTGGCCGCGCGTGAGCGGCGGTCGGGCTGGAAGGCCCGGCGCAGCAGCAGCGGCCGCCCGTCGGGCTGCTCGCGCCAGCCGTCGCCGTTGCGGTCGCTGTAGCCGTACAGCTCGAGCAGCGCCTGCGCCCGCGCCGCGCTCGGCGTTCCCATCTCGCTCTTCAGCTGCGCGTCGTGGCCCCAGCAATGCGGCGGGATCATGCCGTGCGCCGGCGCCGCCTGGCCGCGCAGCACGAGGCGCACCTCCTCGGCGCTGTCGAAAGCCAGCGCGATGGCGCGGCGCAACGCCACCTTCTCCGGCGTGTTGCCGCCGACCAGCGGGTCGTCGCAGTTGAAGAAGGTGTGCGCGGTGGCCGGCGACAGCGCGCGCTCGGCCTGCACGCCCTGGCGTGCCAGAAAGGGGGCGAGGCGGCCGCCCGGCATCGCCAGTTCGCCGAACTCGGGCGGCAGCGTGAGCACGTCGTGTTCGCCGCGCAGGAAGGCCAGCCAGCGCGGCTGCGATTCCTCGACGATGTCGATCTCGACGCGGTCCAGCAGCGGCGCGCGGGCGCCGGCAAGCCGCTGCGCCGCGGCCTGCAGTTGCGGCTCGTTGCCCGCGCCCACGGTGGCGAAACGCTGCTCGCGAAAACGCGGGTTGCGCACGAGCACGATGCGCGAGGCGCGCCGCCACTGCGCCAGCATGAAAGGGCCGGTGCCCACCGGGTGCGCCATCGGGTCGTCGGCGTAGGCCTCGATGACCTCGCGCGCCACCGCTCCCAGGGCCCAGCCGGCGAGCAGGTGCACGAAGCGCGGCGCCGGGTCGGCGAGCACGATCTCGAAGCGGTAACGGTCGAGCGCGCGCAGGCCGGGGACTTCGGTGTCGTAGGGGAAGGGCGTCCGGCTTTCGAGCGCGCGCCGGCGCAGCTCCGACAGGCCCAGGATCTTCGCGTTGTCGAAGGTATACAGGTGCTCGGTGCGGATCGCCGGGTCGTAGTAGCGCTTCAGGGTGTAGACGTAGTCGGCCGCCACCAGCTCGCGCGGCCGGCCGCCGAAGGCCGGGTCGTCGGCGAACAGGATGCCGCGCTGCAGCGTGACCACGAAACGCCGGAAGTCGACCGACACCTCGGGCAGCCGGGCGGCCGTCAGCGGCACCAGCACTGCCGGCCGCGCCAGCGGGTCGTAGCTCAGCGGCGGCTCGAAGATGTGCGCGATGACGCGGATCGAAGACTGGTCGCCGACACGCGGCGGGTCGAAGCCGGTCTCGGCGAAGTCGAAGGCCACGCGCAGCGTCTTGGGCGTCGACGCCGTCGGGGCCGACGCCGCCGCATTGCCGAGCAGCGGCCAGGCCGCGGCGCCGGCGAGCAGGGAACGTCGCTCCATGGAGCGCAATGTAAGGGCGCGGGCCGCACCCGGCGGAGCCCCGCACGGGCCGTGGCGCACGCCGTCGGCTGACGGGCGTCAACCCCGGCGTCACAGTCGACGTGTGTTTTCGTGCGCCTGGGCCTAAGCTTGCAGGGTCTCAATCCGGGAGTGAGCCATGACCGTCCGCCGTCTGCCCCTGTGTGTTGCCGCCGCGGCCCTGGGCAGCCTGGGTGCCGCAGTCTGGGCACAGCCGGCCCAGGTCGTCAAACCCCCGGTGGCTCAGGCCTGGATCGACGTGGCCACGTTCGGCGGCATGGGCATGCCCATGGGCATGCCGGGCGGCGGGGGTGGCAACCCGATGGCCGCGCTGGGCAGCCTGTTCGGCCGCGGTGGGGCCGCCGCCAACCACTTCGGCCAGACGCAGGCCATGTCACCGGGGCGCTGGGTCGACGTCACGCTGACCACGCGCAACAACCCGCAGCTGGCCGAAGCCGAGCAAAGCGTGCCCGCCGGCTTCCTGAGCCCGGCGCTCAAGCTGCAGAGCCCCAAGGAAACCCGCGGCACGGCGCCCGACCCCGGCGACGAGCGCGCCACCGAGCCCGATTACGAGCGCCCCAAGGGCAAGCTGCTGCTGTACTGGGGCTGTGGTGAAGCGGTACTCGCCGGCCAGCCGCGCGTGGTGGACTTTGCCACCGCCACGCCGGCCGAACTGGGGCGCTTTTTCCAGTCCCGCCGGGCCACGCAGCGCGGCACGCACGCCGCCGCGGGCCGGCCGGTGTGGCCCAGCGTGGCCGACACGCGGATAGTGCCGGAACAGGCCTCGCTGGTCGGCGAGCACGCCTTCAGCGGCCAGGGCGTGCCCGAGGGCTTTCGCTTCCAGCTCGGCGCGGCGCAGGACCTGATGCCGCCCATAGCGCTGAAGCAGACCGACGCCGCCGGCAGCACGCTGCTGGAATGGCAGGCCCTGCCGCAGGCGCGGGCCTACTTCATCTCGGCCATGGGCATGCGCGAGAACAACGAGATGGTGGTCTGGACGAGCAGCGAACAGCCCGACATCGGTTTCGGCCTGCTCGACTATCAGACCAACCCGGCCGTCGACCGCTGGCTCAAGGAGCAGGTGCTGCTGACGCCGCAGACCACGCGCTGCGCCGTGCCGCAGGGCGTGTTCAGCGGTGAAGGCGCGATGCTGCGCATGATCGCCTACGGCAACGAGCTGAACCTGGCGCAGCCGCCGCGGCCCACCGACGCGCGCGTGCCCTGGGAGCCGGTGTGGGCGGCCAAGGTGCGCGTCAAGTCGGTGACGATGGCCATGCTGGGCATGGAGACGCCCGAAGGCGCGCCCGCCGAGACCCCGGCCGCTGCCACCGAGCCGGCCAGGGAGGAGAAGAAACCCGGCGTGAAGGACCTGCTCAAGGGCATCTTCGGGCGCTGACGCCCTGCGCGCGCCCGTTCAGGCCGGCCGGCCGGAGCGGCGGCGGGCCGCCGGGTCGACGTCGACCATGTGCCACCACTCGTTCCAGAAGGGTGGCCGCCGGTAGCCCACCACCCAGGGGTGCATCATGTCGGCGGCGTAGCGGTGCACGTGCAGCTTGTAAGGCGCCCAGGCGACGGCCAGGCGCTTGGCCTGGTCGAACAGCGCCTGGCGCTCAAGGCCATCGGGCAGCGCGGCAAGCTGGTCGTAGACGGCGTCGAAGGCCGGCAGCGCGAAGCGCGACAGGTTCTGCTGCCCCAGCTGCTTGCCGTGGTAGCGGCGCAGCATGTCCTGCCCGTCGCCGCTGGTGGCGGTGGAGCCCACGCCCCACATCTGCAGGCTGCCGGCGCGCGCGGCCTTCAGGTTTTCGGGCCACTTGGCGGTCTTGAAGCGGATGCGGATGCCGAGGGCCGCCATGTTCTTCTGCCACAGCTCGTTGAGCTGGCGGCTGGCCTGGTCGGGCTGGGTGGCGTACTCCAGATGCAGCAGGCTGCCGTCGGGGCGTTCGCGCCAGCCGTCGCCGTCGCGGTCGATGTAGCCATAGAGGTCGAGCAGGGCCTTGGCGCGCGCCGGGTTGTATTCGCTGTTCTCGCTCTTGAATGCCGGGTCGTAGCCGCTCATGTGCGGCAGCACCGGACTTTGCGCCGGGATCGCCATGCCGCGGCGCACGAGGCGGATCTCGCGCTCGACGTCCACGCCCAGGTTCATGGCGCGGCGCAGCGCCACCTGGTGCGGGGCGTAGCCGCCGACGACCGGGTCTTCCATGTTGTAGTAGGTCATGGCCACGTCGGGCTGCAGCACGCGCGCACCACGGATGCCTTGCCTGGCCAGGTTCGGTGCCACGGCGCCGCCGGGCATGGCGGCGTTGATGAACTCCGGCGGCACGCGGTCGATGAGGTCGGTCTGGCCATTCAGGAACGACAGCCAGCGCGGCTGCGACTCCTCGATGATCGACACCTCCACGCGGTCCAGCAGCGGCAGGCGGCGGCCACGCAGCCGCGCGGCGATGGCCTGGCCCTCGGCATCGTCGGGCGCGGGCTCGCTGTGCCACAGGCGCACGCGGTAGGCCGGGTTGCGCTCCAGCACGATGAGCGAGCTGCGCCGCCACTGCGCGAGCCGGAAGGGGCCGGTGCCGACCGGGTGTTCGCCGATGCGGTTGCCGTAGAAGTCGACCACTTCGCGCGCCACGGCGCCGTACTGGCCGCTGATGGCCAGCGCCTCGATCAGCCGCGGCCGCGGCTCATGGGTGTGGAACTGCACCGTGTGGCGGTCGAGCACGCGCAGGCCCTCCAGCGGGCGGTCGTAGTCGAAGGGCTGCTTGCGCTCCAGGGTCTGCCGGCGCGCCTCGGCCAGGCCGCTGAAGCCCAGCGCGTCGACGTTGGACCACAGCGGGCTCTTGGTGGCCGGGTCGGCGCAGCGCTTGAAGACATAGGCGAAGTCGGCGGCCACCAGCTCGCGTGGCCGGCCGCCCAGCGCCGGGTCGTCGGCGAAGAAGATGCCGGGCTGGATACTCACCGTCCAGGTGCGGAAGTCGGCGCTGACCTCGGGCATGCCGAGCGCCGTCAGCGGCACGATGCGCGCCGGCCGCGCCAGGTGGTCGTAGGTGTACAGGCCCTCGAAGATGTGGGTGATGACGGTGCGCGAATAGACGTCGGTGATCTGCGGCGGGTCGAAGCTGCTTTCGGCGATCGGGAAGGCATAGCGCAGGATGCGCAGGCCCGGGTCGGCGGCCGGTGGCGGCGTCTGCGCCAGGCCCGGCAGCGCCAGCGACGCGCCGAGGCCGGCGCCCAGGGCCAGCGTCTGCCGCCGCCGCATCAGTGCGAGGCCGCGCCGCGCCGCTGCAGCGCGGCGGGGTCGATGTCGACGTATTTCCAGAAATCGCGCACGTTGAGGTTGCGGTGGTAGCCCAGCACCCAGGGGTGCGCGAGGTCGGTCCAGACGCGGTGGACGTGGATCTTGTAGGGCATGTAGGCCACCATCAACCGCGCTGCCTGCGCCATCACGGCCCGGCGCTCGGGGCTGTCGGGCATCTGGCGCTGCTGTTCGTACAGGCGGTTGTAGGCCGGCAGGTCGAAGCGGGCATGGTTGGCCTGGCCCTTGTTGGGGCCGTAGCCGAGTGCCAGGAAGGTGTCGCCGTCGGGCCCGCCGGTCCAGCCCACGCCCCACATCATGAGCTTGCCGGTGCGCGAGGTCTTCAGGTTCTCGGGCCACTTGGCGGTCTTGAATTCGATCCGGATGCCGATGGCGTCCATGTTCTTCTTCCACAGCTCGCTGGCCTGGCGGCTCACCTGGTCGGGCTGGGTCGAATACTCCAGCACCAGCGGCTGGCCGTCGGGCTGTTCGCGCCAGCCGTTGCCGTCGCGGTCGACGTAGCCGTGCATGTCGAGCAAGGCCTTGGCGCGGGCGCGGTCGAAGTCGCTCATCTCGCTCTTGATCCTGGGGTCGTAGCCCCAGGTCTCGGGCGCGATCGGGCCCTGCGCGGGCACGGCCTGGCCGCGGCGCAGGAGCTGGATCTCGCGGTCGATGTCCACCGCCAGGCTGATGGCCCGGCGCAGCGCCACCTTGTGCGGCTCGTAGCCACCCACCACCGGGTGCTCCATGCCGAAGTACGACACCGAGACGTCGGAACGCGCGTAGCGCACCATCTGGATGCCCCTCTTGGCTAGGTGCGGCGCGAGCACGTTGTTCGGGAACGCGAGGTTGGCGAACTCGGCCGGCACGTTCTCGTTGACGTCCTGCTCTTCGTTGAGAAAGCTCAGCCAGCGCGGCTGCGTTTCCTCGATCACCGAGATGTGCAGTTCGTCGATGAACGGCAGCTTGCGGCCCTTGAACTGCTGCGCCACGGCCTGCAGCCGGGCGTCGCCGGCCGGCGCCGTCTCGTCGTAGACGACATCGCGGTAGCCGGGGTTGCGGGCCAGCACGATGCGCGAGCTGCGCTTCCAGCTCTTGAGCACGAAGGGGCCGGTGCCCACCGGGTGCTCGCCGACCTTGTCGCCGTAGTACTCGACCACCTCGCGCGCCAGCGCGCCGGTGAAGGAGCCGTCGGTGAAGTTGTACAGGAAGCGCGGCGCGGCCTCGCCGAGCTTGACCTGGAAGGTGTAGCGGTCGAGCGTGCGCAGGCCTTCCACGGGCGCGTCGTAGTCGAAGGGCTTCTTTTCGTCGAGCAGCTTGCGGCGCAGCTCCGACAGGCCCAGGATCTTGGCGTTTTCCAGCACGTAGAGGTTGCCGCTCTTCCAGCGCGGGTCGTAGTGGCGCTTGATCGAGTAGACATAGTCCTCGGCGGTGAGCTCGCGCTTCTTGCCCTTGAATGCCGGGTCGTCGGTGAAATGGATGCCGGGCCGGATGCGGAAGGTGAAGGTCTTGTAGTCGGCGCTGACCTCGGGCATGGCGGCGGCGGTGGCCGGGCGCATGCGCACCGGCCTGGCCAGGAATTCGAACTCCAGCGGCGACTCGAAGAAGCCCACGACCACGGTGCGCGAATACAGGTCGGTGATCTGCGCCGGGTCGAAACTGCTCTCGGCGATGGGGAAGGCGTAGCGCAGGATCTTCGGTTCCTGCGGCGGCGCCGGCGGCGCGGCGGCCGTGCCGGTGGCCAGCGCCAGCAGGCCGGACATCAGCGCGGCGGCCAGGGTTTGCGGGAGTCTCATGCGGCGCTCCGGGTGGTGGGGGAGTTCATGAACGCGGCGTCGGGGCTGCAGGAAGCGGCGAGTCTAGATCGCGCGGTGCGCGCCGTTTGCCGGTGTACCCCCGTGCCCGAGGGGGGAAATCACCGCCGGGGCCAGCCCGGGCGCGCCCCTACACTCGCGCATCCCGAAATCGGCGTGCCCGCCACGAGCGGCGCACGCCTGGAGCTGGCAAACCCATGATGGCAAGCGAATGGCCGCCTACCTGATACGCCGCCTTTGGCAGATGGTCCCCACGCTGGCCGGCGTGGTGCTGCTGGTGTTCTTCCTGTTCAAGTATTTCGGCGGCGACCCCGCCGAGGTGCTGGGCGGCCTGAACGCCAGCGCCGAGCAGATCGCGGCCATCCGCCAGCAGCTCGGCCTGGACGAACCGGTGCTGGTCCAGCTGTGGGTCTTCGTCAAACAGATCGTCACCTTCGACTGGGGCAAGAGCTGGGCCACCAACGAAGCGGTGAGCAACCTCTTCGCCACCCGGCTGCCGGCGACGCTGACGGTGATGATTCCCATCCTCGTGCTCGACGTGCTGCTGGCGCTGCCGATCGCGATGTGGGTGGCCTACCGCCGCGGCTCGCTGACCGACCGCATGATCATGGTCGCCACCACGGTGGCGCTGTCGATCAGCTTCCTGGTCTACGTCATCGTCGGCCAGTACGTGTTCGGCTTCCAGCTCGGCTGGTTCCCGGTGCAGGGCTGGAGCGACAGCGTCTGGAAGAACCTGCTCACCTACGCGCCGCTGCCGGTGTTGCTGGCGGTGATGGTCGGGCTGGCGCCGCAGACGCGGCTGTACCGCAGCTTCCTGCTCGACGAGCTCGGCCAGGACTACGTGCGCACCGCGCGCGCCAAGGGCATGACCGAAGGCGTGGTGCTGTTCCGCCACGTGCTGCGCAACGCGATGATCCCGATCCTGACCAACATCGGGCTGCAGCTGCCGGGCATCTTCGTGGGCAGCTTCCTGATCGAGGTCTTCTTCTCGATCCCCGGCCTGGGCCGTGAAGTGCTGCTGGCGGTGAACCGCAGCGACTTCCCGGTCATCCAGGCAGTGACCATCTACCTGGCCGTGCTGACGATGTTCATCAACCTGCTCACCGACCTGGCCTACAAGGTGGCCGACCCGCGGGTGGTGCTGAAATGAATGCGGTGGTCCTGTCCGCCGATGGCGCGCCGGCCGACGCGCTGCAGAAGAGCGAGGGTGTCTGGCACGCCGCCTGGCGCCGCTTCCAGGCCGACCGCGTGGGCCTGGTGTCGCTGGTGGTGGTGCTGGCCTTCATCGTGCTCATCGTGCTGTCGGCGCTGGCGCTGGTGGCCGGCCAGTGGCAGAACGAGGTCGGCGTGGCCAATGCACCGCCCACCTTCATGGGGCCGGCGGCGCCGCAGTCCAGCACCGCCATCGAGGTGCCCAAGGGCCCCAATGTCGACCTCTCCGACGTCGACCCGCTGGCGCCGCGCTACAAGGAGTGGGACGAACGCGCCAGGCAGTTCGCCACCACCGAGACCGTGAAGGCCGAGACGCTGCCTTTCGGCGGCGACCGCCTGGGCCGCGACGTGCTGTCCAAGGCCGTCAAGGGCACCGAGATCTCGGTCTTCGTGGGCGTCATGGCGGCCCTGTGCGCCACCCTCATCGGCACCGGACTCGGCGCCTGGGGCGGCTTCTTCGGCGGCAAGGCCGGTGACCTTCTGGAGTGGGTCTACAACGTCTTCGAGTCGATCCCCACCATCCTGCTCATTTTTGCCTTTGCCGCGGTGGTGGGCCGCGGTGTGGATGGCGTCGTCATCATCCTGGCGCTGACCGGCTGGACGGGCATGTACCGCCAGGTGCGCGCCGAGTTCATCAAGCACCGCAGCCGCGAATACGTGCGCGCGGCCGAAGCCATCGGGGCCAGCAGCATGAGCCGCATGTTCCGCCACATCCTGCCCAACGTCAGCCACGTCGTGCTGGTGCGCATGAGCCTGCTCACGGTGGGCTTCATCAAGTACGAGGTGATCCTTTCCTACCTGGGCCTGGGCGTGCGCGTCGACCAGGTCAGCTGGGGCACCATGCTGGCCGAAGCGCAGAGCGAGCTGATCCTGGGCCACTGGTGGCAGCTGGCCGCAGCCACGCTCTTCATGGCGGTGTTCGTGACGGCGTTTTCGCTCATGACCGATGCGCTGCGCGATGCGCTCGACCCCAAGCTGCGGGGGCTGGAATGAGCCCGCATGGCACCCTCTCCCGCCCTGCGGGAGAGGGAGCAAGACACGACTGACCATGCTGCTGAGCATTCAGGACCTGCACGTCGCCTTCCGCATGGGCAAGGGCGTGCGCGCCGAGGCCGTCAAGGGCGTCGGCTTCGACATCCCCGAGAACACCACCGTGGCGCTGGTGGGCGAGTCGGGATCGGGCAAGAGCGTGACGGCGATGTCGGTGCTGAACCTGCTGCCCGACAACGCCGAGCGCAGCGGGCGCATCCTGTGGCAGGGGCGTGAACTGCTGCAGGCCACGCTGCCCGAACTGCAGGCCCTGCGCGGCAAGGAGATCGCCTGCGTCTTCCAGGACCCGATGAGTTCGCTCAATCCGGTGTTCAACGTCGGCCAGCAGCTCACCGAGCCCTTGATGAAACACCTGGGCCTGAGCGGCCGCCAGGCGCTCACCCGTGCCGAGGAGCTGCTGGGCGAGGTCGGCATCCCCGAACCGAAGCGGCGCCTCGCGAGCTACCCGCACGAAATGAGCGGCGGCCAGCAGCAGCGCGTGATGATCGCCATGGCGCTGTCGTGCGAACCGCGGCTGCTGATCGCCGACGAGCCGACGACGGCGCTGGACGTCACCATCCAGCGCCAGATCCTGGAACTGCTGGCCAGGCTGAAGACCCAGCACCGCATGAGCGTGCTCTTCATCAGCCACGACCTCGGCCTGGTGGGCGAGATCGCCGACCAGGTGGTGGTCATGCGGGGCGGCATCGTCCGCGAGCAGGGCCCCGTGGCGCGCATCTTCGAGGCGCCGCAGGACGACTACACCAAGGCGCTGCTGGCCTGCCGCCCGAGCCTGGAAGGCAACCCGGCGCGGCTGATGGTGATCGACGACCACATCGCGGCGTCGGTGCGTGCGGCGCAGGGGCACGCGGCGCTGGCCAGCGCCGCTGCGCAGGCCAAGGACGCAGCCGCCCCGGTGGTGCTGGAAGTGCGCTCGCTGGCCAAGAGCTTCTGGCTCAAGCAGGGGCTGTTCGGCAAGCGCGAGTTCAAGGCCGTGCAGGGCGTCAATTTCCAGCTCCGCAAGGGCCACACGCTGGGCGTCGTCGGCGAATCGGGGTCGGGCAAGACGACGATGGGCCTGACGCTGCTGCGCCTGCACGAACCCACCGGCGGCGAAGTCATCTTCGACGGCCGCAACCTGCTGAAGCTCGGCGACCGCGAGCGCCAGCTGATGCGCCGGCGCATCCAGATCGTGTTCCAGAACCCCTACGCCAGCCTCAACCCGCGCTTCACCATCGGCCAGACCCTGGTCGAGCCGATGGTCATCCACGGCATCGGCAAGGACACCGCCGAGCGCGAACAACGCGCCCGCGACCTGCTGGAAAAGGTCGGCCTGGACGGCCGCGCCTTCGGCAAGTACCCGCATGAATTCAGCGGCGGCCAGCGCCAGCGCGTGGCCATCGCGCGCTGCCTGACGCTGAACCCCGAAGTGCTGGTGCTCGACGAGGCGGTGAGCGCGCTGGATGTCAGCGTGCAGGCGCAGGTGCTGAACCTCTTGCGCGACCTGCAGGACGAGTTCGGCCTCGCCTATGTCTTCATCAGCCACGACCTGGCGGTGGTGCGCTTCATCAGCGACGAGGTGCTGGTGATGAAGGACGGCATCGTCGTCGAGCAGGCCAGCGCAGCGCAGATCCTGGCCGCGCCGCGCGAGGACTATACGAAGCGGTTGCTGGCGGCCATACCGCGAGGGTACCGAGAGGCCGTCTGATCACCGCGAGGGTACCGAGCGGCCTTGGGCGACCTCGGCGATCACAGCCTGTGCGCCCCCTCCAGCCGGCCCAGCGCCTTGTCGAAGGTGAGCAGCGGCAGCTGCCCGGCCTTGCGTGCGATCTCCAGGACCAGGCAGTCGGAGAAACCCAGCGCCGGCTTGGCGCGGAACTGCGCCAGCGCGCCGGCCACCGCGTCGGCGTCCTGCAGCACCAGGCTTTCGTGCGCCAGCAGCAGCTCCAGCGCGGCGGTCAGCTGCCGGGCGGTGCGCTCGTAAACCGCCTCCAGTACCCGCATCGTCTCGGCCAGCACCAGGTGGGACACCCAGGCGCCCTTGGCCACGGCCGCGTCGGCGGCGGCGGCCTGCCTCGCGTCGTCACGAGCCAGCAGGCGCACCAGCACGTTGGTGTCAACGGCCTGCATGACGGCGCTGCATGTGCTGCCGCACGCCTTGCTTCAGCTCGGCCAGGGTCTTGGCCGGCACGCCGGCAGGCAACTCGCCGGCAAACAAGGCCTCGTGCACCTCGGCGGTGGTGTGGCGGCGCGCACGCTCGACGAAGATGCGGTCGCCGTCCTGCCGCCACTCCAGCACCGAACCCGGCGTCAGGTGCAGGAAGCTGCGCACGGCCGCAGGCACGGACACCTGGCCTTGCGAGGTGATCTTGGTCTGCGTCTTCTGCATGGCGGGATGCTATCACTTACCGGGGTAATGGCCGAGTGTCCGACACCGCACCTGCGCATCCAGATGCGTACTCCGGAACCCCTTTTGCGGGCCGCAAACAGCGCTTCACCCCCGGTCAGACGCCGCTCGAGCCGATGGTCACCCACGGCATCAGCCTCGCCGTCAAACGTCCCGCAGCAACTCGCGCAGATCGTCGGCGCGCAGGGCTTGCGCCTGGTCCTGCCCTTCGAGGATGCCATCGGCCAGGCTGCGCTTGTCGTGGTGCAGCGCGACGATGCGCTCTTCTATCGAGCCGGCGGTGACGAGCCGGTACACGGTCACCGGGCGCTGCTGGCCGATGCGGTGGGCGCGGCCCATGGCCTGGTCTTCGGCGGCCGGGTTCCACCAGGGGTCGACGATGATCACGTAGTCGGCCGCGGTCAGGTTGAGGCCGAAGCCGCCGGCCTTCAGGCTGATCAGGAACAGCTCGCCCTCGCCGCGCTGGAAGGCGGCCACGCGACGGGCGCGGTCGGCGGCCGGCGTGCTGCCGTCCAGGTATTGATAGGCCAGGCCGGCGCTGTCGAGCCGCTCGGCGAGCAGCTTCAGGAAGTCGGTGAACTGGCTGAACACCAGCGCCTTGTGGCGGCCTTCGACGAGCTCGCCGGCGAGCTGGCCGAACTCATGCACCTTGGCGCCGACGATGCCGCAGTCCGGTGCCGCCAGCCGCGGGTCGCAGGCGGCGCGGCGCAGCCGCATCAACTCGGCCAGCATGTGGAAGGCGGCCGGTCCCGCGCCGGCGCCGGCGGTGGCTTCGGCCACGCGCTCGATGGCGCGGCGCCGCAAGGCCTCGAGAAAGACCCGTTCCTCGGGGCCGGGCTCGACGCGGTGGACGATCTCGGTGCGCGGCGGCAGGTCGGTCAGTACCTGCACCTTGGTGCGCCTGAGCAGGAAGGGTGAGATCAGGCGCCTCAGGCGCTGGCGTGCCGCGTCGTCGTGTTCGCGCTCGATGGCCGCGGCAAAACGCTCGTTGAAGCGGGTTTGCGAACCCAGCAGGCCGGGGTTGAGGATGTTCATCAGCGACCACAGGTCGGCGAGGCGGTTTTCCACCGGCGTGCCGCTGAGCGCCAGCCGAAAGCCGGCGCGCAGGCCACCGATCGACCTGGCGCGCTTGGTGGCGGCGTTCTTCAGCGCCTGCGCTTCGTCGAGCACCAGCGTGGCCCACTCGCGCGCGGCAAAGGCGTCGATCTCGCGTTGCGCCAGTGCGTACGAGGCCACCAGCAGGTCGCCGGGGCCGGCGTCCTGCAGCGCCTGCGCGCGCTCGCCTTCGCCGTAGACCACGACGCGCAGCGTGGGCGCGAAGCGCATCGCTTCGGCGGCCCAGTTGGCGCATACCGAGGTCGGTGCGATGACCAATGCCGGGCCGAGCGCGGCGCGATGCAGCAGCAGCGCCAGCGTCTGCACGGTCTTGCCCAGGCCCATGTCGTCGGCCAGGCAGGCGCCCAGGCCGGCATGGGCCAGCCGGGCCAGCCAGACAAAGCCTTCGGCCTGGTAGCCACGCAACTCGGCCTGCAGGGTGGCTGGCAGCGCGGGCTGCAGCGCGGCGGCTTCGTCGAAGCGGCGCAGGCGATCGGTCCAGCCGCGGTCGCCCGTGAGGGGCTGGCCGTCCAGCGTCTCGGCCAGCCACGCCGCGGCCGCAACAGGCAGCCGCAAACCCTGCTTGTCGGTTTCGGCCAGGGCCTGCAGGTCGGCGAGCTGGCGGCGCAATTGTTCGGTCAGCGCCAGGTACTCGCCCTGGCCCAGGGCGACGAAGCGGCCGCGGCCCGAGGCGTCGGCGAGCTGCATCAGGCGTTGCAGGCTGAGCACGCGCTCCTCGTCGACCTGCACCTTGCCGTCCAGCGCCAGCCAGTCGACGCCGCTGCTGACGCCGATCTGCACCGCGGCGTGGCCGAGCGTGATCACGCGCACCGGTTTGCCGCGTGGCCAGTCCAGCGCCGCCACCGCCGGCAGCGCGGCCAGGCGTTCGAGCGCGGTGAGGGCCTGTTCGGGGTCTTCGAGCAGCCAGCTGCAATCGGCGTCGTCGTGCAGAAAGGGCAATGCCTCCTGCACTTGCGCCAGGTGCGCCAGTTCCACCTTCAGATCGCGCTGGGTGGCCAGGCTCAGGCCCTCGTGCAGCGTGATGACGCGCGCGCGGCCCAGGCCGGGCGCGATCTGCGGCCCGAAGCTGCCGAAGGGCTGCACCACCAGGCGCAGATGCAGCGCGTCGCCCTGCGGGCTGAGCTGGGCGCGCAGCCGGTTGTCGCCGGGCACCTCCTGGCCGGCGGCGGCGTCGCTGTGGAGCTGGAAGTGGCCGGCCAGCACACGCAGCGCGGTGTCGAGCTCGGCCTTGGCCTGCACCGGCACCGCCCACCGCTTGCGCACCAGTTCGGCGACGCGGCGCTGGGCCGGGCTGACGCGCACCAGGCGCGCCCGATCGGCGCTGTCGCGAAAGATGCGCAAGGCGTTGCGGCGTTCGATCTCGGCGTGTTCGCGGTCGGGATCGACGTCGTCCAGTTCGGGGTCGTCGCCCGACAGCAGCGTGTCGGCGAGGTGGAAGACGAAGGCCTCGCTGCCGTCGCTCGCGCGCTGGCGCTGCACCTCGAGCATCGGCAGGCCCTCGCGCAGGTCCACCGGCTGCAGGGGCGCATCGGCGAAGACCACCGCAGGGTGGCCGACCAGGGCCATGACGGCACCGGCCGCGTTCAGCCACAGGTCGTTGCGCGACCAGGCTGAGCTTTCGATGTTGCGCGCCACGGCGGCGTCGCGGGCGTCGAGCACGGTGGACTTCTTCAGCCGCGCCAGCGACACCGTTTTGGGTTTGCCCGGGCCGCGCGCGCCGGCCGTGCGCTCGAAGGCGGTGAGCGCGACGACACGGCCGTCGCCGTCGAGCTCGAGCTGCCATTGCAGGGTGACGGGGTTGGTGGCGGCGCTCGCCCTGGGCGCGCTGCCGCCCAGCGCACTGATCGCCGCCAGTGCATCGCGCCAGACTTCGCGGGCGGCGCCGAAATAGCGCACCGGCCAGACCTCGGGCAAGCCGCCGGCGGTGCCGCCGGCGCGATCGGGCACGGGCAGGTCCAGCCGCTCGCACGCCTGGCGCACCAGATCGGCCTTCCAGTGCCAGCCCAGCTCATGCAGCGCACGCACGGTGTCGCGCACCGACTCGGCGTGCCAGCGCAGCGGCTCCTGGCCCAGCCAGGCGGCCAGGATCAAGGTGTTGGCATTGCGGTCATGACCCCAGGGGTTGCCGCCCGCGTCGCGCCAGGTCAGCGCCACCGGCTGCAGCTCGGCGTCGCCCAGGCGCACCTTGAGCACATGCGCCCACTGCCCCCAGCCGCCGTTGGCCGCTGGCGTGCGCGAGCCCGACTCGCCGATGGCGAAACGCACCGCCGTGGTCCAGCTGAGCGGGTCGTCGGCGGCCATCAGCGACAACAGGTACCACTGCGCCAGGCCGTAAGGCGCCAGGCCGCGGCGCGCTCCGGTGGCCTTGCCGGCGTCCTTCAGCGCCTGGTTGAAGGCCGGTGCGGCCTCGGCAAAGCGCCCCTGCCAGGCCAGCCGGCCGGCGGCCAGCAGCGCCAGTGCCGGTGCGCCGGCGAGGCCTTGCACGGCGGCCAGACTCCCCGGCAGGTCGCCGCGGTGCAGCCGTCGTTCGGCGGCCTTCAACCGCAGTGGCACCGGCACGCCGACCGCAGCGGCCCCGGTCAGCCGCGAGTCGATCCAGGGATCGAGGTGCTTCCACAGCGGTGCACCGGTGTCGTAGGCCGACGCCACCTGCACCAGCAGGGTGTCGCGCAGACCGCTGTGCATGCGATCGAGCAGCTCGGGCATGAAGGGCGTGACCAGCGCCTGGGCCAGCACCTCGACCGTGGCGGCGCTGCCGAGCTGTCGCATGACGGCGTGCTGCCACTCGGTCAAGCTCATGCCGGCGAACAGGGCCAGGCGGGCAAAGGCCACCCTTTCCTCGTCGTCCTGCAGGTAGGGCATGGGCACGTCGCCGCCCATGCCGCCGTGGCCGCGCGCAGCGTGGGCCCAGGCCCGCCACGCCAGCGCGCTGTCGGGCGCGGCCAGCAGGCCCGGCAAGGCCTGGTCGCGCTGTGCGCGCGGCACGTCGAAGCCCTGGCGCTCGCGACTGACGACACGTTCCTGGCGGATCAACTGGCTCAGCCCACGGTGCAGCTCGGCGTGGTTGAACAGCGTGCCGCGTGTGGTCTTGCGCTCCAGCAAGCGCAGGAAAGCCATGATGAAGCTGATGCCGCGCGCGCAGCCGGCCAGCACCAGCGCGTCGTGCAGGGTCTGCAGTTCGGCGTCGTCGAGCGTACGCACCAGCGCTTGCGGCGTCGGCGCGTCCCGCGCCGGCACGAACGGCGGCGCGGCCCTCTGCACCTGGTCCAAAATGAGAGGTTCGCCGCGCAGGTTGACGTACAGCGGTGGCATCCCACCCTGCAGGGGTTTGTTCTTGCTGCTCATGGGGGTTTGTACCGCAGCCGAGACGGGCGCCGAGCCGGGTCGTGGCGGTACCGGAGATGTGACCAGATGACTTCTGTGGGGCGCATTCTGCGCAATTGTGCTGGCTGCGGCCCAGCACACAGCCCAAGGGGGGCCAGCCCTGGCGCCGACGGCCACGGTCTGCACTCCCGCCGCCCGGAGAGGAAGCTCGAGCCGTGCCCTACAGCCGCCGCACCTTGATCGTGTAGTCGCCCATCCCGCTGGCCTTGTTGTAGTGGCGCAGCTGCGCCCAGTACTCGCCGGGGATGAGGTCGGCGACGATGCGCGCATTGGTGTTCAGGCCCGAGTCGTCGTCCTCGGCGATCAGCGCCGTGGGGCTGTCGGGGCCGAAGAGCTTCATCACCACGTCGGTCGGGCCTGCGGTGTCGACGACGTGCTTGCCCGCGGTCTTGACGGTGAACCTGAACAGGTCTTCCTCGCCCACCTTGCCGATGGCCGCCGCCGTGCGCTTGCGTGCACCCACCACCAGCGCCGTGGCACTGTCCACCGTGGGCGCCTTCTTCGGGTACATCCTGGCGCCGGCGATGAACTGCCTGTCCATCGCCGACAGCACCTCGTTGGCCTCGGTGCCGATGCCGTTGCTCGTCCATTCGGCCGGAAAGAAGTACAGCATGATCGACTGCGGGTCGAAGTTGGTGCCGTTGACCTGGTCGGCGCGGTAGCGGAACAGGATGTTGTGGCGTGTCGTCTGCTCGTCCCAGAAGTTGGGCGAACCGGCCATCTCGCGAATCACCACGGCCTCGTTCCACTGGATGCCGCCGGCCGGGTTCTGGTGCTCGTGCGCCAGCCCGATGGCATGGCCGAACTCGTGTGCCGCCGTGCCGCCGTCCAGGAAACCCAGGTTCATGGTGGCTTCATTGCGCGGGATGCTGCGGCCATCGGTGCCGACGTACGACCAGGCGCCGTCGTTGGCGTCGAAGGCGATGCGGATCTCGGCATCGGGCGCGTTGTTGAAGTCGAACTTGAGGTTGGCCACCGCCTCCCACCAGCCGGCCTGTTCGCGCGCCTTGGCGCGTTGCGCCGCCGTGCCGCCGATGAAGCGCACGCGCAGCGTGCTGCCGTTCATCCACGTCTTGCCCAGCGGCGATACACCACGCAGGCGGCCGCCACGCCTCTCGGTCAGCTGCGGGCGCAGCAGTTCGCGCGGCAGGATGCGGTCGACGCAGACGTGCGGGTGCAGGCTCATGGCGGTCTCCTGGGGCGTGGTTCGGGCGGCCTTGACTATAGGCACACGAGGGCGACGCGGCCAGCGCATGCGCCCCGCGGCCCCTAGTTCGAAGCGCCGCGCCGGGCAGTACGCGGGCGCGCGCTCAAGGCCGGCCATCAGGCGCCGATTGCTGGGCGCAGCGCCGCTCGCTCCGGCTTGGCGCCTGCGTAGCGCCCGTGCGGCAACGCCGCGGCCGGGCTGCAGCCACAATCCCGGCATGCCTTTCCCATCGTCTGTGCGCCCGCTGTCGGCGCTGGCTGTGCTGTGGCTCGCCACGGCGGCCCTGGCCCAGACGGCCGCCGAAATCCGCCCGGCCGCAGTGGCTGACTCGGCGTCGGCGCCAGCGGCGGCCGCGCCGCCGCGCGCCGTCGCGCCAGCGGCTTCGGCACCCAGCCGCTCACCCCCGGCCGGCGCCGGCCAGCGGGTCGAGATCCTCGGCGGCCGCGAATCCGACATCGAACAGCGCCGCCAGTCCACGGCGGCCAAGATCGTCATCGGCCGCGACGAGATCGAGAAGTTCGGCGACGCCACGGTGGGCGAGGTGCTGCGCCGACTGCCCGGCATCACCACCCCCGGCGCGCCCGGCCGCGGCGGTGCGCCGCGCATGCGCGGCTTGGGCGGTGGCTTCACGCAGTTGCTGATCGACGGCCAGCGCATCCCGCCCGGCTTCAGCCTGGACTCGCTGACGCCCGAGCAGATCGAACGCATCGAGGTGTTGCGTGCGCCGACCGCCGAGACCGGCGCGCGGGCGATTGCCGGCACCATCAACATCATCACGCGCGAAGGCTACCGGCGGCGCCTGAACGACTGGCGCATCAGCACCGGCGTGCAAAACGGCCGCCCCTCGCTGGGCAGCTTCTGGTCGCACAACGACAACGCCGGCAAGCTGACCTACACGCTGTCGGCCGGCCTGTTCGCCAACCAGCGGCTGAGCAGCAACCACACCGACACCCAGGTCACCGACGCCGACAGCGGCACGCTGCTCGAAGACCGCAGCAGCGCCAGCAGCAGCCAGGGCCGCAACCAGGGCCTGAACCTGAACGCGCGGCTGCAGTGGCGCTTGGGTGAAGCCGGCGATGTGCTGACGCTGATGCCCGGCGTGTATGCCAGCCGCAGCGAGGGCAGCTACACCTTCGACGTCGACGAACGCCTGCGCCGCGCCGTCACGCCCGAACTGGCCGACCGCGGCAGCGGCGGCAATCACAACAGCTTCGTCGGGCCGCGGCTGATGCTGCAGTACCGCCAGCGGGTCGGTGACTGGCGGCTGGAAGGCGGCGGCAACGTGCGCGAGTCGCGTGCGCGCGCGGACAGCAGCCGCGACGAACGGCGCGCCGATGGCAGCGTGCTGCGCACGCAGGAAGACCGCTCCTTGTCGCGCGAGCGCGCTTTGAGTCTCAACGCCAAGGGCAGCCGCCTGCTCGGCGGCGCCGGCAGCGAGCACAGCCTGGTGCTGGGCGCCGAGGCCGAGGCCGCGCGCCGCGACGACACGCGCACGAGGCTGGAGGACGGCCAGCTCGCGCTGACCGATTTCGGCGAGACCTTCGAGGCCGGCACGCTGCGCCTGGCGGCGTTCTCGCAGGACGAGTGGAACCTCACGCCGCAGTGGGCGCTGCACGCCGGCCTGCGCTG
Organism: Rubrivivax sp.; assembly: GCA_030680415.1. Classification (GTDB taxonomy): domain Bacteria; phylum Pseudomonadota; class Gammaproteobacteria; order Burkholderiales; family Burkholderiaceae_C; genus Rubrivivax. The sequence goes on from JAUXVE010000134.1 coordinate 55,441, forward strand.
GGAAGGCATCACCACGCAAGGCGACGACGGCCTGGGCCACCGCCCCGAGAACCGCAACGGCGTGTGGACGCCGCTGGTGCATGTGTTGTGGAAGCCCGACCCGAAGACGCGCGACCAGGTGCGCCTGAGCCTGACGCGCAGTTGGCGCGCGCCGGCCACGGCCGCGCTCATCGGCCGCCCCAACATCACGCGGCTGTACGACCCGGCGCGGGGCAGCAACACCGAGACCAGCCCCGACAGCGCCGGCAACCCGAACCTGCAGCCCGAGTTGGCCACGGGTGTGGACCTGGCCTTCGAGCGCTACCTCGACGGTGGTGGCCTGCTCAGCGCCAACCTGTTCCAGCGCCGCATCAGCGACCTCATGCGCGGCGTCACGCTGCTCGAAGAAGTGTCGTGGAGCCCCCACCCGCGCTGGGTGCGGCGCACGCGCAACATCGGCAACGCCACCACGCAGGGCATCGAACTGGAAGCCAAGTTCCGGCTCGACCAGGTGCTGGCCGATACGCCGCCGGTGGAGTTGCGCGCCAATGTCTCGCTCTACCGCTCGCGGGTCGACGGCGTCCCCGGCCCCGACAACCGGCTCGACGAACAGGCCAGGGGCACCGTCAACCTGGGCGCCGACTACCGCTTGCGCGGCACGCCGCTCACGCTGGGCGGCAACCTCAACTGGGTGCCGGCCACGACCACCCGGCTGGCCGCCGACCAGACCACCCGCACCACCACCAAGGGCCAGTGGGACCTGTTTGCGGTATGGGCCTTCAGCCCGCAAGTCGGCCTGCGCCTGATGGCCAACAACCTGCTGCCTCGCGAGTACTCGACCACCAGCCTGAACGACAGCGACAACCCGGCCAGCGGGCTGGTCGAGCGCAGCCGTGTCGTCAGCGCTGGTCCCAGCTACACGAACTGGCAGCTGCGGCTGGAACTCAAGCTGTAGTGGCGCCGGGCACCGCCCGCCGCCTTGTGCCACAGTGGCGGCCCGTTTGAGAGGTTGAGAGGCCATCCCATGCACCCGCGTAAGCCCCCAGAGCAGTCCCGATCAAGGCGCAAAGCGCAGCCGGGGTTGGGCCCCGGCGAGCATTTGCAACGCCGAGCGGGCCTGCTCTGGGGGCTTACCCGAAGGGCCGGGGCGGCCAAGGGCGCTGGGGGGTGTTGCGCCGCTTGCCCAGGCGGACGCCTGGGCCGCGCGTCGCGCCTACCCCAGCGCCCTTGGCCGCCCCGGCGCGGGTGCATGGGATGGCCTCTCAACCTCTGAGGAGACGCGCGTGAAACTGCTTTTCGTTGCCGACCCGCTGGAGTCGTTCAAGACCTACAAGGACAGCACCTACGCCATGATGCGCGAGGCGGCGTCGCGCGGCCACACGCTGATGGCCTGCCGGGCCGAAGACCTGCGCTGGCAGCGCGGCGAAACGGTGCTGGGTTTCGTGCGCGACATCGAGCTCACCGGTGACGCCGTTGCGTGGTTCCGCGCCGCGCAGCAGGGCGCCGACGCGCGGGCGCAGCCGCTGTGCGAGGTGGACGCGGTGCTCATGCGCAAGGACCCGCCCTTCGACAGCGAGTACTTCTACGCCACGCATCTGCTGAGCCAGGCCGAACGCGAAGGCGCCCGCGTCTTCAACCGGCCGGCGGCGCTGCGCGAGCACCCGGAGAAGCTCGCCATCCTGGAGTTCCCGCAGTTCATCGCGCCGACGCTGGTGACGCGCGACGCCGCCGACATCCGGCGCTTCCATGCCGAGCACCGCGACATCATCCTGAAGCCGCTCGACGGCATGGGCGGCATGGGCATCTTCCGCGTCGGACCCGACGGCCTGAACCTCGGCAGCATCAGCGAGACGCTGAATCGCGGCGGTGCGATGACGGTGATGGTGCAGAAGTACCTGCCGGAGATCGTCGAGGGCGACAAGCGCGTGCTCGTCATCGGCGGCGAAGCGGTGCCCTACGCGCTGGCACGCATCCCGCAAGGCAGCGAGATCCGCGGCAACCTGGCCGTCGGCGGCAAGGGCGTGGCGCAGCCGCTGAGCGCGCGCGACCACGAGATCGCCAGCACGCTGGGCCCCGTCCTCGCCGCGCGCGGCCTGTTGCTGGTGGGGCTGGACGTGATCGGCGAGAGCCTGACCGAGATCAACGTCACCAGCCCGACGGGATTCGCCGAGATCACGCAGCAAAGCGGCTTTCAGGTCGCCCGGCGCTTCATCGACGCGCTCGAGGCGGCGCTGCACGCCAGCCCCGGCCGCGGCGCCGCCGGAACTTGATCTGCGTCGGCGGCACGGAGGCTGACCTCTGCTAGCGTGACACGGCCGGGGCGCGGCAACGGGGGCGTTGGCCCGCCGGCGTGGGAGTCAGACATGGAAGTGCTTGTGAAGCTCGTGCGGGCGGCGCTGCTGGCAGCGGTGGCGGCGACGGCAGCGCTGGGCGCCAGCGCCCAGACCTCGCCGGCGGGCCCTTACGTGGTGGCGGCGCTGGGCCGCACGAACTACGACTACGACTGCTGGTTCCTCGCCGCTTGCGACAACGCCCGTGCCACGGCCGGCAAGATTGGTGGCGGCTGGCGCTTCGGCGTCTTTGCCGTCGAAGGCTGGTGGATCGACTACGGCAACGCGCCGACCCAGCGGCGGCACGAAGAGCTGCACATGCGTTCGCTGGGCCTCAACGCGGCCTGGTATCTGCGCCTGGGTTCGTCGGTGGAAGGCCTGCTGCGCGCGGGGGCGGCCGACGTGCGCCATGCGCGCAGCGGCGACGGTGAGAAGCGTTCGCTGAACGCGACCTTCGGGCTCGGGCTCGTCGTCGACGTGGCGCCATCGGCGGCGCTGGAACTGGCCTGGGACGTGACCGGGGCCGACGGCAACAACAGCGGCTCGACGCTGGCCAACAGCCTCAGCCTGGGCCTGCGCCTGCGCTTCTGACGCCCCGCCGCCGCCGCCGGGAGCGGGTCTCGGGCGAGAATGCGGGCGCCCCGCCTGCCCCGCCCGATGTCACCCCGCTGCCCGCCGCCACTCCACCACCGCACGGCGCACCGCCAGCGGCGCGGCCTGGCGGCCGGGCTGCCGCTGGCCCTGGCTGCAGCGCTGGCCTGGGCGGCGCCCGAGGGCACGGAGCTCATGCGCGACGTCGCCGGGAGCGCCCTGGACGACCCGCGCACGGCCGTCGCGCAGGTGCACCAGCGCCTGGCGGGCGCGGGTGCCGGCGACGCGGCTTTCTGGCTGCGGCTGGCCCTGGTGGAGGTGCTGTCCCACACCGACAACGAAGCCGGCTCGCGCCGCGAGCTCGAGGCGGCGGCCCGGGCGCTGCCGAGCGGGCCCTCGGCGCAGCGGCACCGCCTGTGGCTGGCGTTCTACAAGCGTTATGTCGACAGCGGCGCCGTCGAACCCGAGGTCTTTCGCCGCCAACAGGCCGAGGCCCGCGAGCAGGCACGCTCTGCCGGTGACGAGGCGCTGCTGTGCCGCCTCGACCTCTACGAGGCGGTGGTGCAGGTGGAACTCGACGCGGTCGACGAAGCCTGGGCCGCGCTCGAAGCGGTGGACCGCTGCGCGCAGCGGCTGGGCGACGCCGGGCTGCAGTCCTATGCCCTGGGCACCATGGGCCCGCTGGCCTGGCGCGTGGGCTCGCAGCAGCCGCCGCAAACCTATTACGAGCGTGCCTTGCAGGCGCTGGGCAGCCAGCCGGCACGTCACAAGCGAGCCTGGTTGCTGGACGACCTGGGCTGGGCCCTGCTCAACGGCGGCCAGCCGGCGGCAGCGCGCGGTCCCTTCGAGCAGGTGTTGGCCTTGAGCACCGCGATCGGCGACGTGTCGTTCATGATGCGCGGCCATGAAGGCCTGGCCGAGGTGCTGCTGCACCAGCACGACGCCGAAGGCGCCCTGCGCCACGCCCGCGCGGCGCTGCGCCTGGCCGCCGCCAACGCGGGGCTGCGCTTCCGCGAGATCACCGCGCAGACCCAGGTCGTCGAGGCGCTGGCGCTGCTGCAGCGGCCGGAACTCGCCGCCGAGATCGACCGGCTGCGTGCCGTCGCCGCGCGCGACCCGTCGCCGCGCACCGCCGCGCTGATTGCGCGCAGTGCCGCGCGCGGCTACCGGGCGCTGGGCCAGCATGCCCTGGCCTATACCGAGCTCGAGCGTTACCTGAAGCTGTCCAGCAGCGACGTGCGCTCGGCGCGCGAGCGCGACGCACAGCGCCTGCAGGCCCGCTACGAAGCGACGCGCCGCGACGCCGAGAACCGCGAGTTGCGCCATGCCGCCGAGTTGACGAGGCTGGAACTCGACGCCCGCGCCGAACGCCAGCGCGCACTGTGGGCGCTGGTGGCGGCGCTGGGCGCCGTGCTGGCCGGCGGCGGCTGGTTCTTCACCCGCGCGCTGCGCCGCCGCCGCCGGCTGGCAGACCTGGCCATGCGCGACGAACTCACCGGCCTGCCGAACCGCCGCGCCGTGCTGGCCTTCGCGCGCGAGCAGTTCAAGCTGGCGCGACGGCTGGACCTGCACATATCTGTGGCCTTGATCGACCTCGACCATTTCAAGGCCGTCAACGACCGCCATGGCCATGCCGCCGGCGACCTTGTGCTCGAGGCCTTTGCCAGGGCGGCCGGGCAGGTCGTGCGCGGGCAGGATCGTATCGGCCGCTGGGGCGGCGAGGAGTGGCTGCTGGTGATGCCCGGCACCCGCAGCGGCGAGCTGCCGGCGGTGTTCGAGCGTTTGCGCCAGGCGCTGGCGCAGCAGCGTGTGCCGGGGCTGCCGCACCCGCATGGCGTCACTTTCTCGATGGGCGCGGCCGAACGGCACGCCGGCATCGACACCCTCGACGCGCTGATCGCCGAAGCCGACCGGCATCTGTACCAAGCCAAGGCGCAGGGTCGCGACGCGCTGAGCAGCGCCAGCATGGAACCATCGCCGGCAGCCGCCGAGCCCGTGACGACAACCGCCTGAGCGCAAGGACACCATGGCCCTGCTGACCCTCACCGACGCCCACCTCGCCTACGGCCACGTGCCGCTGCTGGACGGCGCGGCGATGGCGCTGGAGGCCGGCGAGCGCGTGGCGCTGATCGGCCGCAACGGTGCCGGCAAGAGCTCGCTGCTGAAGATCCTGGCCGGGCTGGACCAGCCCGACGACGGCGTGCTGCAGGTGCAGGCCGGCCTGCGGCGTGTCTATGTCGCGCAGGAGCCGCTGTTCGAGGCCGGCGTGACCGCGTTCGACGCCGTCGCCGAGGGCGTGGCCGAGGCGCGCGCGCTGCGCGAACGTTACGAGCGCCACGACCCGGCCGACGACCTCGACGCCGTGCAGACGCGGCTGGAGGCGCTGGGCGGCTGGACCTGGGAGCAGCGTGTCACCGAAGCACTGCAGCGGCTGGGCCTCGACGGCGAGGCCGGCGTGGCGGCGCTGTCCGGGGGCACGAAAAAGCGTGTCGCGCTGGCGCGCGCACTGGTCGCCGCACCCGAGCTGTTGCTGCTGGACGAACCGACCAACCACCTCGACATCGACGCCATCGAATGGCTGCAGGACCTGTTGGTCGGCTGGCGCGGCGCGCTGGTGTTCGTCTCGCACGACCGCGCCTTCATCGACGCCGTGGCCACGCGCATCGTCGAGCTCGACCGCGCCGTGCTGCGCAGCTACCCGGGCTCGTTCGCCGCCTACGAAGCGACGAAGGTGCGTGAACTCGAAGACGAAGCGCTGGCCAATACCCGCGCCGACAAGCTGCTGGCGCAGGAAGAGGTGTGGGTGCGCAAGGGCGTCGAAGCCAGGCGCACGCGCAGCGTCGGCCGCGTCGGCCGGCTGCTCAAGCTGCGCGAGCAGCGTGCGGCGCGGCGCAACGTGCTGGGCCAGGTGCGGCTCGAGCTGGACGCCGGCCTGCCACCCGGCAAGATCGTCGCCGAGCTCAAGGATGTGAGCATGCGCTTCGGCGGCGATGAGATCCTGATCGAGGGCTTCTCGGCCACCATCCTGCGCGGCGACAAGGTCGGCCTCATCGGCCCCAACGGTTGCGGCAAGACGACGCTGCTCAAGCTCATCCTGGGCGAGCTGCAGCCCACGCGCGGCAGCGTGCGCCAGGGCACGCGGCTGCAGGTGGCCTACTTCGACCAGATGCGCGCCGCGCTCGACCTCGACGCCACGCTGGCCGACACCATCAGCCCCGGCAGCGAATGGATCGAGATCGGCCAGGAGCCCAAGGTCACGCGCAAGCACGTGATGAGCTACCTGGGCGACTTCCTCTTCGCTCCCGAACGCGCCCGCGCTCCGGTGCGCACGCTGTCCGGCGGCGAGCGCAACCGGCTGCTGCTGGCGCGCCTGTTCGCGCTGCCGGCCAACGTGCTGGTACTCGACGAGCCCACCAACGACCTCGACATCGACACCCTGGAACTGCTGGAGGACCTGCTGCAGGGCTACGACGGCACGGTGTTCCTGGTCAGCCACGACCGGCGCTTCCTGGACAACGTCGTCACCAGCACCATCGCCTGGGAAGGCGACCCGGCCTGGGGCGGGCGGCCGGGCCTGTGGCGCGAATACGAGGGCGGCTACGAGGACTGGAAGCTGCAGCGCGCGCGCACGCGTGCGGCCGTCGTGACGCCGGCCGCAACCAGGCCGGCAGCCAGTCCCGCGGCGCCGCGCCCGGCGGCCGCGCGCGCCAAGCTCAGCTACAAGGAACAGCGTGAACTCGAGGCGCTGCCGGGTCTCATCGAGGACCTCGAAGCCGAGCAGAAGGCGATCGCCGAACGCCTGGCCAGCCCCGCGCTCTACACCGAGGCGCCGCAGCAGGTGGCCGGCCTGCAGGACCGGCACGACCAGATCGAGGCCGAGTTGACGACTGCGCTGGAGCGCTGGGAAAAGCTGACCGCGCGTTGACACGCGGCCACGGCCGGATGCATCAGTTGTCCATGCTGTCGAAGCGCCACCCGCGACGTATGAATCCGAAAGCAGCCAAGCAGGCGCCGCGGATCCGGCTTGGCCGGTCCGCTGGCGTCGCCCCCCTGGGGGGGAGCGCCGAAGGCGCTACGGGGGGGATTCACTTCAACGCCGGAACATCAGCGTCAGGTTGTTCGCCGGCATCTCGAAGCGCTGCTCCAGCGCCAGGCCGGCATCCCGCGCCACGCGCTCCACGTCGGCCAGGCGGCGCAGGCCCCAGCGTGCATCGCGCGCTCGCAGGTCGGCATCGAAGGCCAGGTTGCCAGGTGCGGTGGGTTCGCCATCGACGAGGTAGGGGCCGTAAAGCACGAGTGCACCACCCGGCACCAGGTGTGCGGCCGCGCCGGCCATCAGCGCCGCGCAGGTCGGCCCGGGTGCGATGTGCAGCAGGTTGGCGCAATACAGCGCGTCGTAGCGGCCCAGCGCGCTTGGCCAGGGCTGCGCCATCACGTCCAGCCGCAGCGGGCTGCGCACGTTGGCCAGCGCGGCACAGCGCGCGGCGATGGCCGGCAGCGCCGCCGCCTCGGCCTCGGTCGGCTGCCAGGTCCAGCCCGGCCGCGCAGCGGCGAAACGGGCGGCGTGCTGGCCGCTGCCGCTGGCGACCTCCAGCACCGTGGCCTGCGCTGGCAGCACCTGGCGCAGGACGTCGAGGATGGGCCCGGCGTTGCGCTCGGCGGCGGGGCTGAAAGGCAGGCTCGGGTCGTTCATCGTGTCGGCTGCTCTTCGGCTTCGATCAGCAGCCGCAGACGCTGCGCACCACCGAGTTTCGTCACCGCGCGCACGCGCAGCGCCTGGCCGATCTCCAGCACGCGGCGGCAGTGGTAGTCCAGCGCGTCGGTCTGGCCGTGGGTGTCGATGCGGCGCGACCATTCGCGCACGCCGTCGAGTTCCACGCTCAAGGCCTGCCACGCGGCGGGGCCCGTCGCCGAAGCACGCACGACGAAGCGCACGTCGATGGCAAAGACGCGGCGGCGGTGCGCGCTGGGCGAGATGTCGAGCGTGGCGATGTCGGCGGCGCCGGCGTCGACGGCCCAGCGTTCGGCGCCGTCGCCGTCGCTGCCGGGGCGGGTGATCACGGGCATGGGTTCGCGGCAAAGCCGTGTGGCGGGCCGAGGATTATCGAGGGCCGGCCCCGACGCCTCGTCCGGCGGACAATTCGCCGATGAAAGCACCGCAACGCCTGCAGCCGCTGATCGACGAAGGCCTCATCGACAGCGTCGTGCGCCAGCTCATGAGCGGCAAGGAGGCCATGGTCTACGTCGTGCGCTGCGGCGACGACACCCGCTGCGCCAAGGTCTACAAGGACGCCAACCAGCGCAGCTTTCGGCAGGCGGTGGACTACACCGAGAACCGCAAGGTCAAGAACACGCGCCAGGCGCGCGCCATGGCCAAGGGCACGCGTTTTGGCCGCCAGGCCACCGAAGCGGCGTGGCAAAGCGCCGAGGTCGACGCGCTGTACCGCCTGGCCGCCGCCGGCGTGCGTGTGCCGGTGCCGTACAACTTCCACGACGGCGTGCTGCTGATGGAGCTGGTGGCCGACGAACAGGGCGACGCCGCGCCGCGGCTGAACGACGTCGCCTTCACCCCCGAGCAGGCGCGGCTGCACCACGGCACGCTGCTGCAGGAAGTGGTGCGCATGCTGTGCGCCGGCGTCGTGCACGGCGACCTGTCGGAGTTCAACGTGCTGCTCGGCGCCGACGGCCCGGTGATCATCGACCTGCCGCAGGCCGTCGACGCCGCCGGCAACAACCACGCGCAGCGCATGCTGCTGCGCGACGTGGCCAACCTGCGCGGCTTCTTCGGCCGCTACGCACCCGAGCTGCTGGCCACCGAGTACGGTGCCGAGATCTGGGACCTGTACCAGCGCGGCGCGCTGCAGCCCGGCGCGACGCTCAGCGGCCGTTTCACGAGACGGGCCGGCCCGGTGGACATGGGCGGCGTGCTGCGCGAGATCGACGACGCGCGTGCCGAGGAAGCGGCGCGCCGGCTGCGGCTGCAGCTCCCGCGCTGACGCCGACGGTCAGTTGCGATGGCTGACGTAGTCGTCGTGGATGGCCGCCGGGTGCGTGCGGCTGACCATCAAGGCCGCTTGCAGGTACAGGCCGTTGAGCAGCCGCGGCGCGCGTTCGCGGTCGAAACCCGGCCAGGACGCGATCTCCTGCACATTGCAGAACTGGTGCCGCAAGCGGTCCACCGCTGCGCCCAAGCTGCCGGTCAGCCCGAGCAGGTGCAGCGCCGTCGCCGGCGCCACGCGGTACGCCGCCGGGCCGGCGATCTCGGGCAGCAGCGACTCGCGCGCGCCGCGCAGCGCCAGCTCCCACAACAAGGTGCCCAGCGGTGCATAGTGCCGCGCCTCGCCGATGCGGGCGGCGTCGCTGCTGCCCGGCGGGCGCAGCCACGCGGGCTCGACGTGCAACACGCACAGGTCGCTCAGTTCCAGGGCCAGCAGCTGCGGCAAGGGCAGGGTGCAATGCAGGGCGGCCGCGGCCGGAAACACGGTCACGGGGATCACGCGGTAGCGGTGCTGCAGGTGCAGCAGCAGCGAGCGCCCGTGGCGCACCGCGGCGGCCAGCACCTCCAGCGCCTCCAGCCCGTCGCCGTCGTAGGCGGCGGGCTCGAAGCGCTTCAGGTCCTCCAGCAGCGTCGCGCTGAGCGACGTGAGCCGGGTCATGCCGGCGTCGACCCTTGCGGCACGCGCAGCATCTTCCTGCAAGCGACGGAAGTCGCTCACGCGCATCAGCTCGGCGCTGTCGTGGGGCAGGGTCGATTCGAACATGGCCGGTTTCGTGCACGACGCGTGCCGTGCCTCTGTGCGCATTGGACACGCACCTGCGCCGCCCTTCGTCGTGTCGGCCGTTGCAGGTGTGTCGGGTTGTGCACTTGCGCCGCATAGACTTTGGCCGTGACGTCCCAGGAAGCCATGTTCATCTCGCCCATCGCCGGCGCCGCGGCCCGCGGCGCTGCGCCATGACCGCAACGACGCGCGGTTTCGCCCTCGGCGTCCTCGGCGTGGTCATCTTCGCCATGACGCTGCCGATGACGCGCCTGGCGGTGGGCGACGCGAGCGATCCGCAGTTGCCGCCGGCCTTCGTCACCGCCGGCCGCGCCGCGCTGGCGGGGCTGCTGAGCGTGCTGTACCTGCTGGCCGTGCGGGCGCCGCCGCCGGCGCGGCGGCACTGGCCGGCGCTGGCGGTCAGCGCCCTGGGCACGGTGGTCGGTTTCCCGCTCTTCCTGGCACTGGCACTGCGCCGGGTCGACGCCATGCACGCCGCCGTGGTCACCGGCATCATGCCGCTGGGCACGGCGCTGGTGGCGGCGCTGTGGCTGCGGCAGCGTCCGTCGGCGGCCTTCTGGGCCTGCGCCTTGCTCGGCTGCGCCCTCGTGCTGGGCTTTGCCGCCTGGCAGGGCAACGGGCGGCTGTCGGCGGCCGACGGCCTGCTGCTGCTGGCCGTGCTGTCGACCTCCATCGCCTACGTGGCGGGGGCGCAGGTCGCCTCGGCAATGCCGGCGCAGCAGGTCATAGGCTGGGTGCTGGTGGGCTCGCTGCCGTTCACGTTGCCGGCGGCGTTGTGGCTGTGGCCGGAGTCGCCGGCGCGCCTGTCGGCGTGGCTGGGCTTGGGCTACACGGCCGTGTTTTCGATGTGGCTGGGCTTCTTCGCCTGGTACCGCGGCCTGGCGCTGGGTGGTGTGGTGCGCGTCAGCCAGACACAACTGTTGCAGCCCTTCCTGGCCCTGCTGTTCGCGGTGCCGGTGCTGGGCGAGCGGCTGCAGCCGCTGACCGTGGTCTTCGCGCTGGCCGTCGTCGCGGTGGTGTTCGTCGGCCGGCGTCTGCCGGTGGGGCAGACTGCAGCATGACGACGCCGGGCCCGACCCCGAGCCGAACCCTGGGCCTCCTGGGCGGCATGAGCTGGGAAAGCACGGCCGTCTACTACCGGCTGCTGAACCAGGGCGTGGCGCGCCGCCTGGGCGGACTGCACAGCGCGAAGCTGCTGCTGCACAGCGTGGACTTCGCGCCCGTGGCGGCGCTGCAGGCGGCCGGCGATTGGGACGGCGCCGCGCTGATGCTGGCCGCAGCCGCGGCGGGCCTGCAGCGCGCCGGTGCGCAGGCGCTGGTGCTGGCCACCAACACCATGCACAAGGTGGCCGACCGCATCGAGGCCGCATCGGGCCTGCCGCTGCTGCACATCGCCGACGCCACCGGCGCCGCGCTGCAAGCCGCCGGCGTGCAGCATGCGGCGCTGCTGGGCACGCGCTTCACGATGGAAGACCGCAGCATCGTGCGCACGCGCCTGGAACATCGCTTCGGCCTGCACGTCAGCGTGCCCGGCGACGAGGACCGCGCGCTCATGCACCGCGTGATCTACGAGGAACTGTGCCGCGGTATCGTGGATGCGGCGTCGCGCAGCGCTGTGCGGGCGATCATCGAGCGCCAGCGCGCGCGGGGCGCCCAGGCTGTGGTGCTGGGGTGCACCGAGATCGGCCTGCTGATCGGCGCCGACGACAGCCCGCTGCCCGTGTTCGATACCACCGAGCTGCACGCCGACGCCGCGGTGTGCTGGCTGCTGGGCGAGCCCGGCGCCGCACCCTGAAACACCGCAGCGCCGAACACTGGAGACCCCATGCCCTGGCAGATGGCCCGCCGCGCCGAGCGGCTCAACCCGTCCACCATTCGCGAGATCCTCAAGATCACCGAGCGGCCCGGCATCGTCTCGCTGGCCGGCGGCCTGCCCTCGGCCGACACCTTTCCGGTGGCGGCGATGAAGGAAGCCACCGCGCGCGTGCTGCGCGACAGCCCGCGCGAAGCGCTGCAGTACGCTGCCAGCGAGGGCTACGCGCCACTGCGCGAATGGGTGGCGGCCGAGCTCGGCACACAGGGCCTGCACGCCGCTGCCGCGCAGGTGATCATCACCAGCGGCTCGCAACAGGGGCTGGACCTGGTGGGCAAGGTGCTCATCGACCCCGGCAGCACGGTGGCCGTGGAATCACCCACCTACCTGGGCGCGCTGCAGGCCTTCGCGCCCTACGAGCCCGAGTTCGTGGCCGTGCAAGGCGACGCCGAAGGCCCGTTGCCGCAGGCGCTGGACGCGGCGCGCGGCGCCCGCTTTCTGTACCTGCTGCCCAATTACCAGAACCCCACCGGCCGCTGCATGAGCGCGGCGCGGCGGCTGGCGCTGGTGGCGCGGGCACGGCAGCTCGGCCTGCCCATCGTCGAAGACAACCCGTATGGCGAGCTGTGGTTCGACGCGCCGCCGCCACCGCCACTGAGCGCCGTGGCCGGCGACGGGGCCGTTTATCTGGGCTCGTTCTCCAAGGTGCTGGCCCCGGGCCTGCGGCTGGGCTACGTGGTCGCGCCGGAGCGCCTGTACCCCAAGCTGCTGCAGGCCAAGCAGGCTGCCGACCTGCACACCGCCGGCTTCAACCAGCGCGTGGTCTACGAAGTCATCCGGAATGGTTTCCTGCGCCAACACGTGCCCACCATCCGCGCCCGCTACCGGGCCCAGCGCGACGCCATGCGCGCCGCGCTCGAACAGCACCTGCCGCCGGGCTGCCACTGGCAGGCGCCGGTGGGCGGCATGTTCTTCTGGGTCGAGCTGCCGGCGCACATCGACGCCACCGCCTTGTTGCCGCGGGCCGTGGAGGCCGGCGTGGCCTACGTGCCCGGCAGCACCTTCTACCCGCACGGCGGCCACGCCAACACGCTGCGCCTGAGCTTCGTCACGGTGCCGCCCGGGACCATCCATACTGCCGTGGCCGCACTCGCGCGTGTGCTCGCGGCTGCTTGAGGAGACCGGCCATGCAACGACGCTTCCACCAGCTCGACGTCTTCACCGCGGTGCCGCTCAAGGGCAACCCCTTGGCCGTGGTGCATGCCGCGCAGGGCCTGCCCGACGACACGCTGGCGGCCTTCGCGCGCTGGACGAACCTGTCGGAGACGACCTTCCTGCTGCCGCCCACCGACGCTGCGGCCGACTACCGGGTGCGCATCTTCACGCCCGGCGGCGAACTGCCCTTCGCCGGCCACCCCACGCTCGGCAGCTGCCACGCCTGGCTGGCCGCCGGGGGCGTGCCGCGTGTGGCCGCCATGGTGGTGCAGGAGTGCGGCGTTGGCCTGGTTCGCATCAGGCGCAGCGCTGGCCGCCTCGCCTTCGCCGCACCGCCGCTGCGCCGCAGCGGGCCGCTGGCGCCGGCGCTGGTGCAGCGCATCGCCGATGCCCTGGGCCTGCCGCGGCGCGACCTGCTGCACCACCACTGGGTCGACAACGGCCCCGGCTGGTGCGCGGTGATGCTGCATTCGGCGGCGCAGGTGCTGGCCTGCAAGCCCGACGCTGCATTGCTGGGGGAGATCAAGCTCGGCGTCGTCGGCAAGCACCCTGCCAGGCACGAGGCGATGTTCGAGCTGCGGGCTTTCGTGCCTTCGCTGGGGGTCGGCGAGGACCCGGTCACCGGCAGCCTCAACGCCAGCGTCGCGCAATGGCTCATAGGCGCTGGCCTGGCGCCGCCGGCCTACCTGGCCACGCAGGGCACGGCGCTCGGACGCGACGGGCGGGTCTACGTCGAGCAGGTGAACGACACGATATGGATCGGCGGCGACGTGGCCGGCTGCATCGAAGGCACGGTGGCGCTGTGACGCTGCCTGTCGACCACCTGGTGGTGGCTGCTGCGACGCTGGAACAGGGCGTCGCCTGGTGCGAGGCCACGCTCGGCGTCACGCCGGGGCCGGGCGGCAAGCATGTGCTTTTCGGCACCCACAACCGGCTGCTGAAGATCGCCACGCCGGTCTTTCCCGACGCTTACCTGGAGATCATCGCCGTCGACCCCGCGGCACCGCCGCAGCGCCGGCCGCGCTGGTTCGGGCTGGACGATCCGGCGCTGCAGCAGCGCCTGCTCGAGTCGCCACGGCTGATCCATGTCGTGGTGCGCACCGGGACGCTGGGCGCGCACCGGCGCTCGCTCGTCGATGCGGGCCTGGACCCGGGCGAGCCCATCCAGGCCAGCCGCGAGACGCCGCATGGCAGGCTGGCCTGGCAGATCCTGGTGCGTGCCGACGGCCGCCTGCTCTGCGAAGGCGCGCTGCCCACGCTCATCCAGTGGGAGGGCCTGCACCCCACGGCGCAGATGCCCGAGTCCGGCATCACGCTGCGGGCGTTGGGACTCACCGGCGTACCCGCTGCGGCACGCGAACTGCTTCAACTGCGCCATGTGCAGGTGCAGGCGGGCTTCGGTCCGGCGCTCAGCGCCACGCTGGCCACGCCCCAGGGCGACGTCACTCTGGAATCCGCATGACCGAAGAACTGTTCCGCGAAGACGCCTCGTTGCTGCAATGCGAGGCCACCGTGCTGGCCTGCGACGAAGCCGGCATCGTGCTCGACCGCACCGTCTTCTACCCGCTCGGTGGCGGGCAGGCGGGCGACGCCGGCACGCTGACCGCAACGACGGGCGCGGTGCTGCCCATTGCCGATACGCGCAAGCACCCGTCGCGGCCCGGCGACATCGCGCATGTGCCCGCTGCCGGGTCGGATCCGTCGGTCTTCTCCCCCGGCACGCGCGTGGTGGCCGCCATCGACGCCCCTCGCCGCCGCGCCCACATGCGCTTCCACACCGCCACCCACCTGCTGTGTGCGCTGGTGCCGCACCCGGTGGACGGCTGCTCGATCACCGCCGGCTATGCGCGGCTGGACTTCCACATGAACGAGCCACTGGACAAGGTTGCGCTCAGCGCCGGCATCGCCCGCCTGGTGGCCGAGGCGCACCCGGTGCGCCACCGCTGGATCAGCGAGGACGAGCTCGACGCCCAGCCGCAACTCGTGCGCAGCATGAGCGTGCAGCCGCCGCGCGGGCTCGGGCGCGTCCGTGTGCTCGAGATCGAGGGTGTCGACCTGCAGCCCTGCGGTGGCACGCACGTCTCCAACACCGCCGAAGTCGGCCCCGTCATCGTCACCAAGATCGAGAAGAAATCAGCGATGACCCGGCGCGTCATCCTCGGCTTTGCCGAGCCAGCCGAAGGCTGATCGCGGTCTTCTGGGGAGCGCTCGTTTGCGCGCAGCGCAAGAGAGCGATCACCAAGAAATCAGCTCGGGCGCCCCATCAAGGGTTGCGGAAATCGTCGTGGCAGGCCTTGCAGGCAGCGGCCGCGCTGCCAAAGGCCGTCTTCAGCTGGTCCAGGTTGTTGGCCCTGGCAACGCTGGCCAGGCTGGCCACCTCGTCCTGCATCTTCCTGGCTGCGGCGTCGAACTTGACACGCTCGGTCCAGACGTTGCCCTTGGGCGAGCCCTTCTCGGTGCCGGAAGTGCCTTCCACGAAGCCGGCGAAAGGCAGCGTGGACATCTGCGCCACGATGGCGGCGTTGGCGGCTGCGGCGGCACCGTCGAAAGGAACGCGGCCCTGCGCCATGGCGCCGATGCGGCCGAAGTGCGCGGCCATGACCGTGTAAGCCGCCTTGCGATACTTCACCGCATCTTCAGGCTTCTGGAACTGTGCCGCTGCGGGCAGGGCGGTGGCAAGGCCGATGACGGCAGCCATGAGAAGACGGGTCATGCGCAGATCTCCGAACTGAGGGTTGGGGTGAGCGGCGCAGGTGGGCCCACGCCAGCAATGCAGTGTACGAACGACGCCGCCGAGGTATTCCGGCCTCAGGGTAAGCCCCCAATCCGTAGCCGCCGGCGTGCGTGCCTCGGGCCAGTCGCGGTATGGTTGCGTTCCCTCGACATCTGCCCATGGCGGCAAGCACCCGCTCGATGCCCGACCCCACCTTACAGCCCGTGCGCGTCTGGGACCTGCCGACGCGCCTGTTCCATTGGGTGTTGGCGCTGACGATCGTCGGCTCGGTGCTCAGCGTCAAGATCGGCGGCAATGCGATGGTCTGGCACATGCGGTTCGGCTTCGTCGTGTTCACGCTGCTGGCGTTCCGGCTGCTGTGGGGCCTGGTGGGCGGGCGCTGGTCGCGCTTCGCCAGTTTCATCTACGCCCCGAGCACGGTGCTGCGCTACCTGCGCGGGCAGTCGCGGCCGGGTGAGCACCTCGACGTCGGCCATAACCCGCTGGGCAGCTTCTCGGTTTTCGCGCTGCTGGCCATCCTGGCCGTGCAGGTGGGCACCGGCCTGGTGGCCGACGACGAGATCGCCAACCTCGGCCCGCTCAACCGCTTCGTCAGCAACGCCGCGGCGCTCAGCGCCACCTCCTGGCACAAGTGGTGGGGCCAGTGGCTGATCCTGGGCCTGGTGGCGCTGCACATCGGCGCCATCGTGTTCTACCTGCTGCGCAGGACGACGAACCTGGTGCGGCCGATGGTGGTCGGCGACAAGCCGCTGCCCGCCGGCACCCCGGCCAGCGCCGACGGCCTGCCGCAGCGCCTGCTGGGGCTGGTGCTGCTGGCCGTCTGCGCCGGCGTCGTGAGCTGGGTCGTTCGCCTCGGTGGCTGAGGCCGTGGAAGCGACACCGCAAATCACGCTGGCCACGGCCGACGAGCCGGTGCTGATCGCCGCCGCGCGCCAGTTGTTCCGCGAGTACGCTGAGATGCTCGGCATCGACCTGTGCTTCCAGAACTTCGAGGCCGAACTCGCCGGCCTGCCCGGCGACTATGCCGCGCCGGCCGGTGCACTGCTGGTCGCGCTGCTCGACGGCCAGCCCGCCGGCTGCGGCGCGCTGCGCCCGCTGCACGACGTCGATTACGCCAACGCCTGCGAGATGAAGCGCCTGTATGTGCCGCGCGCGTTTCGCCGTTTCGGCATCGGCCGGCTGATGGCGCAGCAGTTGATCGACCTGGCGCTGCAGGCCGGCTATTCGACGCTGCTGCTCGACACGCTGGACGACATGGAAGCGGCGCGCGGGCTGTACGCGGCGCTGGGCTTCCAGGAGATCCCGCCCTACTACTACAACCCGATCCCGGGCGCACACTACCTCAAGGTCGATCTCGACGCACCCGGCACCCGCTGGTAGCCAGCACCGCACGATGAACCCCGCCGCGCCGCCCGGCAGCCCGGAATTCGAGGCCCTGCTGCACGCCATCCGCTTCCCCGGCGACACCGACGCGGCGGAAACGCGCGAGTGGCTCGACGCGCTGGCCACGCTGGTGCGCGAAGGAGGCGCCGAGCGTGCGCGATTCGTGCTGAGCGCATTGCAGGACGAAGCACGCCGGCACGCGCTGGCCTGGCAGCCGCAGCGCCAGACGCCCTACGTCAACACGATCTCGCTGCAGGACCAGGCCGCCTTCCCGGGCCATCTGGAGATCGAGCAGAGGCTGGCGGCGATCATGCGCTGGAACGCGCTGGCGATGGTCGTGCGCGCCAACCGGCGCCAGGGCGAACTCGGCGGCCACATCTCGAGTTACGCCTCGGCCGCGGACCTGTTCGAAGTCGGCTTCAACCACTTCTTTCGCGCCCGTGTCGACGGCCCGGGCGGCCACGGCGGCGACCTGGTGTTCTTCCAGCCGCACTCGGCGCCTGGCGTCTACGCGCGCGCCTTCCTCGAAGGCCGGCTCGGCGAAGCCGACCTCGACCACTACCGCCAGGAAGTCGCTGCCGGCGACGAACGCGCGCGCGGCGGCACGGCGCGCGGCCTGTGCTCGTACCCGCACCCCTGGCTGATGCCCGATTTCTGGCAGTTCCCCACCGGATCGATGGGACTGGGGCCGCTGTCGGCCGTCTATCAGGCGCGCTTCATGCGCTACCTGGAACACCGCGGCCTGACGCCGGCCAGCGACCGCCGCATCTGGGGCTTCTTCGGCGACGGCGAGATGGACGAGCCCGAGTCGCTGGCCGGGCTGAGCCTGGCGGCGCGCGAGGGTCTCGACAACCTGGTCTTCGTCGTCAACTGCAACCTGCAGCGCCTGGACGGCCCGGTGCGTGGCAATGGCCGCATCATCGACGAGCTGGAAACCGTGTTCGCCGGCGCCGGCTGGCACGTCATCAAACTGGTCTGGGGCAGCGACTGGGACGCGCTCTTTGCGCGCGACCACACGCAGGCGCTGGCGCGCGCCTTCGCGCGCACCGTCGACGGCCAGTTCCAGACCTTTTCGGCCAACGACGGCGCCTACAACCGCGCCCGGTTCTTCGGCCAAAGCCCCGAGCTCGAAGCGCTCGTCAACGCCATGACCGACGACGAGATCGACCGCCTGCACCGCGGCGGGCACGACCTCGTGAAGATCCACGCCGCCTATGCCGCGGCGGTCGGGCACCGGGGCGCGCCGGTGGTCATCCTGGCCAAGACCATGAAGGGCTACGGCATGGGCGCCAGCGGCCAGGGCCGCATGACGACGCACCAGCAGAAGACGCTCGAAGGCCCCGACCTGCTGGACTTCGTGCGCCGCTTCCGGCTGCCGATGAGCGACGACGATGCGCTGGTGCAGCGTTTCTTCCGCCCCGCCGACGACAGCCCCGAGATGCGCCACCTGCGCCGGCGCCGCGCCGCGCTGGGCGGCCCGCTGCCGGCACGGCAGACCGACGCACCGGGCCTGCCGGTGCCGGCGGCGGCGGCCTTCGGCGCCTTCGCGCTGCAGGCCGGCGGCAAGGAGATGAGCACCACGATGGCCTTCGTGCGGCTGCTCGCCAACCTGCTCAAGGTGCCGGAACTCGGGCCGCGCATCGTGCCCATCGTCGCCGACGAAGCACGCACCTTCGGCATGGCCAGCCTGTTCCGCCAGGTCGGCATCTACGCCCCCGAGGGCCAGCGCTACGAGCCCGAGGACGCCGCCAGCCTGATGAGCTACCGCGAGGCGCGCGACGGCCAGATCCTCGAAGAAGGCATCACCGAAGCCGGCGCGCTGGCGTCGTGGACGGCGGCGGCCACCAGCTACAGCACGCACGGGCTGACGATGCTGCCGTTCTACATCTACTACTCGATGTTCGGCTTCCAGCGCGTCGGCGACCTGATCTGGGCCGCCGCCGACCAACGCTCGCGCGGCTTCCTGCTCGGCGCCACCGCGGGCCGCACGACGCTGGGCGGCGAAGGCCTGCAGCACCAGGACGGCCACAGCCACCTGGTGGCCACCACGGTGCCCAACTGCGTGGCCTGGGACCCGGCCTTTGCGTACGAACTGGCGCTCATCGTGCACCACGGCATGCGGCGCATGCTGGCGCTGCGGCACGACGTCTTCTTCTACATCACGGTGATGAACCAGAACCACGCCCAGCCCTCGCTGCCCGAGGGCGCGGAAGAAGGCGTGCTGCGCGGTTTGTACCGGCTGCCCCTGCCCCCGGATGCGTCGGCGGCAACGGCGGCGCGCTGCACGCTGGTGGGTAGCGGCGCGATCCTGCACGAAGCCCTCACTGCGGCACGGTGGCTCGCCGAACACTGGCAGGTGCAGGCCGAGGTCTGCAGCGCGACCAGCTTCAGCGAGCTGGCGCGCGAAGGCCAGGCGCTCGAACGCACGCGCGTGCTCGGTGGCGCGGCGGCCGCCCTGCCATGGGCCACGCAGGTGCTGCAGGCCACGCACGGTCCCATCGTCGCGGCCACCGACTATGTACGCGCGGTGCCCGAGCAACTGCGCGCCTGGGTGCCGGCAGGCCGCCGCTACGTCACGCTCGGCACCGACGGTTTCGGGCGCAGCGACAGCCGCGCGCAGTTGCGCGAATTTTTCGAAGTGAGCCCGCGCCATATCGTCCTGCGTGCCTTGCAGGCGCTGGCCGACGATGGCGAGGTCGACACCACCATGCCCGCTGCGGCACGCGCCCGCTATGGCCTGGCCACGGGGCCCGACCCCTGGTCGGTCTGAAGGGGGCCGCGCTTGCGGCATCATCCGGGACATGACGCCCAAACCCATTGAACTCCGTGCCGGCGAACTGCGCCTGGCCCTGCGTCCCGATCTCGGCGGTGCCATCGCCGGCTTGTGGCTGTCCG
Source organism: Rubrivivax sp. (assembly GCA_030680415.1). Classification (GTDB taxonomy): domain Bacteria; phylum Pseudomonadota; class Gammaproteobacteria; order Burkholderiales; family Burkholderiaceae_C; genus Rubrivivax. Next base: position 75,160 of record JAUXVE010000134.1, read on the forward strand.
GGCCGCACGGTGAACAGGCCGTACTGCGCAGCACCGAGGCCGCCGACCTGGCGTCGTCGCGGCTGGCTGGCTGCTATCCGCTGGCGCCGTACTCGAACCGCCTGGGCTACCGGCGTTTCCGCTGGCTGGGGCACGACCACACCACCGCGCCCAACTTCGACGACAGCCCGCATTCGGTGCACGGCGTGGCCTGGCAGCGCGCCTGGGAGGTGCTGGCCACGCGCGAGCACGAGGCCGAGTTGCGCTACCAACACGCCGGCGACGCCCACTGGCCGTTCGCCTTCGAGCTGCGCCAGCGTTACGTGTTGACGCCAGCGGCACTGGAAGTGCACCTGGCGTTCACCAACCACGCCGCGCAACCGCAGCCGGTGGGGCTGGGCTGGCACCCGTACTTCCCCAAGCGCACGCGCAGCCGGCTGCACGTCGAGCTCACCGACCGCTGGGAAAACGACCCCAGCGGGCTGCCGACGCGGCGCGTGCCGCAACCCGGCATCGACGGCGACGTGGCGCACCTGGACTTCGATCACTGTTTCGAGGGCTGGCGCGGCGCCGCGCGCATCCGCGACGAGAAGCTGTCGCTGCGGCTGACGTCGTCGCTGCCCTATCTGGTCGTTTACACGACCGACACCAAGCCCTACTACTGCGTCGAGCCGGTGAGCCACGTCAGCAACGCCATCCACATGGCCGACCCGGCGGCGCACGGCCTGCGCTCCCTGGCCGCGAAGGTGACCTTCGACGCCTGGATGAAGATCGAGGTCGATCACGCATGACCGGGGGCGCCGCCGTCACGGCGCTGCCCGTGCCGCCGGCGCTGCTCGGCGAGTCACCGCTGTGGCACCCCGACGAGGCAGCGCTGTACTGGTGCGACATCCCCGGCCGCGCGCTGCACCGCTGGACGCCGGCCGGCGCCAGGCACAGCACCTGGGCGCTGGAGTCCGAACCCGGCTGCATCGCGCCGCTGCCCGGCGGCGAGTTGCTGGTGGCGATGCGCGACGGCCTGTGGCGCTTCGACCCGGCCAGCGGGCGGCGCCACCGCCTGGCGCCAGCACCCTACGACGCGAAGGTAGAGCGCTTCAACGATGGCAAGGCCGACGCGCGGGGCCGCTTCTGGGTGGGCACGATCTACGAGCCGCGCACGGCGCCGCATGCGGCGCTGTACCGCTGGTCGGCGGGGCGCCTGCAGCGCATGGCCGGCGACGTCACCGTCAGCAACGGCCTGGCCTTCAGCCCCGACGGCCGCACCATGTACTGGAGCGACACCACCTCGCACCGCATCTACGCGCTGGACTTCGACGGCAGCGACGGCACGCTGTCGCGGCAGCGCGTGCTGGCCGAGTTCCCGCTCAAGGCGCCGGGGCAGGACCTCGCCGGGTATGGCGGCAGACCCGACGGCGCCGCGGTGGACGTCGAGGGCGCCTACTGGGTGGCGATGTACGAGGGCCAGCGCCTGCTGCGCCTGTCCCCGGCCGGTGAAGTGCTTCGGGAAGTACCTTTGCCGGTGCGCTGCCCCACCATGCCCTGCTTCGGTGGCGCCGACCTGCGCACGCTGTTCATCACCACCGCGCGCCACCAGCGGCCGGCGGCAGAACTCGCCGCGCAGCCGCTGGCCGGCTGCGTGTTGACGATGGCGGTGGACGTGCCCGGCCTGCCGGTGAACTTCGCCTGCGGCTGAAGTCGTGAGCCTGGCCCTCGACCGCGCCACCTTGCTGCAGCGGCTGCGCCAGCCGCGCGAGTGGGACCTGGCCGTCGTCGGCGGCGGCGCCACCGGCCTGGGCGTGGCGCTGGACGCCGCGGTGCGCGGCTTCAGCGTCGTGCTGGTGGAGTCGCACGACTTCGCGCACGGCACTTCGTCGCGCGCCACCAAGCTGGCGCACGGCGGCGTGCGCTACCTGGCGCAGGGCAACATCGGCCTCGTGCGCGAGACGCTGCACGAGCGCTCGGCGATCCTGGCCAACGCGCCGCACGTCGCGCAGCGCTTGCCTTTCGTGATGCCCGGCTACCACTGGTGGGAGCGTGGCCTCTACGGCATCGGCCTGAAGGCCTACGACGCCCTGGCCGGCCGCCAGGGCCTGGGCGGCACCGAGTGGCTGAGCACGCGCCGCACGCTCGAGCTGCTGCCCGGCGTGCAGCCGCGCGGCTTGTGGGGCGGCGTGCGTTACTGGGACGGCCAGTTCGACGACGCGCGGTTCGCGCTGCTGCTGGCGCGCACGGCAGCGGCGCGCGGCGCGCTGCTGCTCAACCACTGCGGCGTGACCGCGCTGCTGCGTGAAGGCGAAGCCGGCGGCAAGCAGGTGCGCGGCCTGACCGTGCGCGACACCGAAAGCGGCGCCGAGACCACGGTGCGCGCGCGTTGCGTCGTCAACGCCACCGGCGTCTGGGTCGACGCCGTGCGCGACATGGACCGCGACGAAGGCGCGCCGCCGCGCGCGCCGATGGTGGCGCCGAGCCAGGGCGTGCACCTCGTCGTCGACCGCCGCTTCCTGCCCGGCAGCCACGCCCTGCTGGTGCCCAGGACCGATGACGGCCGCGTCATGTTCGCCGTGCCCTGGTTCGGCAAGACCCTCCTCGGCACCACCGACACGCCGCGCCACGATCTCGCGCGCGAGCCGGCACCGTTTGCCGAGGAGGTGGCCTTCATCCTGCAGGAGGCCGCACGGTACCTGGTGCACGCGCCACAGCGCAGCGACGTGCGCTCGGTGTGGGTGGGGCTGCGGCCGCTGGTCAAGCCGGCGGGCGAGGACGGTGAGAACACGAAGGCGATCTCGCGCGAGCACACCATCATCGTCGGCCGCTCGGGGCTGATCACGGTCACCGGCGGCAAGTGGACCACCTACCGCTCGATGGCCGAGGACGTGCTGGACCGCGCCATGTCGCGTGGCCTGCTGGCGCGCCGGCCAGGGGGCGTGACGGCACGGCTGCCGCTGGTCGGCGCGGCGCCCGGGCGCCCGCTGGCCGAGCCGCCGGGCGAACACCTCTACGGCAGCGAAGCGGCGCTGCTGCGCACGCTGCCGGGGGCGCAGCGCTGGTTGTGGCGCGACGCCGAATCGGGCCAGGGCGGCCTGAGCGAGGCGATGGTGCGTTTCGCCGCGCGCTACGAGATGGCGCGCGATGTCGAGGACGTGCTGGCACGGCGCTGCCGGCTGCTGTTCCTGGACGCCGCCGAAGCGGCACGACAGGCCGACGCGGTGGCGGCCATCCTGGCCGAGGAGCTGGGCCACGAGGTCGACACCAGCGCCTTCAAGGCGCTGGCTGCGGCCTACCAGCGGCTGCCGTAGCCGCACGCCGCGGCGGCGTTCACATCGACGAGTACTTGACCGAACAGCCGTAGGCCCGCGTCGACGGCGCTCTCACCGGCTTGCCCGCCAGTGACTCTGCCAGCGCCACTTTCACGTGGTTGATGGCACCGGCGATGTCGCCCACGTTGGCGCTGGGCTTGTCGTCGATGGCGCCGGCGTACACCAGCGTGCCGGCGGGGTCGACGATGTACATGTGCGGTGTCGTGCGCGCGCCGTAGGCGCGGCCGACCTTGCCGTCGCTGTCCATCAGCGTGGCGCTGGCGGCGGCCTTGTGGCTCTGCATCCATTGCGCCATGGCAGCCGGGGTCTTGTAGTCGCTGGCGTCGGGCGCCGTCGAATTGACTGCCAGCCAGACCACGCCCTGGGCCGTGGCGTCCTTCTGCGTGCCCTGCATGTTGGCGCTGTCGTAGTGCTTGCGCACGTAAGGGCAGCCGGGGTTGACCCACTCCAGCACGACGTGTTTGCCCCTGTGTTCGGCCAGCGAGACGGTCTTGCCGGCGGCATCGACGGCGGTAAAGGCAGGCGCCGGCTGGCCCACGGTGGCGGCGGCGAGCGCCGAGCCGGCGCTCAACGCGAGGGCGGTGGCGAAGAGGAACGGCTTCATCGTCAGGCTCCTGGTGGCGTGGAGGGGTGCTCAGGTGGAAGGCAGCGCGGCCAGCGCAGCGCGGACTTCGTCGACACTCAAAATTTCGCTCAACAGCTGTGGCCATGCACGGCCCGGGGCATACAGCGCATAGACCGGCACGCCGTTGCGCCCCAGCCGCGCCAGTTCGGCGGTGATGGCCGCGTCGCGCCGCGTCCAGTCGGCGCGCAGCAGCAGCACGCGCCTGTCGGCAAACGCGGCCTGCACCTCGGGCCGGGCGAGCGTGGTGCGCTTGTTGAACTGGCAGGTCACGCACCAGGCGGCGGTGAAGTCCACGAACACCGGCTGGCCGGCGGCCTGCGCCTGCGCCACGCGCTCGACCGACCAGGCTTGCCAGGCCTCGCCTGCGCCCGGCACCCGGGCCGCCGCCTCCTGGCGCAGCGCCGGCAGGGCCCAGAACAGCGCCGCGGCCATCAGCACCAGCGACGCGGCGCCGAAGCCGCCGCGCGCGCGCGGCCCCAGCGTCGGCGAGCCCAGCGCCCAGGCCACGAAGGCCAGTGCCAGCAGCAGCGCCAGCACCGCCGCGACGCCGTCGATGCCGACCTGCTGTCCCAGCACCCAGACCAGCCAGACCACGGTGGCGAACATCGGGAACGCCATCAGCGTCCTGAAGTGCGCCATCCACGCCCCCGGCCGCGGCAGCAGACGCGCCAGCGCCGGCGACACGCTGGCCGCCAGATACGGCAATGCCATGCCCAGGCCGAGGGTGGCAAACACCGCCAGCGCCTGCGCCGCCGGCAGCGTCATGGCCAAGCCCAGCGAGGCCCCCATGAAGGGGGCGGTGCACGGCGAGGCCACCGCCACCGCCAGCACGCCGGTGAGCAGCGAATCGACCATCGGATGCTGCGCCCGCACCGCAGCCAGCGAACTCGGCAGCACCGAACCGAACTCGAACACGCCGGCCAGGTTGAGCCCGATCAGCGTGAACAGTGCGGCCAGCGTGGCCACCACGACCGGCGACTGCAGCTGGAAGCCCCAGCCGAGCTGCTCGCCTCCGGCGCGCAGCGCCAGCAACAGCGCCGCCAGCGCCACGAACGACAGCACGACGCCCGCGGTGTAGGCCAGGCCGCCGGCCAGCAGCGCGCGGCGGTCGTCGCCGTGGGCGGCAAAACCGAGCACCTTGAGCGACAGCACGGGGAAGACGCAGGGCATCAGGTTGAGCAGCGCACCGCCGACCAGCGCGAACACCAGCGCCAGCGCCAGGCCGATGGGCGGCGTGGCCGGCGCCGCGGCCACCAATGCTGTCGTGGCCGCAGCTGGCGCCGTCAGCGCTGTCGGCGCGGCGGCGACGGCCGGCCACGGCGTCGTCACCGCCACCTGGACCAGCAGCCCAGCGGGCTGCCCGGGCGCGGTCAGCACGGCCGGCAGGGCCTGCGGCGCTGCGCTGCGCTGCGGGTCGAGCGGCACGCGGGCGCTCCATTCGCCATCCTGCCAGGTGCTCGGCGGCTGGGCGGCGTTGTCGATGACGCCCGTGGTTTCGGGGAAGAAGGTGAGCGAGCGGCCCTGCCAGCCCGTGGGCAGCCCGGCCACGCGCACCACCAGCGCACCGTCTTCCACCGCGGCCGTTGCGCGCGCGCCCGGCAGCGGCTGCGGCAAGGCCGCGCGCGCCGCGGCAAACAGCGCGCCGTGGCCAGCGGTGGCGGCCCGCGCCGGCAACTCGAGCACGAACTCGCCGTCTTCGGGAATGCAGATGTCCTTGCACACCAGCCAGGAGGCGTTCAGCTTGACGCTGAGCTTGTCGGCGTTGAAGTCCGGCGGCACGGTCACGGCCACCGGCAGCAGCAGCGTGCCTTCGTAGCCGTAGTTCATCAGCGGCCCGATCGGCAGCTTGCCCGGCGTCGGCCATTCGATGTCGCCTGCAGAAACGCCCGCGGGCAGCGTCCACTCCAGCGTCGTCGGCAGGCCGGAATCGCCCGGGTTCTTCCAGTAGGTGTGCCAGTGCGGCTGGTGCTCGATCTTCAGCCCCAGCCACAAGGGCTGGCCGGCGGCCACGCCTTGCGGCGCATGCGCCACCAGTTCGGCACGCACCTGCGGCGTGGTGACGACCGCGCCTGGCGCCGCCGCAGCCAGCAGGGGGGCGACGAGCAGGGCCGCCAGGAGCAGTTTGAAGTGGTTCATGCAGCGCGTTGGAAGGGGTTTGGGGGCGCAGGTTCCGCGCCGGGGCTCATTGTGCGTCGCCGCGCCTGGGCAGCGTGCGCGTTTCCCCGATGGCCATGAGGAAGAAGGCGTCGTCGGGCACGCCCCGGGGTCTGCCGCGCCCGCGCCGCCGGTCGCCTGCCGCGGCTGCGCGGTGACCGACAAGACCGATCGGCACGCCTGGTCATCGGGAGCTGCGGGCTTCTTCGTATAATTCCAGGGCTTTGCTGAGCTCACCCATGATGGCGATTGAACGGCCCACCCGGAGCGACCGCTGGGATGACGAACAAGAAGAGGCTTCCCGGGGGGGCCGGGCAGCGGCCTTCAAGCCACTGACACGAGAGCAGGCGCAGGCCTTGCGGGCTGCGGACCCACCACTGTCGCCGTGGCGGGTGATCACGGTGCAGGGAGCGGTGGGTGTGGCGGTGGCCGTGTTGGCCGCACTGCTCACCGGCAGGCAGGAAGTGGGATGGTCGGCGCTCTACGGCGCCGCCACGGTGGTGGTGCCGGGAGCCTTGATGGCGCGCGGCATGACCAGCCGCCTCAGCAGCATGTCGCCCGGCGCCAGCGCCGTCAGCTTCATGTTGTGGGAGATGGTCAAAATCGCGGTTTCGGTGGCCATGCTGATGCTGGCTCCGAAGTTCGTGCAGCCCTTGAGCTGGCCGGCGCTGCTGGTCGGCTTGGTGTTGTGCATGAAGGTGTACTGGCTGGCGCTGCTGTGGCGCGGGTCGGCAAAGAGATAGCAAACGGGACGGGAAGACATGGCAGCCCAGGGTCACGAAGCGAACGCGCCGACTGCCGGCGAGTACATCGTCCATCACCTGCAGCATCTGCAGAACCAAAAGCAGACCGGAGTCGTCGACTTCTCGGTCGTCAACTTCGATTCGCTGTTCTTCGCCGTCACGCTGGGCATGCTGACCTGCTGGGTGCTGTGGCTGGCCGCGCGCAAGGCCACCTCGGGCGTGCCGGGGCGCTTCCAGGCGGCGGTGGAGATCCTCGTCGAGATGGTCGACGCGCAGGCCAAGGGCATCGTGCACAACGCGCAGAGCCGCAAGTTCGTGGCCCCGCTGGCGCTCACCGTCTTCATCTGGATCTTCCTGATGAACGCCATGGACCTGCTGCCGGTCGACCTGATCCCCGCCATCTGGCACGTCGCCGGTCCGGCGCTCGGCGCCAAGGACTACATGCGTGTGGTGCCCACCGCCGACCTGTCCATCACCATGGGCCTGAGCGTCAGCGTGCTGCTGATCTGCCTGTACTACAACGTCAAGATCAAGGGCGCCGGCGGCTGGGTGCACGAGCTGTTCACGGCGCCGTTCGGCAACAAGTGGTTCCTGTACCCGGCCAACTTCGCGATCCAGATCATCGAGTTCGTGGCCAAGACCGTCTCGCACGGCATGCGGCTGTTCGGCAACATGTACGCCGGCGAACTGATCTTCATGCTGATCGCGCTGATGGGCGGCGCCTGGGCCTTGACCGCCACCGGTGTCGCGCTGGCCATCGGTCACATCATTGCCGGCACCGCGTGGGCCATCTTCCACATCCTGATCATCACGCTGCAGGCCTTCATCTTCATGATGCTGACGCTGATCTACGTCGGTCAGGCGCACGACGCGCACTGAGCGAACGCGCGTTTCCTGCTCTTTCTCCTCTCCGTTTTCCCCTTTCTCACCCACCTTCCACACCAGGAGCCAAAAAATGGAAGTCATCAGCTTTGTTGCCCTCGCCGCCGGCCTGATCATCGGTCTGGGCGCCGTCGGTGCCTGTATCGGCATCGGCATCATGGGCAGCAAGTACCTCGAGTCCGCCGCCCGCCAGCCTGAACTGATGGGCGAACTGCAGACCAAGATGTTCCTGCTGGCCGGCCTGATCGACGCCGCGTTCATCATCGGCACCGGTATCGCGCTGTGGTTCGCCACCGCCAACCCCTTCCTCGCGCAGATCGCCAACCTGCCGAAGTAAACAGGACCACCCCGAAGCGGCTGCGCCGCTCCCCTCAAGGGGCAACGCCGACGGCCCGGCAAAGCCGGTTCGTGGCGTTTGCTTGGCGAGTACCTCATTCCAAGGGAGGCATCAATTGAGCATCAACGCGACACTGATCATCCAGATGATCGTGTTCCTGATCCTGGTCGGGTTCACGATGAAGTTCGTCTGGCCGCCCATCGCCAGGGCGCTGGACGAACGCGCCAGCAAGATTGCCGACGGCCTTTCCGCCGCCGACCGGGCCAAGGCCGACCTGGCCGCCGCCAACCAGCGTGTCGAGCAGCAGCTTTCCGCCGCCCGCACCGACGCCGCCAAGCGGCTGGCCGACGCCGAGCGGCTGGCGCAGCAGATGGTCGAGGAAGCCAAGGGCCGCGCCAGCGAAGAGGCTGCCAAGATCATCGCCGCGGCGCGCGCCGAAGCCGAGCAGGAATCGGTGAAGGCACGCGAGGCCCTGCGCGAGCAGGTCGCCGGCCTGGCCGTCAAGGGCGCCGAGCAGATCCTGCGCAAGGAAGTCAACGCGGCCGTGCACGCCGAGTTGCTCGGCCGGCTGAAAGCAGAGCTCTGACATGGCCGAGCTGGCAACCATCGCCCGCCCCTACGCCGAGGCCATGTTCAAGGCCGCGGCCGGGGCCGATGCAAAGGCGCTGAGCGCGCAACTGGCCACGCTGGTGGCGCTGGCGGCGGGGCCGGAGATGCGGCTGTTCGCCGACAGCCCCCGGGTCGTGCCGATCCAGGTTTTCGACATGATCGCCGGCATCGCGATGAGCCAGGGCATCACCTTCGACATCAAGGTCGCCAACCTGCTGCGCACGGTCATCGACAACGGCCGCCTGGCGGCCCTGCCCGAGATCGCGGCGCAGTTCCAGGCCCTGGTCAACACCAGCACCGGCGTGTCCGACGCCACCATCCAGAGCGCTTTCGCGATCGACGAAACGCAGCTCGGCGGCGTCGTCGCGGCGCTGGAAAAACGCTTCGACCGCAAGCTCAACGCCCATGTCGAGATCACGCCTGAACTCATCGGCGGCGTGCGCGTCGTCGTCGGCGACGAGGTGCTCGATACCTCGGTCAAGGCCCGCCTGGAACAGATGAAGGCTGCGCTGACCGCGGCTTAACGGCCGCGCAGGCGCACCGCCGCCCGAGGCCCACCGGAGAACACCATGAACCTGAACCCCGCAGAAATTTCCGAACTCATCAAGAGCCGCATCGAGGGCCTGGGCGCTTCGGCCGACATCAAGAACCAGGGCACCGTGGTGTCCGTCACCGACGGCATCGTGCGCGTGCACGGCCTGTCGGACGCAATGGCCGGCGAAATGCTCGAATTCCCGCCCACGGCCAGCGGCCAGGCGACCTACGGCCTGGCGCTCAACCTCGAACGCGACTCGGTCGGCGCCGTCATCCTGGGCGAGTACGAACACATCTCCGAAGGCGACACCGTCAAGTGCACGGGCCGCATCCTCGAAGTGCCGGTGGGTCCCGAACTGATCGGCCGCGTCGTCAACGCACTGGGTCAGCCGATCGACGGCAAGGGCCCGATCAACGCCACGATGACCGACGTCATCGAGAAGGTCGCACCGGGCGTGATCGCGCGCCAGAGCGACAGCCAGCCGGTGCAGACGGGCCTGAAGTCGATCGACTCGATGGTGCCGATCGGCCGCGGCCAGCGCGAACTGATCATCGGCGACCGCCAGACCGGCAAGACCGCGGTGGCGATCGACACCATCATCAACCAGAAGGGTCAGGACATGACCTGCGTCTACGTCGCCATCGGCCAGAAGGCGTCGTCGATCAAGAACGTGGTGCGCGCGCTGGAAGCCCATGGCGCGATGGACTACACCATCGTCGTCGCCGCCTCGGCCAGTGAGTCGGCGGCGATGCAGTACGTGTCGGCCTACTCGGGCTGCACGATGGGCGAGTACTTCCGCGACCGCGGCCAGGACGCGCTGATCATCTACGACGACCTGTCCAAGCAGGCCGTCGCCTACCGCCAGGTTTCGCTGCTGCTGCGCCGCCCGCCGGGCCGCGAAGCCTACCCCGGCGACGTGTTCTATTTGCACAGCCGCCTTCTGGAGCGTGCCGCACGCGTAAACGCCGACTATGTCGAGAAGTTCACCCAGGGCGCGGTCAAGGGCAAGACCGGTTCGCTGACCGCACTGCCGATCATCGAAACGCAGGCCGGCGATGTCTCGGCCTTCGTGCCGACCAACGTGATTTCGATCACCGACGGCCAGATCTTCCTGGAAACCAGCCTGTTCAACGCCGGCGTTCGCCCGGCCATCAACGCCGGTATTTCGGTGTCGCGGGTCGGCGGTGCGGCGCAGACCAAGCTGATCAAGTCACTCTCCGGCGGCATCCGTACCGACCTGGCGCAGTACCGTGAACTGGCCGCCTTCGCGCAGTTCGCCTCGGACCTGGACGCCGCCACGCGCAAGCAGCTCGACCGCGGCGCCCGCGTGACCGAGCTGCTGAAGCAGGCGCAATACAGCCCGTTGCCGATCAGCCTGATGGCCGCCACGCTGTTTGCGGTGAACAAGGGCTACCTGGACGACATCGACGTGAAGAAGGTGCTGGCCTTCGAACACGGCCTGCACCAGCACCTGAAATCCAGCCACGCGGCCCTGCTCGCGAAGCTGGAGAACGACAAGGCCATGGACAAGGGCGCCGAAGAAGCGCTCGGCAACGCGATCGCCGCGTTCAAGAAGTCGTTTGCATGACATGAGCCACCCCCGTTGCGCCTTCGGCGCTCCCCCTCGAGGGGGCACCGCCAGCAGACCGGCAAAGCCGGATCTGCAGCGGTCGCTCGCAAGAGGCCGTGGCCCGGTGGCGGCCGCGTCGCTTTCACTCAACAGGAGTTGACTGGCATGGCCGTCGGCAAAGAGATTCGCGGCAAGATCAAATCGGTGGAGAACACCAAGAAGATCACCAAGGCCATGGAAATGGTCGCCGCCAGCAAGATGCGCAAGGCGCAGGAACGCATGCGTGCGGCTCGGCCTTACGCCAACAAGATCCGCAACATCACGGCGCACCTGTCCGAGGCCAATCCCGAGTACAAGTCGCCGTACATGCGCACGGGGGGCACGACCAAGGCCGTGGGTTTCATCGTCGTCAGCACCGACAAGGGCCTGTGCGGCGGCTTGAACACCAACGTGTTGCGCGCCGTCACGAACAAGATGAGGGAAGTGCAGTCCGCGGGCGGCACGATCCAGGCGGTGGCGATCGGCAACAAGGGCTTCGGTTTCCTCAACCGCATCGGCGCCAACGTCATCAGCCACGCCATCCAGCTGGGTGACGCGCCGCAGTTGGAAAAGCTCATCGGCCCGGTGAAGGTGATGCTCGACGCCTTCGTCGAGGGCAAGCTCGACGCGGTCCACCTCTGCTACACCAGCTTCATCAACACGATGAAGCAGGAGCCGACCATCGAGCAGTTGCTGCCGTTGTCGGCCGCACGCCTGGCGCAGAGCGCAGCCGAAAGGAAGCAGTACGGCTGGGACTACATCTACGAGCCCGACGCGCCCAGCGTCATCGACGAGCTGCTCACGCGTTATGTCGAAGCCCTGGCCTACCAGGCGGTGGCCGAGAACATGGCCAGCGAGCAGAGCGCCCGCATGGTGGCGATGAAGGCCGCGACGGACAACGCCGGCACACTGATCGGCGAGCTCAAGCTGATCTACAACAAGACGCGGCAGGCGGCGATCACGAAGGAATTGTCCGAGATCGTCAGCGGCGCCGCCGCCATCGGCGGCTGAGCCCACGCCACGCCCCCGAATACCGCACCGAATCTAGTCTGAAGGATCTGAAAATGTCGAACACTCAAGCACAAGGCAAGATCGTCCAGTGCATCGGCGCCGTGGTGGACGTCGAGTTCCCGCGCAACGCCATGCCCAATATCTACGACGCGCTCAAGCTCGAAGGCACAGCGCTGACGCTGGAAGTCCAGCAGCAGCTGGGCGATGGCGTGGTGCGCACCATCGCGCTGGGCTCATCCGACGGTATCCGCCGCGGCCTGATGGTCAGCAACACCGGGGCCGGTATCACGGTGCCGGTGGGCAAGGCGACGCTGGGCCGCATCATGGACGTGCTGGGCTCGCCCATCGACGAGCGCGGCCCCGTGGACCAGACGCTCACCGCCGTCATCCACCGCAAGGCGCCGGCCTACGACGAGCTGAGCCCGTCGCAGGAACTGCTGGAAACCGGCATCAAGGTCATCGACCTGATCTGCCCCTTCGCCAAGGGCGGCAAGGTCGGCCTGTTCGGCGGCGCCGGCGTCGGCAAGACCGTGAACATGATGGAGTTGATCAACAACATCGCCAAGGCGCACAGCGGCTTGTCGGTGTTCGCCGGCGTCGGCGAGCGCACCCGCGAGGGCAACGACTTCTATCACGAGATGGCCGAGTCGGGCGTCGTCAACCTCGAGAACCTGGGCGAGAGCAAGGTGGCGATGGTCTATGGTCAGATGAACGAGCCGCCGGGCAACCGCCTGCGCGTGGCCCTGACCGGCCTGACCATCGCCGAGTCGTTCCGCGACGAAGGCCGTGACGTGCTGTTCTTCGTTGACAACATCTACCGCTACACGCTGGCCGGCACCGAGGTGTCGGCCCTGCTGGGCCGCATGCCTTCGGCCGTGGGCTACCAGCCGACGCTGGCCGAGGAAATGGGCCGCCTGCAAGAGCGCATCACCTCCACCAAGGTCGGTTCGATCACCTCGATCCAGGCCGTCTATGTGCCGGCCGACGACCTGACCGACCCGTCGCCCGCGACCACCTTCGCCCACCTGGACGCCACCGTGGTGCTGTCGCGCGATATCGCCTCGCTGGGCATCTACCCGGCCGTGGACCCGCTGGACTCAACCTCCCGCCAGGTGGACCCGAACGTGGTCGGCGAAGAGCACTACAGCACCACCCGCGCCGTGCAACAGACCCTGCAGCGCTACAAGGAACTGCGCGACATCATCGCCATCCTGGGCATGGACGAACTGAGCCCGGAAGACAAGCTGGCCGTGAGCCGCGCGCGCAAGATGCAGCGCTTCCTATCGCAGCCCTTCCACGTCGCCGAAGTGTTCACGGGTTCGCCCGGCAAGTACGTGCCGCTGAAGGAAACCATCCGCGGCTTCAAGATGATCGCGGCCGGCGAGTGCGACCACCTGCCGGAGCAGGCCTTCTACATGGTGGGCACGATCGACGAGGCCTTCGAGAAGGCCAAGAAGATCAACTAAGGAGCCGATATGGCGACCATCCACGTTGACGTGGTCTCGGCCGAAGAGAGCATCTTCTCGGGCGAAGCCAGGTTCGTCGCCCTGCCGGGCGAGAACGGCGAGCTCGGCATTCTGCCGCGGCACACGCCGCTGATCACCCGCATCCGCCCCGGCGCTGTGCGCATCGAGCGGGCCAACGCTGACGGCTCGGCGGGTGAAGAAGAATTCATCTTCGTCGCCGGCGGCATTCTCGAAGTGCAGCCGAACACCGTGACCGTGCTCGCCGACACGGCGATCCGCGGTCACGACCTCGACGAGGCCAAGGCGCTCGAAGCCAAGAAGCTGGCCGAAGAGGCGATGAAGAACGCCAAGAGCGATATCGACTTCGCGGCCGCGCAGGGCGAGTTCGCGGCCATGGCGGCGCAGATCGCGGCGATCCAGAAGCTGCGCAGGAAATAAGCCGCCCAAGCGCGCCGGCCATGCCCTTTGTGCGACCCGCCGTGCGGCTATGGCACGGCGGGTCGTTTCGTTGGCGAAGGCGGCTTTGCGCCATGCCGGCCGCGCCGCCCCGCGCAGCGCCCTCAGTCGGCGCTGGGCCGCTCCCGAGCCGACGGAGCGCCCCCTCGGGGGGCAGCGAGCGAAGCGAGCGTGGGGGCGGACATCTCAGTGCGCCTCGCCGGCCACGGCTCGGTAGGTCGCCGCGCCGATCACCGCACCGACGATCGGGGCCACCCAGAACAGCCACAGCTGCTCGATCGCCCAGCCGCCCACGAACAGCGCCACCCCGGTCGAGCGCGCCGGGTTGACCGAGGTATTGGTCACCGGGATGCTGATCAGGTGGATCAGGGTCAGCGCCAGGCCGATGGCGATCGGCGCAAAGCCGGCCGGCGCGCGTTTGTCGGTGGCGCCCAGGATGACGATCAGGAAGAACATCGTCATCACCACTTCGCAGACCAGCGCGGCCAGCATCGAGTAGCCGCCGGGCGAATGCGCGCCATAGCCGTTGGAGGCGAAGCCCTTGGAGACGTCGAAGCCGGCCGCGCCGCTGGCAATGGTGTAGAGCACCGCGCCAGCCACTGCGGCGCCGAGCACCTGGGCCACGATATAGGGCAGCAACTGGCTGGCCGGAAAGCGCCCGCCGGCCCACAGGCCCACCGAGACCGCGGGGTTCAGGTGGCAGCCCGAGATGTGGCCGATGGCAAAGGCCATCGTCAGCACGGTCAGGCCGAAGGCCAGCGAGACGCCATGCAGGCCGATGCCCACATCGGGGAAGGTGGCGGCGAGCACGGCGCTGCCGCAGCCGCCCAGCACGAGCCAGAAAGTGCCCAGAAACTCAGCACCGTATTTGTTCATCGCGGTTTCCTCGAGAGGTTGATAGGCTTGTAGGGGCCCGTGGCCCGGCCGCTAATGTACGCAGCGTTGATGCCCGCCGGATCAATCGAGCGTTGCGGGATCTCCCCAGCCCGCTGGGGCGCGGCCGATCAGCCGGGCCGGCACATCATCGACGGCGAGCGTGGTTGGGCGGCGAGCCAGGCCGGTGCGACCTGGACCACGTCGCCAATGACCAGGATGGCCGGGCTGGCGAGTTGCTGGCTGGCGATGGTGTCGGCCAGCGTGGCCAGCGTGCACAGCGCGTGGCGTTGCTGCGGCGTGTGCGCGGCGCTGATCGCCGCGGCCGGCGTGGTGCCGTGCAGCCCTGCGCGCCCGAGCGCCTGGACCAGCCCGTGCACGCGCGCCAGGCCCATGTAGATCACCAGCGTGAGGCCGCTGCGGGCGAGTGCGCTCCAGTCCGGCTCGTATTCGCTGCCGTGGCCGGTGACCAGCGCTACGCCTTGCGTAAAGCGGCGGTCGGTGACCGGAATGCCGACGGCCGCCGGCGCGGCGATGCCGGCGGTCAGGCCATTGACGACCTCGACCTCGATACCCGCAGCCCGCAGCGCAGCGCATTCTTCGCCGCCGCGGCCGAAGACGAACGGGTCGCCGCCTTTGAGCCGCACCACGTGCCCGCCGCGGCGGGCTTCGGCAATCATCAGCTTGTCGATGAAGGCTTGCGGCGTGCTTACGCAGCCGCCGCGCTTGCCGACGTGGACCACGCGCGCCGAGCGTCGCACATAACGCAATACGCCGTCGGCGACGAGGTCATCGACCAGCACCACGGTCGCGCGGCGCAATGCGCGCACGGCCTTGATCGTCAGCAACTCGGGGTCGCCGGGGCCGGCGCCGACGAGCGTCACCCGCAAGGCGGTCATGCCGCACGCTCCAAGGGCTGGGCGATGCGCTGTGACAGCGCCGCGATCGCATTCACCTGGGCCTGCAGCGGCCGCGGCACGGTGTCGGGGTCGGCCAGGGCAGCGTCGATGAACGAGGCTGTCGTGGGCGCGTCGATGGCCGCCGGCAGTTGCGGCACGCGCGCGAGGACGCCGCCTTGCGCGGGCACGCTGAGCGCGTCGATGCGCTGGCCGGCGACGAAGGCGTCCATGCGTGGCGTGCGCCTGGCATCGGCGACGGGCTCGCCTTCGGTGCCGCGCAGCAGCAGGGCATCGGCGCGGGTGTCGGTCAGGAACTGGGCCAGCGCTGCGCCGTACTCGGGGTGGGTGTGGTTGACCACACGCAGCGCGCGCTGTGATGGCGTCGGCGTCAGCAGCTTGGCCACCGTGTGGCCGGCGCTGCGCAGGCCGACCTGCCAGCGTTGCGCCAGCAGCCGCGCCAGCGGCGGGCACAGGGCGTCGGTGGTGATGAACACCGGCCGCTGCGCGGACCAGGCCTGGTCGATCGACGCCGCATCCTGTTCAGCCTCGACGATCGTCCAGCCGAGCGCAGCGAACACCGCATGGCTGGTCACCCGCAGCGGATCCACCGCCGGGCCGTGGACGATGACCGACAGACCCTGCCGCGCCAGCAGGCCGGCCAGCAGCGCCGTGAGGTTGGGCAGCTTGCGCGCGCCGTTGTACGACGGCAGCCAGACCGTCGGCCGCGTGGCGCTTTGCAGCGCGCGGGCGATCGCCGGCGCGTAACGCGCCTGCACCGCGGCCAGGAAGCCGGCCAGCTCCTGCGGGCTCTCACCCTTGATGCGCATCGCGATCAGGAAGGCACCGAGCTGCACGTCATTCACCTGGCCGTCGAACACCTGGCGCAGCAGGTCTTCGGCCTGCGCGGCATCGAGTGCGCGTGCGCCCGCCTTGCCGCGGCCGATCACCTTCAGGTAGTTCGTTATCGTCACGGTCAATGACGCAACGGCGCCACGCCGACCTGCGGCCAATTGGCCAGGCCGATCGCGCGGGCATGCTCTTCGAAGCCCTTGTTCTTCCAGAAGAAGGCGCCCGGCATCGTGGTCGGGATCACCAGCACGTAGAACAGCGCGCGCCCGATCAGGCTGGTGGCGACGAGCACCAGCGCGGCCAGCGCCAGGCCCGGCAGGGTGGCGCTGCCGGCGTCGCGCACGAGCAGGGTGGCGAACAGGGCGCTGGCCAGCAGCAGGTTGGCGCCCAACAGCACGTTGCGCAGGCGGTAGGTCTTGCCGAAGGTCGTGATCTGCACGTAGTACGACGCGCCGCCTTCATGCCCGGCCTGGCTCAGGCTGCGGGCGTGGGCGATGTGGCCGAGGCCTTCGACCAGCAGGCCCAGCGCCAGCAAGCCGGCGCACAGGGTCGCCACGTTTTGAATGCTCTGCCCTGCCAGAGCCAGGGTCGGCACGATCACCGCCGCGGCCAGCATGGCGCCGAGCGACAAGGCGTTGCCGAAGAAGGCCGCGCCGACCTGCCAATGGTTCCAGAACGGGCGCGCCTTGATGCGGTAGCAGCGCATCATGTAATACAGGCCACCGACGCTGCCGAGCAGCGCGACGAGCCCGAACAGGCGCGCCGCGCCGGCCAGCAGCGGCGCACTGACCAGGGTGCCGAGCTCGCGCCCGAACAGGCTCGCGAACGCGGCCTGAACGACGCCGTTGGCCGGCAGGCTGAACAGCACATGCGCGCCCAGGCCGCCGAGGAAGATGGCGATGCCCAGGCCTTCGCGCGACACCGGCGAGTGGCGCAGGTTGTTGAAGCCGCGATAGAAGCGCTGCGGTTTGCCCAGGTGCAGGGTTGACATGAACAGGCCGAAGGCGACCAGCCCGAACTCGAGCATGGCCAGCGGCGCATACAGCGCCGAACGCGCGAAATCGGCGAAGCCGTCGATGCCGGCCAGGGCGCCGAGGAATTGCAGCGCGAACGCGCCGGCGGCCGTTTGCGCGGCCAGCGTGAACAGCACCAGCGGGTTCTCGCGCGAACTCAGGCGCGCCAGGTTCCAATGCTCGGCCGGGCCCCGCTTCGGGTCGATCGCCGGCCGGAAGCGGCCCTGCTCGTCCCGGTGGTACTTGACCGGCATCGAGTCGGTGCGCTTCATCTCGTCGGGCAGTTGCTTGATCTGCTGGAAACGGATATTGGGCCGGGTGATCTCGGGCGACGGAAAACCGGGGATTTCGACCCGCGCCTGCTCGCGACCCGCCGGCACGGTCTCGATCACGCCGAAGTCGAGCGCATTGCCCACGCAGGCCGCGACGCAGGCCGGCTTGAGGCCGACCTCGAGCCGGTCCACGCACATATTGCACTTCGAGACCTGGCCCTTCACCGGGTCGAGCTGCGGCGCGTTGTACGGGCAGACCCAGGTGCAGTAGCCACAGCCGAAGCAGGTGTCGGGGTCTTGCAGCACGGCGCCGTATTCCGCGTGCTTGGTGTAGGCCGCCGTCGGGCAGCCCTTCAGGCACACCGGGTCGTCGCAGTGGTTGCAGGCCATCGAGATATTCAGGCGCTTGTAGTCGGGGAAGCTGCCGCCCTCGACATAGCCCACCGAGCGGAACGCCAGGTGCGGCGGGGTTTCGTTCTTCTCGGCGCAGGCCGCTTCGCAGGCGTGGCAACCGATGCAGTTGTCGGCGGTGAAGAAGAAGCCGTGCTGCTTGTTGCGGTTCGGGTTGCTGCCGACCGCCGGGTTTTCGTTGATGTACATCGAGCGGCCGGGCGTCAGGTGCGGCAGATGGCTGCGCGCGATCAGGTCGATCTGCTGGCCGTAGCGGTTGGTCTCGGGGCTGCCGCTCGGGTTGAGGAAGGCGTAGGCCTGCTCCTCGGTGCGGATCTCCCAGATCTTGCCCCCGGCGCTGGGCGTCGGCGCCATCGAAGGCGCGATGCCGGCCTCGCCGGTGCGGGGGTTCACGGTGATGTTCAACATGGTGTGTGGCGGGGACGCTCAGAAAGCGCGCCGCTCCAGGTTCAGGCGCGCGGCCTGGGCCTGGTCGATCTTCTCGATGCGCGCGGCGTTCTGCTTGAATGCCGGCTGGCGCGAATGCGGGTCGAGCAGGCCCAGCGTCAGGCGATTGACGCAGTCGTGGAAGTGGAACGGAATGAACAGCATGTTGCGCCCGACGCGGTGCGTGAGCTGCACCATCACCACCGCGTCGCCACGCCGGCTGACCACGCGCACATAGCTCTGGTGTTCGACGCCGAGTTCGTTCGCCGCGTCGGGGTTTATCTCCATATACGGGGTCGGGCTGAACTTGTTGCAGTTGCCGATCTTGCCGGTGCGCGTGCGGGTGTGGAAATGCTCGACCACGCGGCCCGAGTTCAACCAGAACGGGTACTCCGCATCCGGGCACTCGTTGTTGTTGACGAAGCGCACCGGGATCAGGTTCGCGCGCCCGCTCGGCGTCTGGAACTTGCCGTCGGTGTACAGCCGCGGGTTGCCGAGGTAGTCCAGCCGCTGCTGCATGGCCGAGCCGTTCGGCAGGCCGACCTTGCGCTCGTCTTCCAGGGCCTGTGCTTCGCTGTACGGCCACTGGATGCCGCGCGCGGCCTCGATGCGCCCATAGCTCATGCCTGAGATGTCGAGCGTGCGGCCCTCGCCCACCGACAGCAGCTTCATCTCCTCGAACGCCCCCTCGGGCGTGGCCGGGAAGTGGATTTTGTTGCGGTCTTCGAAGCGCCGGGCCATCTGGTTGAAGATCCAAAAGTCGGGCTTCGAGTCGGCATAGGGCCGCAGCACGTTGCGCGTCAGGTTGACGCGGCGCTCGGTATTGGTGTGGCAGCCTTCCTTTTCGGCCCACACCGCGGCGGGCAGGAAGACATGCGAATACTGGTTGGTCTCGACGTCTTCATAGACGTCCTGCACGACCAGGAATTCGAGGTTCTCCATGGCCTTGACGATGCGCGGCTGGTTGGCCATCGAGGTCATCGGGTTGGTGGCGACCAGCCACAGGCCCTTGATCTCGCCGGTCTCGATGGCCGGGAAGATATCGGTCTGCGCCAGGCCGCGCGCGGCGGGGAAGAAGCTCTCGTCGATACCCCAGAAGTCGGCGATGTGCTTGCGGTCCTTCTCTTTTTCGAGCGCGCGATACCCCGGCAGGCCCGAGCACGACGACCATTCGCGCGTGCCCATCGCATTGCACTGGCCGGTGATCGACAGGCTGGTGCCGCCCGGCTTGCCGATATTGCCGGTGACGAGGTTCAGGTTGTTGATATCGACCACGCCGTCGGAGCCGTGGGTCGATTGGTTGATGCCCATGGTCCAGATCGACATAGCGGCAGGCGCCTTGGCATAAATCCGTGCCACGGTGCGGATGCGGTCTTCGTCGATGCCGCAGAGGTGCTGCGCGGTCTTCGGGTCGTAGTCGGCCAGCAGGGCGCGGAGTTCGTCGATGCCCTGGGTGTGCTGGGCGATGTAGTCCTGGTCTTCGAGACCCTCCTTGAAGATGACATGCAGCATCGCATTGATCAGCACGGTGTCGGTGCCCGGCGTGATCGGCAGATGGATGTCGGCGAACTGGGCCAGCATCGTGACTCGCGGATCGACCACGATGAGCGGAAACTTGCGTTTCTCCAGCGCCTCCTTCAGGCGCCAATAGATCACCGGGTGCTGCTCGGGCAGGTTGGAGCCGAAGGCCATCAGGCAATGGGTGTGCTCGAAATCGCCGTAGCAGCCGGGTGGGCCGTCGGAGCCGAACGAGCGCTTGTAGCCCGATACGGCCGAGGCCATGCACAGGGTGGTATTGCCGTCGTAGTTGTTGGTGCCGATCTGGCCGCGCACCAGCTTGCCCAGGGTGTAGAACTCCTCGGTCAGCAACTGGCCGGTCGAGACCACCGCGAACGAGTCACGCCCGTATCGGGCCTGGATCTGCTTGATCCTGGCGGCGGTCCGGTCGAGCGCGGCGTCCCAGCTCGCAGGCTGGAACGGCAGGTGCGCCTTGTCGCGCATCAGCGGCTTGGTGCCGCGCCCGGGTGAGTCGAACAGCTCGTGTTCGAGCAGGCCCTTGATGCACAGCTTGCCGCGGTTGACGTCGGCCCCGGCGTGGCCGCGGCTGGTGACGATCTTGCCGCGCTCGTCGAGGCCGATCTCGATCGCGCAACCCGTCGAGCAATAGTTGCAGGTCGTGTATTTCCATTCCTTGACCGGCTTGGCCGGAATGGCGATGGGCTTGCGCTGGGTGCGGCCGAACAACATGGCGGGTCTCGGGTGCGTCAGCTCGGGCAGGCCGCGGCATGCACCCGCGGTCCGGCCACGGGCGCCACGGTGTCCAGCGCCTTGCCGGCCAATTCGTTCGCGTCGAGGAAGACCTGGCCGTCCTCGACCTTGCAGGCGAAGCGGGGGGTGCAACCCACATCCGGCGCCTTGGCGCAGCCGTCGGCCAGGCCGATGGTCCAGTTGTGCAGCGGGCAGGCGACGCTGTCGCCGAAGACGATGCCCTGGCTCAGCGGGCCGCCCTTGTGCGGGCAGCGGTCGAGCAGCGCGAAGACTTTGTCGTCGGCATTGCGGAAGACGGCAACCGCCATGCCGCGCTCGCGTGCCACGCGGCGCGCGCCCAGCGGCGGGATGTCGTCAACGCGGCAGATCGGTTTCCAGTCAGTCATTGAACCCCCTTGGCCCTGCGGGCCATCCCCCCGAGAGGGAGCGAGCACTTTCGGAGCGGCCGTGCAGTGCTCATCACTGGACTCCCACCGCGGTGAACTGGCGCGTATCGACGGCCGCCTTGTCATGTTCGAACCAGGGGTCGGGCTCGCCGTCGAGGCTGAATTGAAGCCGCGCCCACAGCGCCTTGCGGCCGGCCGCATCGTCGAGGATTCGTTTTTTCACGGTGTCCAGGCCGACGCGGTTGACGTAATGCACGGTGCGTTCGAGGTACCAGCCTTCCTCGCGGTAGAGCTGCAAAAACGCGCCGCTGTACTCCAGCACTTCGTCCGAGGTCTTGAGCTTGACCAGGAACTGCGCCACGTCGGTCTTGATGCCGCCATTGCCGGCGACGTAGATCTCCCAGCCTGAATCGACCCCTATCACACCCACGTCCTTGATGCCGGCCTCGGCGCAATTTCGCGGGCAGCCGCTGACGGCCAGCTTGACCTTGTGCGGCGCGTACATGCGCCAGAGCGCGCGCTCCAAATCCTTGCCCATCTGCGTCGAATCCTGCGTTCCGAAGCGGCACCACTCGCTGCCGACGCAGGTCTTCACCGTGCGCAGCGCCTTGCCATAGGCGTGGCCCGAGGGCATGCCGATATCTTTCCAGACATTGACCAGGTCTTCCTTCTTCACGCCCAGCAGGTCGATGCGCTGGCCGCCGGTGACCTTGACGGTCGGGATCTTGTATTTGTCGACCGCATTGGCGATGCGGCGCAATTCGTCGGCCGTGGTCTCGCCGCCCCACATGCGCGGGATCACCGAGTAGGTACCGTCGCGCTGGATATTGGCGTGGCTGCGCTCGTTGATATAGCGGCTTTGCGGATCGTCCCGGGCCTCTTTGGGCCAGCGGCTGATCAGGTAGTAGTTGATCGCCGGCCGGCATGACGAGCAGCCGTTGGGCGTGCGCCAGCCGAGCAGCTTGTACACGCTGTCGATCGTCAGCAGGTGCTCGGCCTTGATGGCGTCGCGCGCTTCCTGGTGGCTGGCATCGGTGCAGCCGCACATGGCCTTCTTGGTCGGGGCTTTCGAGTAGTCGCCGCCGGCGGTGAACATCAGCAGTTGCTCGACCAGGCCGGTGCACGAGCCGCAGCTGGCACTGGCCTTGGTGTGCTTGCGCACCTCGTCGAGCGTGAACAGGCCCTTGTCCTTGATCGCCTTGCAGATCGTGCCCTTGGCGACGCCGTTGCAGCCGCAGACCTCGTCGCCGTCGGCCATGCTGGCGGCGCGCGTATTGCCCTCGTGGCCGGTATCGCCGATATTCGATTCGCCGAACATCAGTTTGTCGCGGATATCGTGGATCTTGCGGCCCTCGCGCAGCAGCTTGAAGTACCAGGAGCCATCGACGGTGTCGCCATACAGGCAGGCGCCGATCAGCCGGTCGTCCTTGATGACCAGCTTCTTATAGACGCCGCCGCAAGGGTCGCTCATCACGATCTCCTCGCAGTCGGCGCCGCCGCTGAAATTGCCGGCCGAGAACAGGTCGATGCCGGTGACCTTGAGCTTGGTGCTGGTCTGGCTGCCGCTGTAGCGGCCGATGCCGAACTCGGCCAGGTGCGTGGCGCAGACCTTGCCCTGCTCGAACAGCGGCGCCACCAGGCCGTAGGCAATGCCGCGGTGCGCGGCGCATTCGCCGACCGAGTAGATGCGCGCATCGGTGATGGTCTGCATCGTATCGTTGACGACGATGCCGCCTCGTCCGTCGTTGAAGCAGTGCAGGCCGATCTTGCGGGCGAGGGCCGTATTGGGCCGGATCCCGGCAGCCATCACGACGAGGTCGGCGGGAACCTCTTTGCCGTCCTTGAACCGCACCGCCATCACCCGCCCGCCCTGGTCCGCGATCAGCGCTTCGGTTTGCGCGCCGATCAGGAATTTGAGGCCACGGTCCTCGAGCGACTTCTGCAACAGCCTGCCGGCGGTATCGTCGAGCTGGCGTTCCATCAACCACGGCATGATGTGAACGACGGTGACCTGCATGCCGCGCAGCATCAGGCCGTTGGCGGCTTCCAGCCCGAGCAGGCCGCCGCCGATGACCACCGCGTGTTTGTACCTGGCCGCAGCATCGATCATCGCCTGCGTATCGGCGATATCGCGGTAGGCGATCACGCCGTCGAGTTCCTTGCCCGGCACCGGCAGGATGAAGGGGGTCGAGCCGGTGGCGATCAGCAGGCGGTCGTATTCGGCCTCGGTGCCGTCGCCGGCCTTGACGATGCGCCGCCGCCGGTCGATATCGGTCACCGTTTTGCCGGTGTGCAGCGTGATGCCGTTGTCGGCATACCAGGACAGCGGGTTGAGGATGATCTCGTCGATCGTCTGCTCGCCGGCCAGCACCGGCGAGAGCAGGATGCGGTTGTAGTTCGGGTGCGGCTCGGCACCGAAGACGGTGATGTCGTACAGATCGGGCGCGAGCTTCAGCAGTTCTTCGACCGTGCGGATGCCGGCCATGCCGTTGCCCACCAGCACCAGTTTCATTTTCGTCATGGCTTGCCTTCGCTCAGGCGGCCACCGGCTCGACGTGAGCCTGGCGCCGGTACAGGAAATCGAGCACCGCCTTGCGGCAATGCACATAGGCCGGGTCTTCGGCCAGCGCCACGCGCTCGCGCGGGCGTGGCAGGGTCACGGCCAGCACCTCGCCGATGGTCGCGGCAGGGCCATTGGTCATCATCACGATGCGGTCGGAGAGCAGCACCGCTTCATCGACATCGTGGGTCACCATCACCACGGTGCTTCGGGTGCGCGCGACGATCTTCAGCAGCTCGTCCTGCAGCCTGGCGCGGGTCAGCGCGTCCAATGCCCCGAAGGGCTCGTCGAGCAGCAGCACCTTGGGCTCCATCGCCAGCGCGCGCGCGATGCCCACGCGCTGCTTCATGCCGCCGGAGACTTCATGCGGGCGCTTGGTGGCGGCGTGGGCCATGCCCACCAGCTCGAGCGCGGCGGCGGTGCGCGCGCGCAACCGGGCGCCGCTCTCGGCGCCGCCGAAGACGCGCTCGACCGCCAGCAGCACATTGTCGAAGCAGGTCAGCCAGGGCAGCAGCGAGTGGTTCTGGAAGACCACCGCGCGCTCGGGGCCGGGCGCGGCGATCTCGCGCTTGTCGCACAGCAGCACGCCGCCGCTGGGCAGGAGCAGGCCGGCGATCAGGTTCAAGAGCGTGCTCTTGCCGCAGCCCGAGTGGCCGATCAGGGTGACGAATTCGCCCTGGGCCACCTTGAGGTTGATGTCGCGCAGGGCGTGGAAGCTGCCCTTCTTCGTCGAGAACCGCATCTCGACGTTTTCAACTTTGATGAAATCAGTCGTCATAGCTGAACCTCTTGGCGATGCCGACCAGCAACTGCTCCAGCAGCAGGCCGACGATGCCGATGACGAAGATGGCGATCAGGATGTGCTTGACGTTGAGGTTGTTCCATTCGTCCCAGACCCAGAAGCCGATGCCCACGCCGCCGGTGAGCATCTCGGCGGCGACGATCACCAGCCAGGCCGTGCCGACCGACAGGCGCACGCCGGTCAGCATGTAGGGCAGCACCGAGGGCAGCAGGATCCGGGTGATGACCTTCCATTCGGAGAGGTTCAGTACCCGCGCCACGTTCAGATAGTCCTGCGGCACGCGCTGCACGCCGACGGCGGTATTGATGACCATCGGCCAGATCGAGCAGATGAAGATCGTCCAGATCGCCGCCGGATTGGCGGCCTTGAAGACCAGGAGGCCGATCGGCAGCCAGGCCAGCGGCGAGACCGGCCGCAGCAGGCTGATCAGCGGGTTGACCATGCGGTTGAGAAAAGCGAAGCGGCCGATCAGAAAACCCAGCGGGATCCCGACCAGCGCCGCCATGCCGAAGCCCACCGCCACGCGCTCGAGCGAAAAAAGGATATTCCAGCCGATGCCCTGATCGTTCGGGCCGTTGCTGTAGAAAGGATTGGCAAACAGCTTGACCGCGGCGGCGAAGGTTTCGGCCGGCGTCGGGAAGGCACCGCCGCTCTTGGTCAGCAGGGCCCAGACGCCGACCAGCAGGCCCATGCCGATGACCGGCGGCAGCACGGCCAGCCAGAACGGCCGCGTGTCGATGCGTGAACGGCGCGTGCCTTCCCGTTCGCCCTGAGTCTGTATTTCCGATCGTCCCGAGCTTGTCGAAGGAAGGGCTTCGACAGGCTCAGCCCGAACGGTGGTGGGGGCAGAGGGGCCGGTGCCAGGGGCCTTCTTCTCCAGCGCCGACTGACGCGACGCTTCGAGCGGCGAATGAAAAACAGCGGAGACCATCGCGCGGCCTTCCTCAGGCCGCGCTCGCGCGCACCTTGAAGCCGTCGGCATATTTGGCCGGCTCCTTGCCGTCCCAGACCACGCCGTCGATCAGCTTGCTCGAACGCATATCGCTCTTGGGCAGGCTGATCTTGAGTTGCGCCGCGGCCTGCTTGTAGAGATCAATCTGGTTCACCTGTTTGGCCACGCCCAGATAATCCGGATGCTCCTTCAACAGGCCCCAGCGCTTGTGCTGGGTCAGGAACCACATCCCGTCGGACAGGTACGGGAAATTCACCGCGCCGTCGTTGAAGAACTTCATGTGGTTCGGGTCGTCCCAGGTCTTGCCCAGGCCGTTCTGGTAGCGGCCCAGGATGCGCTGGTTGATCGCATCGACGCTGGTATTGACATAGGCCTTGTCGGCGATGGTCTCGGCCATCTTGTTCTTGTTCGACAGGTTGGCGTCGATCCAGCGGCTGGCCTCGAGCACGGCCATCACCACCGCGCGCGCGGTGTTCGGGTTCTTCTTGACGAACTCGCCGGTCGTGCCGAGCACTTTCTCCGGGTGGTCCTTCCAGACTTCCTGCGTGGTCGCGGCGGTGATGCCGATGCCGTCGATGATGGCGCGGTGGTTCCACGGCTCGCCGACGCAAAAGCCATCCATATTGCCGACGCGCATATTGGCCACCATCTGCGGCGGCGGCACGGTGATGACCTTGGTATCGCGCATCGGGTTGATGCCGCCCGAAGCCAGCCAGTAGTACAGCCACATCGCGTGGGTGCCGGTGGGGAAGGTCTGCGCGAAGGTGTATTCACGCTTCTCGGCGGCCATCAGTTTGGCCAGCGAGGCGACATCGACGGCGCCCTTGTCAGCGAGTTTTTTCGACAGCGTGATCGCCTGGCCGTTGTTGTTGAGCGTCATCAGCACGGCCATATCCTTCTTCGGCCCGCCGATGCCCTGATGCACGCCATAGACCAGGCCGTACAGCACGTGCGCCATATCGAGTTCGCCGTTGACCAGCTTGTCGCGCACGCCGGCCCACGAGGCTTCCTTGGTCGGGATGATCTTGATGCCGTATTTCTCGTCGAACTTGAGCACCGAGGCCATCACCACCGAAGCGCAATCGGTGAGCGGAATGAAGCCGATGCGGACTTCTTTTTTCTCTGGCGCATCCGAGCCCTGGGCCCAGACTGCCGGGTTGAGCGCCGCCCCCGCGGCCAGCGCTGCCGAAGCCTTGATGAACTGCCTGCGTCGATCGCTTGTCGGACTCTCGCGTGTGACCATGGTTGGCTCCCGAAAAAAACAAAAGGCGCTCGCACACTGCCGTACCCGTCGCGCCGTGGTGGTGGGTGCTTCGGGTTCACCCCTGCACGAGTCGTGCCAGGGTTCGCTGGGGGAAAGCCGATAGCGGCGATGCTGCGGCGCACCAAAGGTGGCCGCGGACCGCCTTGCGCTGGTGCGCGGAACCGGCCCGCGGGGCGCAGCAGCGGATCCGGCCGCGTTGACGCGGCGGCGGTGTGCGAGGATGCGGGCCTACACTGACTGCCCGCCGCCTTGCCCATGTGGATTACCCGCCTTCTCATCACACTCGCCGTGTTGGCGGCGCTGGCTGCGGTGTATTTCTGGGCGACCCTGAAGTGGAGCTACTCGAGCGGCGAGCGCGCCGGCTGGGTGCAGAAGTTTTCGCACAAGGGCTGGGTGTGCAAGACCTGGGAGGGCGAGTTGGCGCTGGTCTCGCTGCCCGGCAGTGCCGTCGAAAAATTCAACTTCACGGTGCATGACGATGGCGCGGCCCAACTGATCCAGCAGGCGGTGGGCAAGCGCGTGACCCTGCACTACGAAGAAAAGGTCGGCCTGCCGACGAGCTGCTTCGGCGAGACGCGGTACTTCGTTTCCAAAGTAACGATCAACCCCGATATCCCGCTCGGGCCGGGGGTGAGCCTGCCGGCCGCGCCGTCGGCAGCGGTCAATTCGGCGTCATCGCCGTCCCCCGGTCGGTGATTTCCCAGCCGCTACAGCCGCCTTGCGTTGCCGATGCATATGCCGCCCTTGCCCTGGTTGGCCCCTTCGATGAAGGTATAGCGCGACACCTGGGTGAAGCTGGTTCCGCCTTTGCGCAGGCTCCAGTTGAAATCCTCTGAAAAGCGGTTGCCCGGCGGACCCGAAAGGTTGTAGGCGCCGCGCAGCGAATGTGGGTTGCCGTTGACGACCGATGCCTGGTAAAGGCTGCCGTCGGCGGGACCGGGCGGGTCGTCGTCGATATTGACCGCGTCGGCACCGGAGGCGGTCATCGTGAACCGAAAACTCCCCGACTCCTGCGGCAGGCAGGCCCAGGACATTTCGTAGCTGCCGGCCCAGTCGGCGTTGCTGCCGCTGGCGCCGCACTTCAGGTCCACGCTCGAATCGGCGACGACGCTGGATTGCCCGCTGCTGTCGGTGAACGATGCCGCGTTGATCAGGACGCTGCTGCTGCCGGGGGCGAAATTCCAGGTCGATACCAGGGTGCCCGAAGTAGCTTCGAGGCGGATCTGCATCCGTCCATCGAGGCTGTACGCACAGGCGTTGGCCGTTGCCGAAGCCAGGCCTGTGGCGGGCTTGACGATCAACGGCGCCGTGGCCGCAATCGTCATCGTCGTCTTGTTGCCGCTGAGCGGGTCGGTGAAGGTGCCGCTGCCCGAGAGCCGCCGCTCGCTGGGTGTGACGTTGAACGCCAGATCGCCGCGATAGACATGCCCCAGCACCGGTATGTTGACGTCCAGGCTCACCTGGCCATTCATGCCCGACCACTCGAATGCCGGATCGCCGTTGAACGTCACGCGGCCCGACAGCGTCGATTCGTTGATACTGTCACCGTTGCCGTCGTACGGTCCGCTGAAGATAAAGGAATGCGGGGCGGCACCGGGGCTCGTATCGGGGATCATCGCCACGCCTTGCGCCAGCGGCGTGCCCGGATTCAGCACGCCAATCAGGCTGCTCTCGAAGTTGGCCACCAGGGGCAACGAGCGCGCCATGTCGGCCTTGAGCTTGGTCTCGAGCGTGGCGCCGGGATTGGCAGGCACCGGATCGGAGCTGCCGCCTCCGCCGCAGGCCGTCAGCAACACGACCGGAATCCGAATCAACCAGCGATTCATGATGTGTCCTCCGTTGACAGCATTGCGCCTGCCGCGGGGACGATCGCTGCCGGACGTACGCACCGGAGACACCGCGTGGTGCGACCCGACTCCTTCGCCCCACGATCATGCTACTGCCGCGCCGGACTGCGCTCAAGCGCCGCGGCAGGTCGGAATTAGGGGTACAGCCCGCGCTCCTGCCGCGCCGTCAGAATGCGCTCGCAGGCTACTGCGAAGGTGGCGGTGCGCAGGGTGATCTTGTGTCGATCGGCGGTGTCCCAGATATTCTTCAGGGCTCCGACCAGGATCTTGTCCAGGCGCACATTGATCTCGTCTTCGGTCCAGAAGAAGGACGAGAAATCCTGCACCCACTCGAAGTAGCTGACGGTCACGCCGCCGGCATTGCAGATCACGTCGGGCACGACCAGGATGCCGCGGTCGGCCAGGGTGTCGTCGCCGGCCTGCGTGGTCGGGCCATTGGCGCCTTCGAGCACCAGGCGGGCCTTGATGCGGCGCGCGCGCTCGCCGCCGATCTGGCCTTCCAGCGCGGCCGGGATCAGGATCTCGCAGGGCACATCCCAGAAGGCTTCGTTGTCGATCGCCTCGGCGGCCTGGAAGCCGGCCACGCCGCCGCTGGCCTTGACGTGCGGCATCAGGTCGGCCAGGTCCAAGCCCTGGGCATTGGCGATGGTGCCGGTGTGGTCCTGGACGGCGACGATCTTGCCGCCGGCCTGCGCGAACAGCTCGGCCGCCGACGAACCGACATTGCCCAAGCCCTGCACCGCGACGCGTGCGCCGTCGAGGTTCAGGCCGATGCGCCGCGCCGCCTCGCGCCCGGTGACGAAGACGCCGCGGCCGGTGGCCTTGACGCGGCCCAGCGAGCCACCCAGGTGCAGCGGCTTGCCGGTGACGACGCCGGTGGCGGTGGCGCCGACGTTCATCGAGTAGGTGTCCATCATCCAGGCCATCACCTGGGCGTTGGTATTGACGTCGGGCGCCGGGATATCCTGGTGCGGGCCGATGATGATGCCGATCTCGCTGGTGTAGCGGCGCGTGATGCGCTCCAGCTCCTTCAGCGACAGCTGCTTCGGATCGACGCGGATGCCGCCCTTGGCGCCGCCGTAGGGCAGGTTCACCGCGGCGTTCTTGATCGTCATCCAGGCCGCCAGCGCCATCACCTCTTCGAGCGTGACATCCGGGTGGTAGCGCACGCCGCCCTTGCCCGGCCCGCGCGTTAACGAGTGCTGGACGCGAAAGCCTTCGTAGTGGGCGACGTTGCCGTTGTCGAGCTCGATCGGCACATCGACGATCAGCGAGCGTTTGGGCCGCTTCAGCGTTTCGGCCCACTTGGCCAGCGAGCCCAGGTACGGGATCACGCGATCGACCTGCATCAGGTAGGTGCCCCAGGGGCTTTCGGGGCTGGGATGAACGTAGCTCAGGCTCATGGCAGTGGCTCGGGTCGTGAAGGCCGCACTCTAGGCCAAGTCGAACCGAATGGATCACCGACAACCCTGCCGGCTTTGCAGGATGCCCGCCGCCGGGCCTCATGGTACGGGCCTAAACTCGCCGGATGGCACAACAGACACTGGCTTTTATCGGCGGCGGCAATATGGCCGGCGCGATCTTCGGCGGCCTCGTGCGCAGCGGCTGGCCGGCGGCGGCGATCACGGTCGTCGAGCCCTGGACCGAGCAGCGCGAGCGCATCGCGGCGGCGTGGCCCGGCGTGCGCGTGCTCGCCGCGGCCGATGCGCCCTTGGCCGCGGCCGCAGTCGTCGTCTGGGCCGTCAAACCACAAAGCTTCGCCGCGGCCGCCGCGCCCTGCGCCGGCTTCGTCGGCAGCGCGCTGCATCTGAGCGTGATGGCCGGCATCCGCAGCGACGCGCTGGTGCGCGCGACCGGCAGCCAGCGCGTCGTGCGCGCGATGCCCAACACGCCGGCACTGATCGGCCAGGGCATCGCCGGGCTGTTTGCGCGCGGGGCGGCGAGTGCGGCCGACCGCAACGTCGTGCAAGCCGTGCTCGCCCCCACCGGCCAGTGCTTGTGGTTCGAGCGCGAAGAGCAACTCGACGCGGTGACCGCGCTGTCGGGCTCGGGCCCGGCCTACGTTTTCTTTTTTATCGAGGCGATGATCGACGCCGCCGAGCAAATGGGCCTCACGCGCGAGCAGGGCCGCAGGCTGGCGCAAGCCACGTTTACAGGCGCAACCGCCTTGGCAGCCCAGAGCGACGAGCCGCTGGCCCTGCTGCGCGAGCGCGTCACGTCCAAGGGCGGAACCACCTTCGCTGCGCTCGAATCGATGCGCAGCGACAAGGTACACGAGGCGATCGTGCGGGCTGTGCGAGCGGCGCAGCAGCGCGCGCGCGAGCTCGGCGCTTCAGCGTAACGCCAGGTCCAGCGCTGTCCCCGCGAATACCGCAAACCCGAGCCAGTGGTTCAGGCGAAAGGCCTTGAAGCACGCCTCGCGGGCACGGCCGCGGATCAAGCTGAAGTGCCACAACGCCTGCGCCGCGGCCGCGGCGATGCCGGCTAAAAACCAGGCACCGAGGCCGAGTGCGCGGCCGAGCAAGGCCCATGACAACAGGTACAGCGCGTAGAAGGCCATCACGCCGGCCACGTCGAAGCGACCCAGGGTGATGGCCGAGGTCTTGATGCCGATCCTCAGGTCGTCGTCGCGATCGACCATCGCATATTCGGTGTCGTAGGCCAGCACCCAGCACAGGTTCGAGGCCAGCAGCGCCCAGGCCGGCCAGGGCAGCGCCGCGCGCACGGCGTCGAGCGACCACTCGTTGCCGCCCTGTACGGCGGCGAAGGCCATCGGAATGCCGAAGCTGAAGGCCACACCGAGGACGGCCTGCGGCATCGAGAAGAAGCGCTTGGTGTACGGATAGATCAGCGTCACCGCCAGCGCCGCGAACGAGAGCAGGATCGTCGGCCCATTCGTCGTCAGCACCAGCCCAAAGGCCGCCAGCGCGAGCGCCGCGCCCAGCGCCAGAGCTTCACGCACCGGCAAGGCACCGCGGGTCACGGGGCGCTGCGCGGTGCGCGCCACATGGCGGTCGAAATCGCGATCGGCGACATCGTTGAAACAGCAACCCGCGCTGCGCATCAGCAGCGTGCCGAGCCCGAAGACCGCCAGCAAATGCCAGCCGGGGAAACCATCGGCGGCGATCCACAGCGCCGACAGCGTCGGCCACAACAGCAGCAGCCAGCCGGCCGGGCGGTTCCAGCGGATCAGGTCGAGGTACAGGGCAAGGCGGTTCATCAGGCAACCTACGCGCTGCGCGCTCCGGTATTCGCCCTTGGGGCGGCCCGGCGGGCTCATCAGGCAACCGTGCTGCGCACTGCGGTATTCGCCTTGGGAACGGCCCGGCGCGCTCATGGCTTGGCGAAGTAGCGCACGCCGGCGAGGCCCTCGAAGTGCGCGTCCTGCGTCCACAGCTCGGCACCGTGGCGCCGCGCGGTGGCGTAGATCAGGCTGTCGGCCAGCGGCAGGCCATTGACAGCGGCGTCGAGGGCGAGTGACAGGTCGATCGGTACGACGCTTCCGCGCTGCATCAGCGACAAGGCGGCGGCCGCGGTTTCGTCGCCGGCTTCGCGGGCGAGTTTCTTCACCACTTCGTAGATCGTCAGCACCGGCACGACCAGGCGTTCAACGGCCTCGACGGCGGGCGCAAACTCGTCTGCACGCTCGGTATCGGCAAAGAATTCCATCCAGCACGACGAGTCGAGCACGATCGGCGTGGCAGGCGGCTTGGCCTTGCGGGCCGCGTTGCGCCGCACTGCCACCCGGGCGCGGCCCGCCGTGCTCACAAGCGCCGGTCCGGTTCGCGCTCGATCGCGGTCGACAGCCCGCGCGCAATCCCGCGCAGGGCGGCAGGTGGCTTGAGCGGCGTCATGCGCAGCGCGCCATTGAATTCCACAACCATCAGTTTCGCGCCGGGTTCGAGCTTGAGCCGGCGCCGCAGCTCGAGCGGGATCACGACCTGGAACTTGGGTGAGACGGTAACGGTGGTCATATCGATCAGTCTAGCGTATGACGATGTTAGTGTCGATCTACGTATCAACCCCCCCACGCAGGTCAGAACAGGCACGTCAAACGCCGCGCCTTGCCCGGATTGACCTTTACAGTCCCAGCCGTCGCCCCGCCTGTGCGCGACGCCGAAGGCCCGATCGAGCCTCAGCCTTCCAGTTTCTTCTGGAAGACCAAACCCGCGTGTTCGCGCAGGGCGTGGAACTTGATCTTCGGCCAATTCGCTTCGATCGCCCGCAGCTCCGGCGCGTATTCGACCAAGAGCGTCGGCGCATCGACCGCGTCGTAGGCCACGCGGTGGGCGTTGGCTTCGATGAAGCGCTGCATTTCCTTGGCGCCACCGTTCGCATCGTCGCAGGTCACCCAGCGGGCGATCTGGAAGCGGCTGGGCATCACGCGCGCCTTGCAGCCGTATTCATGTTCGAGGCGGTGCGCGACGACCTCGAACTGCAATTGGCCGACCGCGCCGAGCAGCAGCACGCTGCCGGCCACCGGGCGAAAGACCTGGATCGCGCCCTCTTCGCCGAGCTGCGTCAGGCCGGCCTTCAACTGCTTGGTGCGCAGCGGGTCGGCGACTTCGACGCTGCGAAACATCTCCGGCGCGAAGAAGGGCAGGCCGGTGTATTGCAGGGCCTCGCCCTCGGTCAGCGTATCGCCGAGCTGCAGCACGCCGTGGTTCGGGATGCCGATGATGTCGCCGGCAAAGGCTTCGTCGAGCAGCTCGCGGCGCTGGCTCAAAAAACTCACCACGGTATTCGGCCGCAGCTCCTTGCCGGAGCGCACCACCTTCAGGCGCATGCCGCGCTCGAAATGGCCGCTGGCCACGCGCACGAAGGCGATGCGGTCGCGGTGCGCCGGATCCATATTGGCCTGGATCTTGAACACCACGCCGGTGAACTTGGGTTCATCCGGATTCACCGTGCGCTGCAGCGCCACCCGCGGCGAGGGCGGCGGCGCCAGATCGACCAGCGCATCGAGGACTTCCTGCACGCCGAAATTGTTGATCGCCGAGCCGAAGAACATCGGCGTCTGATGCCCGGCCAGGAATTGCGCCTCGTCGAAGGGCGGCGCGGCGTGCTGCAGCAGCTCGATATCGTGCTGCGCATGGGTCCACTCGGCGCCGAAGCGCTCGGCATAGGCCGGGTTGTTCAGGCCTTTCAGCACCTCGTCGTCGTTGCGCTGGCGGTCTTCGCCCGGCGCGAACACGCGCATGCGCTGCTCGCGCAAATCCATCACCCCGTGAAAGCGCTTGCCCATGCCGACCGGCCAGGTGAAGGGCACCACCTCCATGCCGAGTTCGCGCTCGATCTCGTCCATCAGCGCCAGCGGCTCCTGCACTTCGCGGTCCATCTTGTTGACGAAGGTCAGGATCGGGGTATTGCGCGCACGGCAGACCTGCAGCAAGCGCCGCGTCTGCGGCTCGACGCCGTTGGCCGCGTCGATGACCATCAGCGCCGCATCCACCGCGGTCAGCACGCGGTAGGTGTCCTCGGAGAAGTCCTGGTGGCCGGGGGTATCGAGCAGGTTGATGACGCAATCGCGGTATTCCATCTGCATCACGCTGGATGCGACCGAGATGCCGCGCTGTTTTTCGATTTCCATCCAGTCGCTGGTGGCGTGGCGCGAGGCCTTGCGCGCCTTGACCGATCCCGCGATCTGGATCGCGCCGGAGAACAGCAGCAGCTTCTCGGTCAGCGTGGTCTTGCCCGCATCGGGGTGGGAAATGATGGCAAACGTTCTTCTTCGCCTGACCTGCTCTGCGATCGAACCGTCTGCCATCAGAACTCTTTCCCGATTATGTACACCGCTATGTACGCATTCCCCAATGTACTCGTAGCCTGTGGCACATCGCCTCTTCGCCGTCGCTGGCACCCCTGAGGGTCAAGCGGCCTGCTGTTCGAGCAGGAAGTTCGCGCCATCGAACTGGCCGAGTGTCTCGACCAGGAAGGGCAGCACCGCGCGCAGGGCATCGTGCAGGCCGTGCGGCGGGTTGACGACGAACATCGAACTGCCGAGCAGGCCAAAACCGCGCGCATCGGCAGCCGCCAGCGTCAGTCGCGCATGCAGCCAGCCTTTGGGCGCGGACTTCGCTGCGCTGTTCTGCAGGCGCTGCGGCAGTTGCTGCGATTCGAGCGTGCGCAACTGCGGCACCCACACCAGCACCACCGCCGAGGCAAACCTTTGAAGGACTTCGCGCACGGCAGCCAGCACCTTGGCGTAATCGGCCTTCATTTCGTACGAGGGGTCGATCAACACCACGCCGCGGCGCGACGGCGGCGGCAACTCCTTGTGCAGCGCCGCGAAACCGTCGCTCAGCCCGACCGTGGTGTGTGGCCGCGAGCCCAGGAAGGCACGCAGGATGCGTTCGTCGGTCGGGTGCAGTTCGTACAGGTGCAGGCGGTCGTCGGCGCGCAGCAGCAGGCTGGCGATCGCCGGCGAACCAGGGTATTGCGCAAGCGCACCGCCACCATTGAATTCGCGCACCAGCGCGACATAGTCGGCCAGCACCTTGGGCAGGTCGTTGCGCTGGTAAAGCCTGGCGATGCCGCCCTGGAATTCGTCCTTGGTGTGGGCGTAGCGCCCTTCGAGCGAATAGCCGCCGGCGCCGGCATGGGTGTCGATCAGCGTGTAGGGCTTGTCCTTGGTCGCCATGTGCCTGAGCACTTGGGCGAGGACCAGGTGTTTGAGCACGTCGGCATGGTTGCCGGCATGAAAGGCGTGACGGTAGGCGAGCATGGGGGCGCACTGTAGCCGCCGCGGCCAGGCCGGGCTCGGGGCCTGGCTAGTCCAATGAATCATTGAAATCGGATGCATTGCCCACAGATAGTGAGGCATGCAAAGAACGATGCTTACGAGCGAACAACGAATCGAGCTGGACGCCGTGATGCGCAAGCGCCACGGCAATGCGGCGCTGGCGCGCAGA